>CAYTJT010000410.1:0-2688 GCA_964438105.1 uncultured Rhodothermales bacterium | reverse complement strand
CGCGTGCTCCGCCCCGGCGGGCGCGTCGGCGTCTTCGACAAGTTCCTCGCCGACGCGGCCGAGCCGTCGCTCATCCGGCGGGCTGCGAGTGCCGTCGCCAACGTCATCGCCACCGACCTCAACGGTCGCCTCGGTCCCCTGCTCGACGCGAGTGGACTCGTGCTGGAGCGCGAGGAGCCGATTCTCTTCGGCACCCTCTTCGCTCTCGTCGCCGTCTACTCCGGCTGAACCGACCTCTCCCCATGCCCGAATCCATTCGCCTTGAACTCCCCGTTCTCCTCCCGGACGTCCCCGACGCCCGCGACGCCTGCGTCGCTCGGCTCACTGACGACCTCGCGGCCACCGAAGGCGTGGACCGCGCTCACGTCGTACCGGCCGCGAACGGCGAGCCGGCCCAGGTCTGCATCCACTACGACCCGGACCGGCTCGCCCTCCCGCGCATCCGGCGCATCGCCGAGCGCGCCGGAGCCCGCATCACGGGGCGCTACGGCCACGTGCTATGGGGGGGCGACGGGCTTCTCCACCAGCGCCGCGCACGCACCGTGACGGAGCGGCTGAAGCAGCAGCCGGGCGTCGTCGAGGCCGAGGCCAACGCGACCGGCCCGATCCGCATCGAGTTCGACCGCGAGGCTACGGACGAGACGGCACTCCGACGGGCGCTCGCCGACCTCGGTGTGACGGTCCCGACTCCGGTTCCTGCCGAGCAGGTCCCGCTGGCGAGCCACGCCGGGCACGATCACGCGCCGGGGGCACACGGCCACGCCCACGGCGGCATCTTCGGCGAGCGGACCGAGCTCATCTTCGCCGTGTTGAGCGGCGTCTGTGTCGGACTCGGCTGGGTGCTGGAGGCATTCACCGACGTCACCGAGTGGGTGCCGCTCGCGCTCTTCATCGGGGCCTACTTCTTCGGCGGGTGGTTCACCGTGCGCGAGGCGTGGGACTCCGTTCGCGCGGGTCGCTTCGAGATCGACTTCCTCATGCTCGTGGCCGCGGCCGGGGCCGCCGCCCTCGGCGAGTGGTTCGAGGGTGCGCTGCTGCTGTTCCTCTTCTCGATTGGTCACGCGCTCGAGGGCTACGCGATGGGCCGCGCCCGTAAGGCCATCGAGGCCCTCGCCGAGCTCGCCCCCGATACGGCGACGGTCCGGCGAGACGGAGGGCCGAGGATCGGCCCCACCGAGCAGGAAGTACCCGTCGAGGAGCTCGTCGTCGGCGACACCGTGGTCGTCAAGACGAACGAGCGCCTCCCCGCCGACGGGTTCGTCGTCAAAGGCACGAGCGCTGTCAACCAGGCCCCTGTCACCGGCGAGAGCGTGCCCGTCGACAAGCGGCCCGTGGACGACGCCGAGGCCGCCCTCTCCGATCCGCAGGCGCTCGACGCCGACCACCGCGTCTTCGCAGGCACCATCAACGGCAGCGGCGCGCTGGAGGTGGTCGTGACCAAGGCGGCGAACGAGTCCACGCTCGCCCGGGTCGTGCAGATGGTGACGGAAGCCGAGACGGAGCGGAGTCCGACGCAGCGGTTCACGGACAAGTTCGAACGTGTCTTCGTACCCGCCGTACTTGCCCTCGTAGGCCTTCTGCTCTTCGCGTGGGTCGCCATCGACGAGACCTTCGCCGAGAGTTTCTACCGGGCGATGGCGGTCCTCGTGGCCGCCTCACCCTGCGCGCTCGCGATTGCCACTCCGAGCGCCGTACTCGCAGGCGTGGCGCGGGCCGGGCGCGGCGGCGTCCTCGTCAAAGGCGGCGGGCCGCTCGAAAACCTCGGGCAGCTCTCGGCGATTGCCTTCGACAAGACCGGAACGCTCACCGAGGGCGAACCTCGCGTGACGGACGTGGTGCCTGCCGAGGGCGCGACGGAGGACGAGTTGCTCACGACCGCCGTCGCCGTCGAGCGGCTGAGCGACCACCCGCTCGCGAAGGCCGTCGTCCGGCACGGCGAGGCCGAGGGTGTAGCCCCCGCCGAGGCGACGGGTCTCCAGAGCATCACCGGGCGCGGCATCCGCGCCGACCTCGGCGGCGAGGCCGTCTACATCGGCAAAGATGATCTCTTCGCCGAAGTCGAGGGACCCCCACTCCCCGAGGCCGTCCGCCAGACCGTCGAGCGTCTGGAGACCGAGGGCCGGACGACGATGATCGTCCGCCGCGGCGAGCGCTACCTCGGCGTCGTCGGGCTGATGGATACGCCGCGCGAGGCCGCGCGAGAGACGATCACTCGGCTCCGCGAGATCGGCATCGAGCGGATGGTTATGATCTCCGGCGACAACCAGCGCGTGGCCGAAGCCGTCGCGAAGGCCGTCGGGCTCGACGAGGCGCGCGGCGACCTCATGCCCGACGACAAAGTGGAAACGATCAAGCGGCTCAGCCGAGAGGCGAAGGTGGCGATGGTCGGTGACGGCGTCAACGACGCCCCCGCGATGGCGAACGCGACCGTCGGCATCGCGATGGGCGCGGCCGGGAGCGACGTGGCGTTGGAGACGGCCGACGTGGCGCTCATGGCCGACGACCTTCGCCACCTCCCCTTCGCCGTGGGCCTCAGCCGGAAGACGCGGGGGATCATCCGGCAGAACCTGTGGATGAGCCTCGGGATGGTCGCCTTCCTCGTGCCCGCGACGATCTTCGGGCTCGGCATCGGGCCGGCGGTGGCACTCCATGAGGGGAGCACGCTCGTCGTGGTCTTCAACGCGCTCC
>CAYTJT010000409.1:0-2691 GCA_964438105.1 uncultured Rhodothermales bacterium | reverse complement strand
GAACTTCGCAGGCTCTTTTGGCCCAACTTCAGACCCCGCGGGCGGAGTGGACTATTACAACTACCTCCGTGGTCTCTGGCGCGACGGCGAACCGATGACGGAGGGCGGCTACGGCTATATGCAAGACGGCGACACCTTGACTTGGGCGTATCCCGGCGACCCCGTCACCGAGCAGTTCTGGAGCGAGGTGAACCCTACTGGCGACGGCGAACCGAACCCACCCGGCGACCGGCGCAACCTCCTCGCCACGGACGCCTTCACGCTCGCGCCGGGCGAGGCGCGGACGTTCGACCTCGCGATCCTCTTCGCGCAGGGCGACGACCGCTTCGACTCCATCTCCGACCTCCGCACCGCCTCCGACGCCGTGCAGGCCCGCCACGACGCGGGCACCCTCTTCGCCCCGAGCCCGCTCACTTTCCCGCCCGCCGGCACGCTCGCCGCGCCCGAAATCGTCGGGCCCGAGGACGGCGAGTTCATCGTCGTCGGTGAAGAGGTGCTTCTCGAATGGACCGACGTTCCCGGCGCGGATCGCTACGGCGTGCAGTTCGCCAGCACCCCCGACTTCGCCGACGCTCGGTGGCGGTCCGTCGTCGGCACGTCCACCTATCCTGACGCGCCCAAGGCGAACGAACTGACTACGGTATACTGGCGCGTGCAGGCCCTCGCGGGCATCGAGCAGAGCCTGTTCTCCGACGCCCGCTCGTACTCGATCTACCGCTACGAGCCGGAGTACTTCGGCGGAGAGGGCGAGCGGATCGTGGAGACCGAGAATCCCAACGTGGAAGACGTCTGCGCCGACGCGCCCGACGACCCCGGCTGCGCCGACGACCTCGCGCCCGGCAACACCGTCTGGCTCGACGCGAACTCGACGGACGATTACGTGCTCACGAACCCAGAGAACGACCTCGAATATCTGCTCCAGTACCTCCAGATAGTGGGAAGCGACGACTTCGAGATCCGCTTCACGGAGGCGTGCACCGAGCCCGGCGCGTGCCTCGGCGTCTACGCGTCCGCGCTCCCCAACGGCACGGACCTCATCGTGAGCGTGCCGTTCGAGGTGTGGAACGTCCGCACGGGTCTCGGCGAGGGCGACGACGCGAGCGACGACGTGCGGATGATCCCACTCCTCCGCGCGCTCGACGACACCGAGCCGTCGGATCAGTGGGCCGACGTGTTTCCCGCCGAGCAGGACGTGATCGTGGGCGAAGACACCCTCCTGCTGCCGGTCACGCAGCGGGTGATCGGAATGATGCCGGACTGCCCGAGCGGGTACGACCTGTTCGCGGACGCGGCCGTCGGCTTCGGCGGCCCCGGCGCGACGTACGATCCCGAAGCCGACGGCGACGATCAGATCGACATCAACCCCGACAACGGGCAGGAGTGCCGGCGGCAGCACTACTACGTCGATTTCTGCTACGAGGGCGCGAGCAGCCTCGTCGTAGGCGTGATCGGCGGGCTCGATGGCTTCGTCCTCGCCGACCTCGCGGGCGACGGCACCACGCCGCCCGTCGGCACGACGATCCGCTTCGTCTCGAACGACCCGCTTTTCGTCGACGCCGAGGACGATGTGCCGCAAGCGCAGCCTGAGCGACTCGCGCTCGACGCCGTCTACCCCAACCCGTTCCGCTCGGCCGCGACCTTCGGCTATCGCATCGCGCAGCCCGCCGATGTCCGGCTCGCCGTCTACGACGTGCTCGGCCGCCGCGTGGCCGTGTTGGCTGAGGGACCGATGGCAGCGGGCGCGCACCGCGCGGCGTTCGACGGCGCGGGACTCGCGTCGGGCGTCTACCTCGTCGTACTCGAAGCCGACGGGCAGCGGGCGATGCAGAAGGTGCTGCTGCTGCGCTGAGCCGTCCGGATGCAAACGGTCTGGTCACAAAAAAGCGCGGGCGCTCTGTCGAGAGCGCCCGCGCTTGGTCTTTCGGCGAGTTCTCGATCAGCCGCGGTTGCTGCGCGTCTTGATGATCGTCAGCCGTTGGCCGATGCGGATGTGCGAGCCGCGGATGTTGTTCCAGTTGCGGATCTGCCGGACGGAGACGCCGTGGCGGCGGGCGATGTGGATCAGCGTGTCGCCGCGCCGGACGCGGTAGCGGATGCGCTGCGTCTCGGGCTGCGGCGGGGCGGGGGAGACCGTCTCTCCCTGTCGTGCTTTGTTCGCCACTTCGCTCACCGCGACGACCGGCGCCTGCGGGCCGGAGCCGCTGAGGCGGGCGTTGTCCTGCATCGACGCGAACGCGATCACGCGGCGGTTGCTGCCGCGGTATGCGACCGTGCGCGGCGTCGTGCTCGTCGTCCGCGCCGTGCCGAGGCCGTCGATCTGCGCGGCGTAGCGGGCGTAGTGACCGGCCGGGATGCGGACCATGAAGATGCTCTCTGCGCGCGGTGCGCGGGACTGACGGAGCGCCGGGTTGAGCGCGCGGAGCGTGCCGAGGCTCGTCCCCGCTTTGTCGGCGACGGCGGCGAGCGTCGTGCCGCCCCGAACCGGGATCAGGTCGAACTCGTAGCGCGGCGCGGCCTGCACGTCGTCGAGCCCGAACGCGTCGGGGTTCGACATCACGAGCGCGGTCGCGATGAAGGCCGGAACGTAACCTCGCGTCTCGCGCGGGATGTGGTTGTAGATGTCCCAGAACGTGGCTTTCCGGCCGAGGCGGGCTTCGGCGCGGCGGAGCTCGCGGCGGATCTTGGCCGGGT
>CAYTJT010000408.1:0-2713 GCA_964438105.1 uncultured Rhodothermales bacterium | reverse complement strand
CGAGGCGGGGCGGGCGCGGACGGGCGGCGGCGCGGGCGGCGGCGGCCCGTCGAAGGCGAGCTCCGGCGCCGTCCCGTCCACGACGACGCGGGCGACGGCGAGGATGAGCGTGAGATCCTCCTCGGGCAGCCCGTCGGCGCGGCGGATGAAGAGGCCGCCGCGCTCGTTGAGGAGGTTCCGGCCGGGCGACGCCTGCACGGCGTCGAGGAGCGCTTTCTGCAACTCGTCGGCGTACGACGGCGGGTGCTCGTTGAGGAGGAGGAGGTCGGCGTGGAGGCCCTTCGCGCGGAGGTAGGCGTGGGCCTGCAGGAAACGGCGGACCGTCTCCATGTGCTCGGTCTTCGAGACGCGGAGGACGACGAGCGGGAGGTCGCCGGAGATGCCGTATGCCCAGAGGCCGGGCTGGCTGCGGCGGTTCGCTGCGATCGTGGCGGAGCCGGCGCGGAGCGAGGGTGGGGCGTAGAGCAGGGCCGAGGCGAGGGCCTGGGCGTAGAGCGCGTCGCTGCCCTGGAGCCCGAGGTGCTGGAGCTCGATGAGGCCGTAGACCGGCGCGAGGTCGAACGCGCGCCGGGCCGCCTCCGGGTGGTCGTAGCGGTCGGCGAGGCGGAGGGCTTCGGCCCGGCTCTCGGCCACGCCGAGGGCGAACGTCACGACGACCTTCCCCTTCGGCGGGAGCTCGACGACGCGGCGGAGGCTGACGATGGGGTCGAGCACGGGGCCGAGCGTGCCCGAGAGCGCGGCGCCGGGGTCGAGCGCGGCGGGGTCGGCTGTGGAGCGACCGCGGCCGAGGAAGCGCGCGCGGTCGGTCTCGAACTCGAGCGGCCCCGTCGCCGCGTCGAGCGCGTCGTCGGCGATCGTGTGGAAGAGCCAGCGGTGGGGCTCCTCGTCGCTGCGGGGGCGGCGCCACGCGAGGAGGGCGTGGTGCGTCGGGACGTACTCCGTCTGCACGAAGAGCTTGGAGAAGGCCGGGTGCGCGAGGTCGGCGTCGGCGTCGTTGAGGGCGACCTCGGCGTAGCTCGTCAGCTCGATCCGGCGCGGCCGGTCGCTGTAGTTGGTGAGGGTGTAGCGGCGGAGCTCGACGTCGTCCTCGGGCGAGACGCAGACCTCGGTGAACGTCTCGATCCAGTCGTCGACGCGGGCGATATCGACCTTGTTCGTGTGGAGCCACGCCTCGTAGCGGTCGGGCGTGCCGGCGATGGGCTGGGCGGCGGCGCTCCACGTCCGGCCCGAGTCGGAGTCGCGGACGTAGAGGAAGAAGCCGTCGTGCTCGCGCGTGCGGTCGGGCGTCCAGCGCGTGACGGCGTCGCCGCCGTGGCGGCTGTAGCCCGCGCCGGCGGCGGTGACGAGGGCGGCGTAGCGGCCGTTCGAGAGGAGCGCGCCGTGGGGGACCTCGTCGCGCAGCCGCTCGCCCGTGACGTGGCGCACGGCGGGGCGGACGGGCCGGGCCTCGACGGGCTCGATCTCCTCCATCTCCTCCGCCACGGCGACCTTCTCGATCTCGCGCGGCACCCGCTCCTGCAGCAGGACCTCGACGGAGCGGACGAGCGGCGCGGCGTGGAACCGCTGCTGCATCGCGTCGCCGAGGACGGTGTTGGCGAGGGCGAGGAGGCCCATGCCCTGGTGGTGGACCATGTACGCCCGGACGACGGCGCGCTCCTTCCCCGGCGGCAGGCGGTGGGGCGTGAAGTCCACGGCCTCGTAGTAGCCGTAGGGTCCGTAGGCGCCGAGCGCGGCGAGGGCGTCGAGGTTTTCGAGCGCGGCCTCCGGCGCGATCGGGAGGGCGAGGAGCGTGGCGTAGGGCGCCGCGACGTAGTGCCGGTGGAGGCCGCGGTCGAGGCCGAGGCCGGGCACGCCGAAGGCGCGGTACTGGTACGTCAGCTCGGGGTCGAGCTTGAAGTAGGCGCTCTCGGAGATCCCCCACGGGTGGCCGTGGCGCTGCCCGTAGGCCCGCTGCACGGCGACGGCGTTGCGGGCGGTCTCCTCAAGGAGTGAGCCGGGGTAGAGCCGCGTCAGCAGGACGGGCATGAGGTACTCGAACATCGTCCCGCTCCACGAGAGGAGCACCTTGTGGCCGTCGGGCGCGGCGGTGGGCCGCCCCATCCGGAACCAGTGCTCGACGGGCACGTCGCCCTTCGCGATCGCGAGGAGGGAGGCGAGGCGGGCCTCGCTCGCGAGGAGGCCGTAGTCGTGCGTGTCGAGGGCGGCACGCTCGACGTCGTAGCCGATCGCGAAGAGGCCGACGTCTTTGCGGTAGAGCATCCCGAAGTCCATCCCGAGCGCGAGGCGCTCGGCGTCGTCGGCGAGCCGCTCGGCGCGTTCCAGCTCGGACGCGAGGGCCGCTTCACCGGCGACGAGCGCGTCGTGGAGCGGGCCCGGCTGCCCGTTGTGGCGGAGCGCCGTGCGGGTGTGCGCGAGGAGGGCGCCGAGCGAGCCGGGTTCGGCGAAGCGCTCGGGAGGGGCGTCGGCGTTGAGGAGGAGCCACGGGGCGAGCCGCTCCAACTCCTCGCGCTCGGCGCGGAGGCGGAGCGACGGCTGGCTCGCCCAGTAGAGGAACTCCTCGCGGTCGGCGGAGGAGCGGATCGCGAGGTCGGTGGCGGCGTCGCGAAGGACTTCGGCGTCGTGGTCGAGCGCGAGGAGCTGCTCGTAGCGCGCGGGGAGGTCGGCGCTGAAGGCGGCGGGGAGCGTGGCGCCCAGCGAGCGGGCGGCGGCGACG
>CAYTJT010000407.1:0-2745 GCA_964438105.1 uncultured Rhodothermales bacterium | reverse complement strand
AAGCCGCCCGCCTCGAACGGGGCGACGTTGTAGCTGGCCGAGCCCGCGACGGCGACGTCGGTCGGGTTCGACGCCTCGTAGAAGGCCAGGCCGGTCTCGCCGATCCGCACCTCCATCTCGCGCTGGAGGGGTCGGAAGCCCCATGGCATGTCCCGTTCGAGCGAGGCGTCGAAACGCACCGTGATGGTCTGGTCGAGCGGCGCGTCGGGCGCCGCGCTCGCCACGCCCGTCGCGCCGCCGTAGCCGGTGACGCGGCAGAACCAGTCGTAGAGGGGCACCGAGGCCCAGGCGAGCGACCCCATCGTCAGCACGACGCCAACGGTCATGACGAGGGTGCGGCGCGGTCCGGTCATCGCGACTCCTCCGTCAGGCCGGGGCGGACGACGTGGTCGTAGCCCTCGATCGGTCCGACCGTCGTGATCTTGACGAGCGACAAGCCAAAGACCACCGCGATGAGCACGCCGAGCGTGATGCCGAGGCCGACGTTGCGCGACCGACGGCGGCGATGGATCTCGTGCTCGACCCTCAGCGCCGTCATGCCACGCCCCTCAGCGCCGCGTCGGCGAGGAGCGCGCCGAAATGCAGGAACAAGTAGAGAAGCGATGCGCGGAAGAACGCCTTCTCGACCGTGTAGCCGTCGGCATCGGCCATCGCCTCGTCACGGCGTGCGATGCGCCACGCCGACCAGACGAACCGGGCGTTGAGCAGCGCCGCCACGGCCAGCGTCACCGGCCCGCCCACGGAGCTCAGCGCCAGCGCGAGCGAGACGGGGACGAGAAGGATGGCGTAGCCGAGGATGTGCCGGCGGGTGCTGCGGCGCCCATGCGTGACGGTGAGCATCGGCACCCCGGCATCGTCGTAGTCCGAGCGCATGAAGAGCGCGAGCGCCCAGAAGTGCGGCGGCGTCCACATCAGGATCAGCGCGAACATCAGGAGGCTCTCGAAACCGATCCCGCCGGTGGCGACGGCCCAGCCGATGACGGGCGGGAATGCGCCCGCGGCGCCGCCGATGACGATGTTCTGCGGCGTCGTCCGCTTGAGCCACATCGTGTAGACGACGGCGTAGAAGAAGATGGTGAAGGCGAGAAGCGCCGCCGCGAGAAGGTTCGCGGCGAGAGCCAGCATGACGACGGAGAAGCCCGAGAGGACGAGGCCGATCGCCAACGCCTCCTGATGCCCGACGAGGCCCGACGGCACGGGACGCCCGCGGGTGCGGCGCATACGCGCATCGATGTCGGCGTCCCACCACATGTTGAGCGCGCCGGACGCGCCGGCGCCGACGGCGATGAAGAGGATCGAGGCGAACGCCACCATCGGGTGAACCGGCGCCGGCGCGACGATCAGGCCGACCGCCGCAGTGAACACGACGAGCGACATCACCCGCGGCTTCAGAAGCGCGAAGTAGTCGCCGAAGCCGGGCTCCTCGCGCCAGACGGTTGCGTCGCTCATGCTCACTGCGCCGCCGCGACCATGCGCTCGCGCGGCGTGCCCGCATATTCCTCGATGGCGCCGTCGAGCCAGGCGTCGTACGCCTCCTGGCTCACGACCTTGACCGTGATCGGCATGTAGGCGTGATTGATCCCGCAGAGTTCGGAGCACTGGCCGAAGTACACCCCTTCCTCGTCCGGCGTGAACCAGAGTTCGGCAAGGCGGCCCGGAATCCCGTCCTGCTTCACGCCGAAGGACGGGATGGTCCATGAATGGATCACGTCGGCCGCCGTGACCTGGATGACGACGGTGGCATCGACGGGGACGACGACCGCGGTATCGGTGGCGAGCCGGTACTCGTCGGGCCCGTAGCCATATGCCTCGAGTTGATCCTCCTCCAGCATGAAGCTGTCGAAGGCGAACTCGTGATCGGGGTACTCGTAGCCCCAGTACCACTGATAGCCGGTCGCCTTGATGACGAGGTCGGGATCCTCCGGGATCTCCTGCTGATTGAAGAGCACAGGCAGGGAGAAGGCGCCGATGAAGACGAGGATCAGGATCGGCACGACCGTCCAGGCGATCTCGAGCGGCGAGTTGTGCGTGAAGCTCGCCGGGTTGGCGTTCATGCGCCGGTTGTAGCGGACGATAACGATGGCCAGGAGCAGCGTGACCAGAAGCACGATGGCCGTGATGATGACGAGCACCATGCCGTCGAGCCAGTGGATGTCGCGCGCCAGCGAGGTCGCCGCAGGCTGCCAGCCCATCGCCCCGTTCTCGGGCACGCCGATCACCGGCAGGTCGCCCAGCACCTCCTGCGCGGACGCCGCGGCCCCGCCCAGCGAGAGGGCGAGTCCCGCGAGAGAACTCCGGATCAAGCGATTGGCGGTCATGGCACGAACCCCACGGACTCACGGTCCCCGGATGGGACCGTTGTTGTGGTCGCCTAAGAACCATATTGTCCCGAAATCGACAAGCCGGGGTCTTGCGGCAAAACCGCCGCGGAAGAGGAGCCGAGATGACCGAGACACCCTTCCGCCCCCTGGAGACGGCCCTCGACGCGGCCGAGGCGCTGCGCGTCCTGCGCGAGGCGACGTCCGGCGCCGACGACGGCGAGCTGTTCCTCGAACGGCGGCGTTCCGAGGTGCTGGTCTTCGATGACGGACGCATACGCACCGCGAGCTACGATGCATCCGAGGGGTTCGGGCTGCGCGCCGTGCGCGGCGAGGTCGCGGGATACGGCCACTCGACCGAGATCAGCGCCGCCGCGCTCCGCCGCGCCGCCGAGACGGCGCGCCTCGCCGTCGGCGACGGGGGCGG
>CAYTJT010000406.1:0-2755 GCA_964438105.1 uncultured Rhodothermales bacterium | reverse complement strand
GCTCCGCCGCTACCGTCGGCTCGCTGAACCACGTGTAGAGGGCGGGGAGGACGAGGAGCGTCAGCACCGTCGAGGTGAAGAGGCCGCCGACCACGACGGTCGCCAGCGGGCGCTGCACCTCGCTCCCCGTCCCCGCCGAGAAGAGCAGCGGGAGGAGGCCGAGCGCCGTCGTCACCGCCGTCATCAGCACGGGGCGGAGCCGGAGGAGCGCGCCCTCCACGCTCGCCCGGTCCATCGCCGTCCCGTCGCGGATGAGCTGGTTGAGGTAGGTCACGAGCACCATCCCGTTCTGGAGCGAGATCCCGAAGAGCGCGATGAACCCGACCGAGGCCGGGACCGAGAGGTTCTGCCCCGTCAGCCACAGCGCCACGATGCCGCCGACGAGGGCGAGCGGGATGTTGAGCACGATGAGCGTCGCGTTCTTCAGCGAGTTGAAGCTGGAGTAGAGCAGGAGGAACACGATCAGGAGCGTGATCGGGACGACGACCATGAGCCGCTTGTTGGCCTCCTGCTGGAGGCGGAACTGCCCGCCCCACGTCGTGAGGTAGCCCGGCGGGAGGTCCACCTCGGCGCGGATCACCTCCTGCGCCTCGGCGACGAACGAGCCGATGTCGCGGCCCTCGACGTTGAGCTGGACCGTGATGAAGCGCTGGTTGTCCTGCCGCGTGATCTGCCGCGGCCCGACGACCTCGCCCACCTCGGCGAGCGCGCCGAGCGGGACGGTTCCGCCGCCGGGGAGCGGGATCAAGAGGTCGCCGATCGCCTCAGGCGTCGAGCGGGCGTCCTCCTCGAAGCGGACGTAGATGGGGAAGCGGCGGATGCCCTCGAAGATCTGCCCCGCCTCGGCCCCGCCCACCGCCGTCGCGACGGTCCGTTGCACGTCGGCGACGTTGACGCCGTAGCGGGCAATCGCCTGCCGGTCCACGGTGATCTGGAGCTGCGGCGTCCCGGTGATCTGGTCGGCCTGCACGTCGGCCGCGCCCTCTACCGTGTTCAGCGCGGCGGCGATCTCGTCGGCCTGCTCCTTGAGCACGCCCAGGTCGTCGCCGAAGAGCTTCACGGCGAGCTCGGCCTTGACGCCTTCGAGGAGCTCGTCGACCGTCATCTGGATGGGCTGCGTGAAGTTGGTCAGCACGCCCGGCACCTCGCCCAACTCGTCGCGGATCGCCGTCATCAGCGCCTCCTGGCTGTCGAAGCGCCACTCGTCCTCCGGTGTCAGCACGAGGTACATCTCGGCCGAGTTGATGGGGTCGGCGTGCGCGCCCACCTCGCCGCGCCCGATCCGGCTTATCACGTCCTCGATTTCGGGAATCGCCATGAGGCGGCGCTCGACGCGCTGCGCCGTCGCCTGGCTCTCGGTGAGCGAGATCGACGGGGCCATCGTGAGGCGCATGATGACGGTGCCCTCCTGGAGCGTCGGCGTGAACTCGCTCCCGAGGAGGGGGAAGACGGCCGCCCCGACGGCGAGGAGGCCCACGGCGAGGCCGATCGCCCACGTCCGCTGCCGCACGAAGAACGCCACGACGGGGCGGTACCACGCGGTCATCCGGTCGAGCACCCGTTCCGCGAGCGGCTTCTTCCCCAGTGCGCCGTCACCGCCGATCTCTTTCGGACGCCGCATCAGCAGGTCCGAGAAGACCGGGGCGAGGACGAGCGCGTAGACGAGCGAGCCGAGCATCGCGAGGGCCACGGTGTAGGCGAGCGGCCGGAACGTCTTGCCCTCGACGCCCTGGAGCGTGAAGAGCGGGAGGAACACGACGACGATGATGAGGACGGCGAAGGCGACCGGCCGCGCGACCTCAGCGCACGCCCGCGCGACGACATGCACGCGGGGTTCGTCGGGCGGCGCCTCGCGCAGCATCCGGTCTACGTTCTCGACCATCACGATCGCCCCGTCCACCATCATCCCGATGGCAATTGCCAGGCCGCCGAGCGACATGAGGTTGGCCGAGATGTCGAAGAGCCCCATGAAGACGGCCGCGAAGAGGACCGAGAACGGGATGGCGAGCGCCACCACCACGCTCGGCCGCCACGAGCCGAGGAAGGCGATGAGCATGACGACGACGAGCAGGATGCCCTGCCAGAGCGCGTTCGTCACCGTCGCCACGGCGGCTTCCACGAGCGTCTTCTGCTCGTAGTACGGGACGATCTCGACGCCGTCCGGGAGCGCCTCGTTGATCTCGGCGAGCTTCGTCTCGACGCGGCCGATGACGGTGGACGAGTTCGCCCCGTAGAGCTTCACGACCATGCCCGAGACGACTTCGCGCACGCCTCCTTGCGTCTGGAGGCCGCGCCGGATCGCGCCGCCTATGCGCACGTCCGCCACGTCGCGCACGAAGATGGGCGTGCCGTCCGCCGTCCGCACGACCACGTTTTCGAGATCGACCAGGCTGGTCGCCAGCCCGACCGAGCGGACGACGAACTGCTCGGCGTTCTGCTCGATGTACTGCGCCCCGACGTTGAGGTTGTTCTCCTCCAGCGCCTCGGTCACTTCCGCCAGCGTGACGTCGTAGCGCAGCAGCGCGTCGGGGTCTATGACGACCTGGAACTGCCGCTCGTAGCCGCCGATGCCGAGCACCTCGGTGACGCCGGGGACGGTCTGGAGGCTCGTCTTCACGATCCAGTCCTGCATCGTGCGGAGCTCTTCGAGGGTGTACTCGCCCGTCGTGTCGTCGAGGTAGTAGAAGAGGACGAGGCCCATGCCCGTCGAGATCGGCCCCATCTCGGGCTCGCCGAAGCCGGGCGGGATGCTCTC
>CAYTJT010000405.1:0-2772 GCA_964438105.1 uncultured Rhodothermales bacterium | reverse complement strand
CGCGCCTGCCGCTCCCGCACGAGGCGGAGCCGGGCGAGATCGGCCGTCGCCTCGCTCGCGCGGTCGGCGCCGTCGGCGAGGCGCTCGTTCGCCCGCTCGCCGAGCGCGGCGAGTTGGTCGGCGAGCGCCTGGGAAAGCGCGGCGAGGGCCGCGCGCTCCTGGTCGAGCGTGGCGACGAGCGTGTCCACGACGGGGAGGGCAGAGGGTGAGGGTGTCGTCATGTTTTCGGCGGGGCGAAGGCGTTCCGAAGGGGGCGGGCGTTACTCGGCGTCGATTTCTTCCGAACCGGGCGGCGGGGTGTAACCCCTACCGAACGACTCCCAGAAGCTGCTCGACGCGGGAGCCGTCTGGTCGGACGAGGCGGAATCGGACGGAGCCGGCGCGGCGGGCGCGGCGACCTCGCTCGCGGCGGCCTCGCCCTCGCCGCGCGACCACTGCCGGAGGAGGAGGTCGGAGAGCCGCAGCGCGCCGCTCTCGACGAGGTGGTCGGTGAGCGTGTCGGTGAGGATGTCGCGCTGCATGTCGGCCTGGCCGTCCGCGAGGGCGTCGTCGCCCGCGAGCGAGCGGTCGAAGAGGCCCTTCGTCATCACCTGCACGAACTGGCGGACGAACACGGCCTCGAACTGCTCGGCCGCCTCCTCGGTGGTGCGAGGCTTGGCGTCCGACGGGGCAGCGGCGGCGGGGACGGAACCGGAGAGGGCGGAGAGGTCCATGGCGGGTGGAGCTAGAGGATCACGAGCTCGCCCTGGAGGGCGCCCGCGCGGTCGATGGCCTGGAAGATCGAGATCACGTCGGTCGCGTCGAGGCCGAGCTGGTTGAGCGCGGCGGCGAGCTCGCCGACGTCGGTGTTGGGCTGGAGCACCACGCTCCGCGCGCGCTCCTCGTCGATGGCGACGCTGCCGGCGGCCCCGGCGACGGTCTCGCCCTCGGCGAAGGCGTTGGGTTGGGAGACGAACGGGTCGGTCTGGGTCGAGACGAGGAGGCTGCCGTACGTCACCATCACTTCGCTGATGCGGACGTCGCCGCCGGCGACGATCGTCCCCGTCCGCTCGTTGAGCACCACGCGCGCCGGCACGTCAACCTCGACCTGGAGGCCCTCGATGAGGGCCATCGCCCCGGCCGCGCCGCCCTGCACCGCAGCGACGTTGAGCCGCACGAGCCCGGCGTGGACGACGTTCGCCTCGGCGCCGGCGCCGCTCACGGCCTCGGCGATCGCGGCGGCCGTGGTGAAGTCGGGCTGCTTGAGGACGAGGCCGAGCGACTCCTGGGCGAGCGTGACCTCGGGGACGGCGACGACGAGCCCGCCGCCGGGGACGCGGCCGGTGTTCGTCGGACCCGTCCGTGCGCTCGCGCCCGCGCTGGAGGCGGAGACGGCGCCCGTCGAGACGGGCCCCTGCGCGGTCACGTGGAGGTCGCCGGTGATGGGGTTGAGGAGGGGCGTCTGGAGGAGGATGCCGCCCGAGAGCGAGCGGGCGTCGCCGAGCGCCGCGACGGTCACGTCGACGGGCGTGCCGGGGCCGCTGTACGGGCTCATCGTCGCCGTCACCATCACGGCGGCGGCGTTGCGCGCGCCGAGCACCGAGGGGTCGACGGTGATGCCGAACGTGCGGAGCATGTTGGCGATGCTCTGCACGGTGTAGGGCGCGCCGCGGCGGCCCCGCGCGCGGTCGCCCGTGCGGTCGAGCCCGACGACGAGGCCGTAGCCGGTGAGCTGGATCGGCGCGGCGCCCTCGGGCACGACGAGGTCTTTGAGCCGGGCGGTGTTCGTCGTCTGCGCCTCGGCGTGGGCGGCGAGCAGGAAGCTGCCGGCGAGGAGGACGAGGAGCGCAGAGCGGAGGCGGGAACGCATGGAGGCGGGAGCGAGGAGAGCGCGGCGGCGGGGTTATTCGGAGCCGGAGGCGAGGAAGTAGGCGAGGCCGACGAGCGCCACGGCGGCGGCCTTCACGAGCGTCGCCGGGCGGAAGAACTTCGGCGCGAGCCCCTTCTGGCGGTACTCCACCTCGGCGTTCGCGATCTGGTGCGAGAGGACCGTGTTGTCGTAGCGGACGTCGAGCGGGCGGACGGTCCCCTCGACCTTCATCAAGTGCGTCACGCCGTTGACGTGCAGCGAGCGCTCGCCCGCGATCTGGAGGTTGCCCTGCGCGTCGAGCCCCGTCACGACGGCGGTGAGCGTGCCCGTCAGCAGGTCGCTCTGGACGGCGGCGTTCTGCGCGCTCGCGTCCTGGCTGAACTGCGCGCCGACGCCGAACGTCCCGCCCTCCGCTGAGCCGGAGCCACTGAGGCTGGCGTCGGAGCGGTCCTGGTACTGGGCCTGGCTGCTGGCCGACGTCCGCTCGGCGAGGATCACGGTGATCGGGTCGCCGACGGCGCGGGCGGTGGGGTCGGCGTACATCGACTGCCCGAAGGCGTCGGTGGCGGCGAGGAGGGCGAGGGTGAGGAGGACGAGGCGCATGGCGGGATTACAGGGTGGCGGTCCACTCGGCGAGGCCGGGGCCGAGGAGGCGGGCGCGGTAGGTGGCGTCGGTGTCGGGGCTGTAGAGCTTGATCTCGTCGCCGACGTAGCCGGGCTCGCGGGCGTGGCAGGGGAGCTCGAGCGCGACGACGCCGCGGCGGAACCGGAGCGTGACGGCGTCGCCGGTGTCGGCGGCGAAGGGCGGGCGGAGGTCGCCGCGGCGGAGGGCGCGGCCCTCGCGCAACCGCCGCTTGGCGAAGAGGTCGCTGCCGGCGGCGGTGAGGCGGGCGAGGTCGGCGGTGCGGAGGGGCTCGCCGTGG
>CAYTJT010000404.1:0-2776 GCA_964438105.1 uncultured Rhodothermales bacterium | reverse complement strand
TCGTCATCGAGGTCGTCGTCGAGATCATCATCGAGGTCGTCGTCGGTGTCGAAGTCGTCGTCGATGAGATCGTCGTCGGTTTCGTAGGCGAGAGGCGTCGCTAGGGATAGAGCGTCCATGGCGTCGACAGGGGTGCGGTGAGAAAGAGAAATAGGGGGGTAAAATAGGCACGGAGGCCCGGTTCCCCAGGCCGGTGCGCCCCCTGCCCGTTCGCAACCGAGAAACTTCGAGCGGTTTTGGTACGGGAGGCGGCCGGCCCGGTAGTAGTTTACGAAGCTCCGCCCACTCCGCAACGCAGCACTAGAAAAACGCTCGACGCCCCCTTATGTACGACTCCGAACGCAGTGCCTACCCGCACCCCGACGACTTCAAAGTGATGCGGCCCGAGTACGTCGACATCGAAGACGAGGACGAGGTGCAGGCCGTCATCACGATCGCGCCGTTCCGCGTCACCGGCCGGAGCGTGACGCGCCCCGGCGCCCGCCGCGCCGCGCTCTACGAGGCCGAGAAGACGTACCGCAACTACCACCCCTCGTACCGCATCGAGAGCCCGTTCCCGAACGAGTTCGTCGACCTCGAGGGCACGCGCTGGACGCGCGTCCGCGCCAGCCAGCGCGCCGACCTCGGCGACTACAAGTTCCTCCTGGAGGGCGACGACGAGGAGGACTACGCCGACATCGAGCAGATGCTCGCGTGGGACATCCGCGTCAACGAGGAAGCCGAGTAACGCCGGCCCCCTTCTCTTTATCCGCGCGCCCGGCCGAGCCTTCGCTTCGGCCGGGCGCGCCGCTGTTGGGCGTCCGCTCGGTTTTTTAACGCGCGCGGCCGCACGCGGCGATGCCGCGCTCGCTTATCCTCTGCTGCCCCCCTCACCGCCGACCGCCTCGCCATGCTCCGCCGCTCGCTCGCCCGCGCCGTTCCCGCCCTGCTCGTCCTCCTCACCGGCTGCACCGGTCCGCGCGCCGTGGTGCCCGCCAGCGATGCCGACTCCGGCGTCGGAGCACGCGCCGCCGCGTCGATCAAGGCCGGGCCGATGCTCGGCTACGCCACGCACCGCGACGTGGCCGTCTGGGTGCAGACGACGACCCCGGCCGAGGTGCAGATCCGCTACACGCCCATCGAAGGGCCGGCCGACACCACGCTCGCGCCCGAGCTCTCGCGCCCGGCGCGGGCGGGCACCACGGCCCCCATCGCCGCGACGGCCGAGGGCGACCACATCGCCGAGTTCACGATCGCCGGGCTGGAGCCGGGGGTGCGCTACGCCTACGACGTGCTCCTCGACGGCGCGGCGGTCGCGTTCGACTACCCGACCGAGTTCCAGACGCAGCCGCTCTGGGAGTGGCGCTTCGACCCGCCCGCGTTCACCGTCGCCGTCGGCTCGTGCTCCTACACCAACGACCCCTACGTCCGCCCCGGCCGGCCCTACGGCGGCGACTACCGCATCTTCGAGACGATCGCCGGCCTCGACCCCGACCTCATGCTCTGGCTCGGCGACAACGTGTACTTCCGCGAGGTCGACTGGTGGACCGAGGCCGGGATGCGCTACCGCTACAGCTACGCCCGCAGCCTCCCCGAGCTCCAGCCCCTCCTCGCCGCCGCGAACCACTACGCCACGTGGGACGACCACGACTTCGGCCCCAACAACGCGGACCGCTCGTACGTGCTCAAGGGCGAAGCGCTCGACGTGTTCGAGGACTACTGGGCGAACCTGACCTACGGCCTCCCCGGCGTCCCCGGCGTGTTCACCCAGTTCCAGTGGGCCGACGCGGACTTCTTCCTCCTCGACGACCGCTACCACCGCACCCCGACCGACGAACCCGACTGGGAGGACCGGCAGGTGCTCGGCGACGCCCAGCTCGAGTGGCTGCTGGAGGCGCTGACCGCTTCGTACGCCCCGTTCAAAATCGTCGCGCTCGGCGGGCAAATCCTCAACCCGATCCCGATCTTCGAGACCTACGTCAACGTCGCGCCCGAGGAGCGGGAGCGGCTGATCGCCGGGATCGTGGCGCGCGGGATCGAGGGCGTGGTGTTCCTCTCCGGCGACCGGCACCACGCCGAGCTGATCCGGCTCCAGCCCGAGGGCTTCTACCCGCTCTACGACTTCACGAGCTCGCCGCTCACGGCCGGCGCCGCCACGCCGCGCAACGAGCTCGACAACCCGGCGCGCGTCGAGGGCACGCTCGTCGCCGGGCAGCGCAACTTCGGCACGCTCACCTTCGCCGGCCCCCGCACCGACCGCACGCTCACGATGCGGACCTACGACACCGACGGCGCGCTCTTGTGGGAATACACCCTCCGCGCCAACGACCTCCGGCTCCCCGACGTGGACTGAGGGCTCACGCGTCGGCGGGCGCCGCGTCGGCGCGGCCGTCGGACACGCGGGCGCGGACGGTCGGGAGGGCGTCGGGGTGGTGGGCTTGCAGCCACGCCATCAGCCGCTCGCGCACCTCGCAGCGGAGGTTGAACGCGTCGCCCGAGTTCGCCGCGCTCATGAGCGCGCGGAGCTGGACGGTCCGCTCGGTGAGGTCGGTGACCTGGAGCGCCCACGCCGCGCCGTCCCACAGCTCCGCATCCCGGAGGATGCGGTGGAGCTCGGCGCGGACGGCCTCGACGGGCACCGAGTAGTCGACGTAGAAGAACGCCGTGCCGAGGAGCTCGGCCGAGGTCCGCGTCCAGTTCGTGAACGACTGCTCGATGAAGTAGCTGATCGGGACGACGAGGCGGCGGAGGTCCCAGATCCGCACGACGACGTACGTCAGCGTGATCTCCTCGACGC
>CAYTJT010000403.1:0-2783 GCA_964438105.1 uncultured Rhodothermales bacterium | reverse complement strand
CCGCCGAGACGTTCGTCGACGACCTCTCGAACTGGTACCTCCGCCGCAGCCGCCGCCGCTTCTGGAAAAGCGAGAGCGACGCCGACAAGCGGGCCGCGTACGAGACGGTTTACGAGTGCCTCACGACGCTCGCCAAACTGATGGCCCCGCTCGCGCCGTTCTACGCCGACTGGCTGTGGGACAAGCTGAAAACCGACGCCGACCCGCTCTCGGTCCACCTCTCCGACTTCCCGAGCGTAGACGGATCGGCCGTGGACGCGGCGCTGGAGGAGCGGATGGACCTCGCCCGCACCGTCGCGTCGATCACGCTCGCGCTCCGCAACGAGGCCGGCATCAACGTCCGGCAGCCGCTCGGCCGCGTGTCCGTGGTTACCGGCGCGGCCGGCGTCGACGAGGCCGTGCTCCGCTCCGTCGAAGCGATCGTGCTCGACGAGGTCAACGTCAAATCGCTCGAAGCGATCGGCTCGGGGAGTTCGCTCGTGGAGAAGTCGGCCAAGCCGAATTTCAAAACGCTCGGTCGGCGGCTCGGCCCGAAGATGAAGGCCGCGAACGCCGCGATCCGTGCGCTCGACACGGACGCGATCACCCGGTTCGAGCAGGAGGGGGGGCTAGCCCTTATGATCGACGGCGACGAGGTGGCCTTCGAGCCTGAGGATATTGAGATCGCGAGCGAGGGGATCGAGGGGTACCTCGTAGGGCAGGAGGGCAGCGTGACGGTTACCCTCGACACCACACTCACCGACGATCTACGCAAGGAGGGCCTCGCGCGCGAGTTCGTCAATCGGGTCCAGAATTTGCGGAAGGCCGCTGGATTCGAGGTCTCCGACCGAATTGTCGTTACCTTTGAGGCTTCCACGGCGCTCAAGGGGGCGATCGACCAGCATGAAGCGACGATTCGTAACGAGATCCTGGCCGAGGCGTTGAGCGCGTCGGCGTCCCCCTCGGGCGACGCCGTGCAGGCGTTCGAGATCGGCGACGAGTCGGTCGAGATCGGCGTTCGCCGGACCGCCTCGGAAACAGTCGAACAGCAGACGATATCCAATAACCATTGAGGCCGGCGTCCCACGTCGGTACACGATATGAGTAAGACCAGCAACATGAGCGAGACCAGCAATGGTGAACCGAACGGCAACGGGCAGCGGCGCACGCCCTTCTCGGACGCGGAGCTCGAGGAGTTCCGCGCCCTCATCATGAAGAAGCACGAGAGCGCGATGGAAGACATCGACGCGATGCGCGCCCAGGTCGAGGACTCGCGCGAGCACGAGAGCGACTCGGCGTACTCGTTCCACATGGCCGACGCCGGCACCGACGCGATGGAGCGCGAGAAGCTCTACCTCATGATCGCCCGCCAGCAGAAGTACGTCGGCTACCTCGAGCGCGCGCTCGACCGGATCGACAGCAAGACCTACGGCATCTGCAAGGTCACCGGCAAGCCGATCGCGAAGGAGCGGCTCATGGCCGTGCCGCACACCGAGATCTCCATCGACGCGAAGCGGAAGCAGAAGTAGATCGATTTAGGATTTCTGATTTCTGATTGGCGGTTGGAGTGCCCGTAGAATCCCCAACCCCGACTCCCCAATCCCGAATCGAATGCGCATCCTCTGGGTCTCGTTCGCCCTCGTCGTCGTCGACCAGCTCACCAAGGTGTGGGTCCACACGACGATGCTGCCGGGGCAGTCGATCCCGCTCGTCGGCGACCTGCTCAAGCTGACGTACACGACGAACCCGGGGATGGCCTTCGGCCTCACGCTGGGGTCCAAGCTGTTCCTCACGCTCTTCTCGATCATGGCGACGGTGCTGATCGGGGTGTACCTGTGGTACGTGCGGAAGGGGCCGTGGGGCTACCGCCTCTCGCTCGCGCTCATCATCGGCGGGGCCGTCGGCAACGTCATCGACCGGACGTTCTACAGCGTGATCAAGGGGTACGGCCCGCTGTTCTACGGCGAGGTCGTCGACTTCATCCACGTCGATCTCTGGCGCGGGTTCGTGGCGGAGTGGGTGCCGTTCTTCGGCGGCAACTTCGTCGCGCTCTTCCCGATCTGGAACGTGGCCGACATGGCGATCGTGACCGGCGTGGCGTCGATCATCGTCTTCCAGCAGCGGTTCCACGAGGGGCTCATGGCGGCGCAGGCCCAGCGAGCGGCCGCCGGTGAGCCTGCCGCCGGGGAGCCTGCCGCCGGTGAGCCTGCCGCCGGGGAGCCTGCCGCCGGTGTCGTCGTGGCCGATCCGCTCGGCTCGAATGGGAGGGGGGACGCCACGGACGCGCCGGTCTCCGAGCCGGGCGATCCGGCGCCACCCGGGGCCCGGCCCTCCGCCGAATAGCCCCGTAGATCGCCGTCTGAGCGCGGTATATTCACGGTCGTGCCCGAACCCCGAGCGCCCGCTTTCGGTTCGATTCCGCTCACCCCGCCCCCAAACCCCGCCGAGCCGTTGGATCAGCAGCGCATCCGCAACTTCTGCATCATCGCCCACATCGACCACGGCAAGAGCACGCTCGCCGACCGGATGCTGGAGGCGACCGGCACGCTCACGAGCCGGGAGATGCAGGACCAGGTCCTCGACTCGATGGACCTCGAGCGCGAGCGCGGCATCACGATCAAGAGCCACGCGATCCGGATGAACTACAAAGCCCGCGACGGGCAGACGTACGTCCTCAACCTGATCGACACGCCGGGGCACGTGGACTTCTCGTACGAGGTGAGCCGCGCGCTCAACGCCTGCGAGGGCGCGATCCTCGTCGTCGACGCGGCGCAGGGGATCGAGGCGCAGACGATCGCCAACCT
>CAYTJT010000402.1:0-2783 GCA_964438105.1 uncultured Rhodothermales bacterium | reverse complement strand
GGATCGCCCGTGCAGGCGGCGAGGGGGAGGAGGAGAGACGCGACGAGCGCGAGGGAGAGGAGCCGGGTCATGGCGGGCTAGGCTTGTTTAGATCGAGTCAAAATAAACTAGCCCGCCCGCTCGCGCCCTATCGCGAGGACCGTATGAAATGCGCGCGGGCACCGACCGCCGTGGCCGGTGCCCGTGAGAGGCGTAGGAAGAGGAACGATCAGGGGGTGTGGATCAGCCGGCGCGTCGCGGTCTGCCCGTCGGCCGTGAGGCGGACGAGGTAGAGCCCCGGCGAGAGGTCGCGGGCCGCGAAGCGGGCCTCGTGCTCGCCGGCAGAATGGAAGCCCTCAGCGACCGTTGCCACGCGGCGGCCGAGCGCGTCGAACACCTCGAGGCGGACCTCGGCGGGCTCGGGGAGCGCGTAGCTCAGCGTCGTCGCGTCGCGGAAGGGGTTGGGGAAGGGCGCGGCGAGTGCGAAGTCCGTCGGGAGCACGCCGCCCTCGCCCGCCGTCGGGAGGGGCATGAAATCGAAGCGCGCGTAGACCGGGAGGTGGTCCGACGTCGTGTTGACGTACTGCGGGATCGCGTCGAGCAGGGCGTCGTAGCGGCGCGTGGACCCCGCCTCGTAGCTCGTGCCGAGCGGGCGCGTGTAGAGGACGTGGTCGAGCGTCGAACCTGCCGTGCACGACTGATTGTTGCAGAAGGTCGGAACGTTCGCGAGGTCGAGGGGGAAGCTGGCGAACGTGTAGTCGTCGGCGTCGTCGCGGAAGTTCTGGTACGGCGAAGCGCCGCCCGCGATCGAGGTGCGGAGCTCGTCGTTGAGGTCGCCGAGCACGAGGACGGGCGTGTCCGCGTCGAGCAGGCCGTCGACGTAGTCCTTGAGCGCGTTCGAAGCCGCCACGCGGCGGTTGTAGCTCGCCTGGTCGCCGCAACACTTCGCGTGGACGTTGACGAAGTGGACGTCAGAGACCGTCGTGTCGGGGAGCGTGAGGTCGGCGCGGAGGAGGAGCGGCGGGCGCTGGGCGAACGCCGATGAGAAGCCGTCCAGCACGGTGACCGCCTCCAGCTCCTGGACGAGGTCCGTGCGGTAGACGTAGCCGTAGCCGAGCGAGCCGGTCCCGTCGGTCCACTCCCCGTCCCACTCGTCGCCGAGCGCGAGGAGGAGGTCGGAGAACCGGAACAACTCGTTGATCTCCTGGAGCGCCCAGAGGTCCACCTCAGCCCCTTCGATCACGGCGAGCACGTTGTCGAACTGGCTGCCGCCGCCGTCGTTGAACCGCTCGACGTTCCACGTCGCCACGTCGAACGTCGTCGGCGTGCCCACGGGGGGGACGTCCTGCGCGGGCGCGGAGGTAGCAAGCAGAACGAAAAGAAGGGGTAGCAGAAAGCGCATGGCACGGGGGCTGGTGGGGGCAACGCCATCCCGTTCAACTTGCGTGCCGAACCCCGAGTTCGGTGCGAGCGCGTCAAAACGGAGCGAAGACGGCAAGCTAGCCCGGTCTCGTGTCCGGCACCGTGAACATGACGTTTAGCTTTGCACACGGCCCCATTACCCCCGTCCGTCCGCAGCACATGAGCACCCCCCTCCCGCACGAGTCCGTCCTCCGCACCGTCGGCGCCGTCGCCGACCGGCTCGGGCTCGAGACCTACCTCGTCGGCGGCGCCGTCCGCGACGGCTTCCTCGACCGACCCACGACGGATCTCGATTTCGTCTCGATCGGCCCGAAGAGCGGGATCAGATTAGCGAAGGCCGTCGCGAAGGAACTGGGCGGGCGGACGGCGCACGTCTACGAGAACTTCGGCACCGCGGCGATCCGCCTGCCCGCCGCGACGGACAGCGCCGAGGGCGAGGGGACCGTCGACGGCCCCCTCGTGCTGGAGTTCGTCGGCGCGCGGAAGGAGAGCTACCGCACCGACAGTCGCAAGCCGATCGTCGAGGACGGCACGCTAGAGGAGGACCAGGAGCGCCGCGACTTCACGATCAACGCCCTCGCGATCGCGCTCAACGCCGAGCGCTTCGGGAACGTGCTCGACCCGTTCGGCGGGGTGATCGACCTCGTCGGCAAGAAGCTCCGCACGCCGCGCGACCCGCGTGAGACGTTCGAGGACGACCCGCTGCGGATGCTCCGCGCCGCCCGCTTCGCCGCGCAGCTCGGCTTCGGCGTGGACACCGACGCGCTCCGCGCGATGCAAGAGAAAGCGCCGCGCGTCGAGATCCTCTCGCAGGAGCGCATCACCGACGAGCTGCAAAAGATCGTCGCCTCGCCGAAGCCGTCGGTCGGGTTCGAGATCCTCTACGACGCAGGCATCCTGCAGCACGTCCTCCCCGAACTGACCGACCTCGCGGGGGTCGAGACGGTCGGGGGGCAGAGCCACAAGGACAACTTCTACCACACGCTCGAAGTGCTCGACAACGTGGCGGAGGCGACGGCGGAGTGGCCCGAAGAGAAGGCGCAGTGGTTGCGCTGGGCCGCGCTCCTCCACGACAACGCGAAGCCCGAGACGAAGCGGTTCTCGAACGAGCAGGGCTGGACGTTCCACGGCCACGAGGACCGCGGCGCGCGCAAGGTGCCGACGGTGTTCCGCCGCCTCAAGCTGCCGCTCGACGAGCGGATGGAGGCCGTGCAGAAGCTCGTCGCGCTCCACCACCGCCCCGTCGCGCTCGTGGACGAGCACGTGACCGACTCCGCCGTCCGCCGCTTGCTCTTCGACGCCGGCGACGCGGTGGACGACCTCATGCTGCTCGTCCGCGCCGACATCACGTCGAAGAACCCGCAGCGCGTCCGCCGCTACCT
>CAYTJT010000401.1:0-2785 GCA_964438105.1 uncultured Rhodothermales bacterium | reverse complement strand
CCCCCGCCCCCCTCCAATCGATCCCCCTCCGCGCCCTCTTCGACGAGCACGCCCACGTCCGCCTCGCCCGCACGTTCGTCGCCGAGCACCGCGCGATGCAGCAGGCGGTGGGGCAGACCGTCGCTCGGCTCGAAGCGGCGCTCACCGAGTGGGCCGACGGGCTGCTCCGGCTCGAACCCGCGCTCGACCGCCCGAGCTTCCACGCCCCCGACGTGTTCGAGCACGCCCCGGTGCCCACGAAGCCCTCGGCGTCCGCGACGCCTCCGCCTGAACCGGATCAGGACCCGGAGCACGATCAAGAGCCCGCCGCGGCGCCGACGTCGAAGGCCGAAGCGAACGTGGCCGAGCACGTCCGGCGCGTCCGCACGCTCGCGCAATCGCTCGACGCCACGCTGCACGACCTCGCCGTGGCGCTCCCGTCGCCCGCCCCCGACGCGCTCGACGCCGCCCACGACGTGCTCGCCGAGCGCGTCCGGCGCAGCGGCTGGGACAGCGACCGCATCGCGCAGCCCGGCGACGCCGAGCCCGAAGCGGAGATCTCCGCGAACGTGCAGCGCTGGACCGAGTGGCACCACAACGTGATCCGCCGGCTGCGGGTGGACGGCCTCCTCCTCGACCTCCGCGCCCAGCTCATCTCAGAGGTGGAGCGCTTGATCGAGCACGTGACGGCGTCCGTCGTCCGCCCTCTCCAGACCACGGTCGAAGAGGCGGCGGCCGTGTTCGTCGACCTGCGCGCCGAGACCGCCGAGGCCTGCAACCGACTCGCCCCCGCCCCTCTCGTCGACGCCATCCGCTCCGTGCTCGACCGCGCCCTCGAGCACGTGGACGGCACCCTGCTGCCGACCCTCCAAACGCTTTCGCTCGACCGCGCCGTCGAGGAGGCGGTAGCCGAGATGCGCAGCCGCCTGCGCCAGGCCGTCGCTGCCCTCCCCGAGCAGGTCACCCTGCACGCGCGCCTCGGGCCGGAGCACGTCGGCGAGCGCGGCCCCGCCGCCGACGTCGCCCTCCGGCGCATCGTCGAAGCCACCCTCGACGAGGAGTTCACGGCCCGGCTCGTGCAGAGCACCGACGTCCTGCGGCAGCCGCTGTTCAACGCGATCTCGGGCGCCGAGGCCGTCCGCGACGTGGTCCGCTACAACCTCGAAACGGCCGTGGACGAGCTGGACGCCGTCGCCGCCACGGCGGAGCGTGCGACGGACGGGGCGGCGGCCTCCGGTGACGGGGAGGACGAGGACCCGCTCGACAACGCGCGGGAGCTGGCGGTCGACGGGCTCGCCCGCGCCGAGGAGCAGCTGCACCACGTCGCGGTGCCCCTCGCCGAGCCGTGGCGCAGCTTCGTCGGCCAGGCGACGGAGACGTTCGAGCGGGGCTGGACGACGCTCCACGAGCGCGCGAACGCCGCGAACCTCGTCCAGGCCCAGTTCCTCGACTTCAAGACGCGGACCCGCCGGGCGCTCCTGCAGGCGCGGAGTGCGGCCGAACGCGCGGGGCGGCAGCTCGTCCACCTCACGCGCCGGACCTTCCGCTTCGGCCGCGCCGGGGCGAAGCGGCTGGTCCGGATGGGGCAGGCCGCCGCCGGCCTCGCGGCGCAGACCGAGGCCGACCGCCAGCGGACGCTCGACGCCCTCGCCGAGGCGGGCCAGCTCCACGCCGGGCTCCCCCTCGTCTACCGCCGGCTCTTCTCCTTCGCCCCCCTCACCGACCCGACCCTGCTCGAAGGCCGCGACGAGTCGCTCGCCCGCGTCGCCGACCTCGCCGCGCGCTGGCGCCAGGACCGCGACTCCAGCTCGCTCGTCGTCACGGCCGAGCCCGGCGGCGGGCGCACGACGTTCGTCAACGTCCTCCGCGCGGCGCTCGCGGACGACGCCCCCGCCCACCTCGTCCTCGCCGAGCGCACCGACGACGAGCGCACCCTCGCCCGCCTCCTCGGCGAAGCCCTCGGGCTCGACGACCTCGACTCGTTCGACGCGCTCGAAGCCCACCTCCTCTCGGACGCCTCGCGCAAGCGCGTCTGCATCATCGAGGGGCTCGAACACGCCATCCTCCGCGCGCCCGACGGGCTCAACCTCGTGGAGCGCGCGTTCATCTTCATGTCGCGCACGGACGGCCGGGTGCTGTGGATCGGGACGATGGTGCTGCCGGGGTGGCGGTTCATCGAGCGCGCGGCCCCCCAGATCACCGGGCTCGTCACGGCCGTCCCGCTCGCCCCGTTCACGCGGGCTCAGGTCGAGGCGGCCCTGATGAAGCGGCACGCGCGCAGCGGGCTCCCGCTCGTCTTCGCCGAGCCCGCCGAGCCGTCGGCGCTCCTCGCCCGCAAGCTGGGCAAGGCCCCCTCCCCCGAGGCCCGGCAAGCCATCCTCCGCGTCGAGTTCTTCGACGGGCTCTACCGGGCCAGCGGCCCGAACCTCCGCCTCGCCCTCCTCTACTGGCTCCGCGCCGCCGACTTCGAGGCCGCCGCCGACACGCTCACCCTCCGCCCCGTCCGCCCGCTCGACTTCTCGTTCATCGGCGCGTTCGACCTCGCCCGCTCGTTCGCGCTCAAGGCGCTCCTCCAGCACGGCAGCCTCACCCTCGCCGAGCACGACCGCATCTTCCGCACCACGCGCGACGAGAGCTTCCTCATCTTCGAGTCGCTCCGCAACCTCCGCCTCCTCCAGTCCGGGGAGGAGTCCGACGCCCCGCTCGCCCGCCGCAACGGCACGCCGCACGCCTTCGCCGCGCCTGTGCGCGAGGGGGTCCGCTACCGGCTCCATCCGCTCGCCGTGGCCCCGGTCACGAGCGCGCT
>CAYTJT010000400.1:0-2792 GCA_964438105.1 uncultured Rhodothermales bacterium | reverse complement strand
TGTTGAAGCGGTGCACCTCGTCGACGAACAGGATCGTCCGCCGGCCGTGGAGCCGCAGCCGGTCCTCGGCCGCCGTGATCTCCTCGCGGATGTTCTTCACCCCGGCGAGCACGGCGTTGAGCGTGGCGAAGTGGCTCTCGGTCGTGTTCGCGATGATGCGGGCGAGCGTGGTCTTGCCGGTGCCGGGCGGGCCGAAGAAGATGACGCTCGTGACGCGGTCGGCCTCGACGGCGCGGCGGAGCAGCTTGCCCGGCCCGAGGATGTGCGGCTGCCCGACGTACTCGTCGAGCGTGCGCGGCCGCATCCGGTCGGCGAGGGGCGCGTTCGCGGTGCGGAGGTCGTCGGCGCGGGCCTGGAAGAGGTCGGACATGAGGGGCGGGTTGGTGTCGATCACGGTACGCCCGCGCGGTGCCAACGTTCGGTCGTGCCCACGGTGCAAATCGCCGTGCCCGCACTGGGCCGTGACGCCTCGTTGATTATACTCTCGGCTGAGCCTGACCACGTTTCCTTTTCCCCTCGCTGACCCGTTTCCCTCTCGCCGAACCATGCGCACTTTCCTCCTGCTCACCCCTCTGCTTCTGCTGCTCGGCGGCTGCTCCCTGCTCGGCAGCGACAACGATTCCATCCTCCGCACCGGCGCCGACCGCTACGACGCGCGCGTCACCGATTCCGGGCTCGAACTCGACCCCATCGCGTTCGCCTTCACGAACGGGCGCCAACGCACCGTCTACCTGCCGGGCTGCCAGGGTCCGACCCCGCCGTCGATCCAGAAGCTGGTCGACGGGGAATGGGTGGAGGCTTGGTCGCCGGTCGTGATGTTGTGCCTCAGCCCCTCGGCCCGCGTCCTGCCGGGGGCGACGTACCGCGACACGCTGCGGGTGCGCGCCGGTCTCCCGTCGGACAACCTCTATCCCAAGTTCGAGACGCTGCCGGTCGAGGGCACGTACCGCCTCGTGCTGGGCGTCGATCGGACGGAGGACCCGGAGCGGTTCGATCCGGTCTCGTTCGTCGAGCGCGTCTCCAACCCGTTCGAGCTACGCGACGCGACCGACTGAGCCGCTCAGTCGACGAGGTGCTGATACGCCTCGTGCTCCGCGATGAAGCGCTCGACGAAGACGCAGATCGGCCGGACGCGCAGGCCGTGCGCCTCGGCGTAGTCGAGCCCGGTGCGGACGAGCGCCGTCCCGATGCCGCGGTTGTCGATCGCGGGCGGGACGCCGGTGTGGACGAACGCGATCGCCTCGCCGTCGAGCTCGTAATCGAGCACGGCCGTTTCGCCGTCGACGACGGCCTCGAAGCGGCTCTGCTCCTGGTTGTTGCGGATCGGGACGTCGGCCATGCGAAAAGCCAAGGGTATCTCAAAATCTAGCTTGTCGTTGCGAGGAGCGAAGCGACGCGGCAATCTCACCGGGCCTACAGCACCTACGGAGATTGCTTCGCTTCGCTCGCAATGACAGCCATTTTCGAACTGAGTTTCAGACGTCGCCGAGTTGGGGCCGGAGGAGGAGTTCTTCGACGACGGTGCGGCCGGTGAGGCGGTGCATCGCGAGGACGGCGGCGGCGATGTCCTCGGGCGGCATGAGCCGCTCGGGCGGGAGGTCGCTCGCGGCCCAGCTGTCGGTATACGTTGCGCCGGGGAGCAGCGTCATCACGCGGACGCCGTGCTCTTGCACCTCTTCGCGGAGGCTGCGGGCGAGGCCGAGCAGGCCGTGCTTCGCCGCGCCGTACGCCACGCTGCGCGGGTACCCCTGGATCGACGCGACGGAGGCCATGAAAAACACGTCGCCCGAGCCGCGCTCGACGAGGTCGGGCAGAAACGCCTGCGTGACGAGAAACGCGCTCGTGAGGTTGACCTCGATCTGGGCGCGGAAGTCGGCCGCGCTCATTTCGAGCACGCCGCCCGGCGCGAACGAACCGGCGTTGTTGACGAGCACGTCCGGCACCCCGAAACGCTCGCGCACGCGGTCGGCGGCGGCGGCCACGGCCGCGTCGTCCGTCACGTCGCACGGGACGACGAGCGCGTCGGCGCCGCGCGCCCGGCACCGCTCGGCCACGGCGTCGAGCTTGGATTCGGTGCGGGCGAGGAGGGCGAGCCGGGCGCCGTCTTCGGCGGCGAACGCGTCGGCGATCGCCGCGCCGATGCCCTGGCTCGCGCCGGTGATGAGAACGATCATGGACTATTCGGTCGGGAGTTCTTCGAGAACGGAGGTGCCGCTCGACCCGTCGCCGCTCGTCCAGCGCCACGATTCGTGCAGGCGGAGGCGGCCGTCGGGGAGGGTTTCGGGCGTGGAGGTGCAGACGCCGGTCATCAGTTCGCCCGCGTCGTTGACGTGGCCGTAGCGCATGTCGAGCCGGCCGTCGCCGTCCACCGTCGCGACGAGCGTGCCGAGGGCGACGCCGCCACGGTACGTCGCCCAGACCGCATCACCTTCCTGGTGGTACGCGAACACGGTCCTGGCGCCGACCTCGCCGTTCGCCGTGTTCGCCACGGAGCGGAAGCGGCGGCCGTCGTAGTTCGGAGCGGGCATCGGCGCGGGGGTCAGTGCCCGTTGATGAGCCGCATGAACTCGGCGCGGGTGTGGATGTTGTTGAGGAACTCGCCGCTCATCGCGCTCGTGGCGGTGAACGAGTTCTGCTTCTCGGCGCCGCGCATCATCATGCAGAGGTGCTGCGCCTCGATGACGACGCCGACGCCCTGCGGCTCCAACACCTCCTCGATCGCGTCGCGGATCTGGATGGTGAGCCGCTCCTGCACCTGCAGCCGCCGCGCGAACACGTCGACGACGCGGGGG
>CAYTJT010000399.1:0-2801 GCA_964438105.1 uncultured Rhodothermales bacterium | reverse complement strand
CGACCGGCTCGCGCGCGACGGCGACCCGACGTTCCAGGCTTTCCCCCGCACCCGACTCGGCGACTACGACTTCTCGTTCAGCGGGGTCAAGACGTCGGTGCTGTACTACCTCAACCGCTTCTCCGACGCCGAGCGCGAGACGGTGCTGACGGAGCACATCGGGGATATCGCCGCGTCGTTTCAGACGGCCGTCGTGGACGTGCTCGTCGGCGCGATCCGCGATGCGGTGCGGGCGACGGGGATCCGCGCGGTCGCCGTCGTCGGCGGCGTCTCGGCCAACAGCCAGCTCCGGCGCGACGCGGCGGCGGCGGCCGAGGCCGACGGCTTCGACCTTTTCATCCCGAAGCCGGTGTACTCCGTGGACAACGCGGCGATGATCGCCGTGACGGGGCACTTCAAGTGGGCGGCGGGCGTGGAGAGCCCGCTCACGCTCTCCGCCGAACCGAGCCTCGCCGTCTGACCGGCCCTCTCCGTCTCCCCCGCCTGTCTCAAACTGAAACATGAACGAGGGCCCCGCCCGTTCAACCTCGCCGCCGTGGAACGCCGCGCTCGACCGGCTCGACGCGCCGCCGCCGCCGCCGCCCGACGCCCCCACCGAGGCCGACCTCGGCCCGTGGCGCGAGCGGATCGACGCGATCGACGAGGCGGTGATCCTGCTCCTCAACGAGCGCGCCCGTTACGCCGCCGAGATCGGCTACATCAAGCGCACGCTTGGACTTCCGGTCTACGTCCCGACGCGGGAGGAGGAGGTGCTCCGCAACGTGATGCACGCCAACCCCGGCCCGCTCCCCGGCACCTCCGTCCGCCGCCTTTTCGAGCGCATCATCGACGAGACGCGCGCGCTCGAACGCAAGCTCCACGACCACCCTCCCGGCCCCGACGCCGGCTCCGACTAGCCCCGCCGCCACGGTGGCAGGGTTTATGATATGAAGATCCTGAAACGTCTTTTCATCGCCGCGATCGTGCTCGGCCTCCTCGGCGCGGGCGCGGTCTACTGGCTCCTCTTCATGCCGAACACCACCAGCTACGACGGCTTTAGCGGGGCGAAGCTCCCCGCCGGCTCCTCGTTCGAGACGGCCACGGACTCGCTCGCGAGCGCGGGGCTGCTCGACTCGCGGACGTCGTTCGAGTGGGCGGCGACGCTGACCGGCTGGGGCCGCCAGCTCAAACCGGGCTACTACCGCTTCGAAGCGGGCGCGAGCAACTACGACCTCCTCGACAAAATCCGCAAGGGCCGGCAGGACCCGGTCCGCGTCGCCGTGCCGCCGGGCACGCGCCCCGGCGTGCTCGCCGCCGTGCTCCGCCGCGACCTCGCGATCGACTCGACGGCGTTCGTCGAAGCGCTCCGCGATCCCGCCTTCGCCGCCGAACTCGGCACCGACACGACGGACCTCTTCGGCTACATGCGCCCCAACTCGTTCGACATCTACTGGACGACGGACGCGCGCGGCGCCGTCCGCCGGCTCAAAAACGAGTGGGACCGGTTCTGGACCGACGCGATGCAGCGGCAGGCCGACGCGCTCGGGCTGAGCAGGGACGAGGTCCTCACGCTCGCCTCGATCGTGGAGTGGGAGGCGCGGCAGCCCGAGGAGCGGCCCCGCATCGCCGGGGTGTATCTCAACCGCCTCCTCGGCCGCACGCGCTCCGGCCGGATGCGCCTCCAGGCCGACCCGACCGTGCAGTACGCCCTGATGCAGGACGAGGGCGGGCGGATGCGCCGCCTGCTCTTCGAGGACTACGACTACCCCCACCCGTACAACACCTACCTCATCGACGGCCTCCCGCCGGGCCCGATCAACAACCCGTCGGAGTCGTCGATCCGCGCCGTCCTCGACCCCGAGGACCACGACTACCTCTACTTCGTGGCGAAGGGCGACGGCTCGCACACCTTCAGCCGCACGCTCCGCGAGCACAACAACGCCGCCAACGCCTACCGCGCGCTGATGCGGGAGCGCCGCCAACAGCAGCAGAACTGACCTCGACCCCTCACGCCTCCCCCACAGACGCGGCATGTCACAGACGCGACATGTCGCGTCTCTACCCCCGCACCACCGCCCCATCTGAATCCGTGAACCTCGACTGGAACCAGATCCGCGCGCTCGTCGCCGCCCAGCTCCGGCTGGACCTCCGGCACCCCAAGACCGGGGCGCTGCGGACCTCGCGCGCGCTCCTGACGGTGGTGTCGTACGGCCTCTCGGCGCTCGTGCTCGCCCTCTCGATCCAGCGCCACGCGGGCGACTCCGAGACGGTCCTCTTCGTCGGGCTCTCGTTCGGGGTCGTGCTCGCCGCCTTCGCCGTGGTCGGGACGTACGACGACCTGATGGGGCGGCCGGCCGACCACGCGTGGGCGCTCACGCTCCCGGCGTCGGAGGCGACGCACTACGTCGCGCGGCTGCTGAACATCGGCCTCCTCGTGGCGCTCGTGAGCGTGTCGACGGCGCTGCCGCTCGCCGTGCTCGTCGGGACGGCGAGCGGGCTCGGCGAGGCGCTCGCCGTGGGCGGGCTCGTCGTCGGGAGCATGATCGGGGTGACGCTCGCCGTGCTCGGGGTGATCTGGGGGCTGACGCTGGGCCTGCCGCACCGCGTCCTCAAGCCGACGCTGTCGGCCGTGCGCGCCGTGCTCGTCGGGGCGATCGTGCTCGGCTACCAGTGGGTCAGCACGCAGGACGCGCTCGTGAGCGACGCCGCGTGGTGGCCGCCGCGCTGGGTCATCGACGGGCTCTGGCTGGCCGACGGCGCGAACGGTGCGACGCTCGGGCTGGCGGCGCTCGTCGTCGGGCTCGCGCTCTGCTTCGGCGGTG
>CAYTJT010000398.1:734-2806 GCA_964438105.1 uncultured Rhodothermales bacterium | reverse complement strand
TTCGAAGAGCTCCGCCGCTTCATCTACGAGCGGACGGGGATCTACTTCCGCGACAACAAGCGGTACCTCCTCGAGAGCCGGCTCAAACGCCGCGTCGAGGCGCTGGGGCTCGATGGCTTCGACGCCTACGTCGGCCGCCTCCGCTCGGCGTTCGCGAACGACGAGCTCACCGAGCTCGTCAACGCCGTCACGATCAACGAGACGTACTTCTTCCGCCACGCCGACCAGCACGAGCACTTCGTCCGCGAGCTGCTCCCCACGATCGTCGAGGAGCGGCTGGCGCGCGGGCAGCGCCGCGTCCGCATCTGGAGCGCGGCGTGCTCGACGGGCGACGAGCCCTACACGCTCGCCCTCCTCATCCTCGAGCACCTCCAGCCGCGCTACCCCCACGTCACGTTCGAGATCGTCGGCACCGACATCGACACCGACGTCGTGGCGCGGGCGCGGCGCGCGGTCTACGGGACCTACGCCGTGCGGAACGTGCCGCCCGCGCTCCTGGCGAAGTACTTCACGCGGTCCGGCACCGACCGCGAGCCCGAATACACCCTCAGCCCGCGCGCGCGCAACCTCGCGTCGTTCCGCCAGGCGAACCTCGCCGACGAGGCCGCCATGCGGCGGATGCGCGACGTCGACGCCATCTTCTGCGCGAACGTGCTGATCTACTTCGACCAGGCGGCGAAGGAGCGCGTCACGTCCTCGCTCTACAACGCGCTCCGCGACGGGGGCTACCTCTTCGTCGGCGTCTCCGAGACGCTCTACGGCGTGACGCAGGCGTTCCAGCCCGTCCGCTTCGCCCAGTCCATCGCCTACCGGAAAGAGCCGGCGGAGCCGCCGTCCCGCGTCGGCACCGTACCGGCGGGACCCGCCGCCGCCTCGCCCGCCGGGAGTGCCTTCGCGCGACCCGCTACGCGGACCACGACCGCCCCCTACCCCGCACCCTGACGCCATGCTCGACCACCTGACCCGCCTCGCCAATGCGGCGGCGCCGCACTCCGCCGCCGAGGCCGCGCCCCCGACCGTCCTCGTCGTCGACGACTCCGACACGATTCGGAAGTTCGTCACGTTCGCGCTCCGCGCCCGCAACCTCCGCGTCGTCACGGCGCGCGACGGGCTCGAAGCCCTCGAGAAGCTGGCCACCGAGCCGGCCGACCTCGTCGTCACCGACCTCAACATGCCGGGCCTCGACGGCTACGGGCTCATCCGCGCCCTCCGCGCCGACGCGGCCACGGCCGCGCTCCCCATCGTCGTGCTCTCGTCGCTCGCCTCGGACGAGGACGTCCAGCGCGGGCTCGACCTCGGCGCCGACGCCTACCTCGTCAAGCCGTTCGATCCGAAGCGGATCCAGTACGAGGTCGCCAAGCACCTGAACTAACCCCTCCGACCCCCTCGTTCCCCTTAGCCCCCGAAGCCATGAAATTCCTCGTCGTCGACGACTCCCCCACCATGCGCCGCATCGTCTGCAACGCGCTCAAAGAGATCGGCTACGCCGACCTCGTCGAGGCCGGTGACGGGGAGGAGGCGCTCGAACAGCTCGCCGCCGCCCAGCCGGAGTTCGTCATCACGGACTGGAACATGCCCAACATGAACGGGCTCGACCTCACGAAGTCGATCCGCGCCGACGCGGCCACGGCCGACCTCCCGATCCTGATGATCACCACGCGCGGGATGAAGGAGGACGTGCTCGCGGCCATGCAGGCCCGCGTCAACAACTACGTCGTGAAGCCCTTCACCCCCCAGGTCCTCCGCGAGAAGATCGACCTCGTGCTCAAGGCGGTCGCCGCCTGAGCGGCCCTCGCCCCCTCCCACCCCGCCCCCCACCCCCATGGCTATCAACCAAGCCCCCGTCGTGATGGACCGGCTCCACGAGCTCCGCGACATGTTCGGCGCCGGCCAGCGCGCCACCGCTCTCGTCGAGGAGCTGTTCACGTTCCTCTGCGAGGTGCTCCCCCTCATGGAGGAGATCGACGGCTCGCTCCGCGAGAGCACCGGCCACATGCCGCAGGCTACGCTCCAGCTCCAGAACGTCACCGAGGCCACCGAGCTGGCGACGACCGAGATCCTCGACCTCGTCG
>CAYTJT010000398.1:0-695 GCA_964438105.1 uncultured Rhodothermales bacterium | reverse complement strand
CCCAGCCTCAACGAGGTCGCCGCCCAGCTCGCCACGGCCATCGAGCCCGACGCCGATGCCGACGACGACGCGGCGACGCCCGAGGAGACCCCGGCCGTCCGCCTCCGCGCGCTCCTGCGCGAGCGCCTCGACGACCCCGCCCTCCTCGCCGAAGCCGAGCGCCTGCTCGACGAGGACGCCGCGCGCGGCACGGCCCGCCGCGAGGCCTCGGCCGCCGCGAGCGTGCAGATCGAGGACGCCCGGACGAGCCTCGGCCGCATCCTCATCTCGCTCCAGGTCCAGGACATCACCGCCCAGCAGCTCGCCTCGGTGAACCACCTCATCGAGTCGATCCGCTCCCGCCTCAGCCGGCTCATCAGCCGCCTCGCCGACGAGGACGTCGTGGAAGAAGGCACCATCGTCGACCCCGACACCTTCAACGAGCACGCCCGCTACGACCGCTCCGGCGACCGCCAGGCCACGGCCGATCAGGTGACCTCGAGTCAGGACGACATCGACGCGCTCTTCGGCGCCGTGCCGGAACCCGCCGTCGCGGCGCCCGCCGAGGCCGCCAGCCAAGACGACATCGACGCGCTCTTCGGCGGCTGAACCCGCCGCACCCCCACCGCCCCCGCTCTACACCAACGCTCCGCCCTTATGCCCGCCCACGCCATCTTCTCCGACGACATGCAGGAGATCGTCGAGAGCTTCCTCGT
>CAYTJT010000397.1:0-2806 GCA_964438105.1 uncultured Rhodothermales bacterium | reverse complement strand
CCGGCGGGGTGGGGTTGGTGTGCTCGTTCATGGCGCTACTCGTTGTCGGGGTTGGGGAGCACGCCGCTGGCGGCGTCGAGGGGGGTAGCGACGAGCCGCTCCACGGCAGCGCGGGCCTGAGCGGCGTCGGCCAGGGCGTCGGCCAGGGCGTTCTGCGTCTCGACGAGCGCGCGTTGCGCGTCGAGCACGGCGAGGAGGTCGTACTCGCCTTCCCGATAGCCCGTCTCTATGCCTTCGAAGGCAGCGCGGGCGTTGGGGAGCGCGTCATCGCGGAGGGTTTGGGCGGCGGCAGTGGACGCAGCGTAGGTGCCGTAGGCCTCGGCCAGATCGCGCTCCACGCGGAGCAGCGCGGCCTCAGCCTCGGCCACCGTCCCGCTCACCCGCGACCGGGCAGCCTGGATCGCCCCACGATTCGTGTCGAAGAAGGGGATCGGGATCGAGATGCCCGCCGTCACCGCTCCCTCGTTCACCTCGTTGAAGTAGGTCACGCCCGCCCGGAGCGTCGGGTCGGGGATGCGGCGGGCGCGCTCCAGGGCCACCTGCGCCTCGGCCTGCGCGAGCGCCGTCCGGTATCGGGCCACGTCGGGGTTGAAAGCGAGGAAGGGGAGGAGCCGCTCGAAGGGCGGGACGACGCCCAGCCGGTCGAGATCGCCCGCCACGTCGAGCCCGTCCACCGGCACCCCGAGGAGCGGGGCGAGGCGAGCGCGGGCAGCGTCGAGAGATCGGCTAGCGCGCCCGAAGGCGGCCTCGGCCGTGGCTTCGAGCCGGGATACGGCTCCGGCTTCGGCGCGGCGATCCACGGCATCGGCGAAGCGCCGGGCGATATCGCGCTGCTCCTCGGCGAGGGCAAGCCGGGTCTCGACCGCAAGCACGGACGCGAACGCCTGGTGAACCTGCGTGATGAGGTCGAGCCGAGCGGCTTCGAACTCCCACGCCCCGAGCTCGGCCCCGCGTGCAGCGACGGCGGCACGGGCGCGGCGATCCCCGCCGAGCTCAATGCGCTGAGCCAGCCCGGCTTCGATCTCTGCGCCGCCGAGACCGGACCGGCCGCCGGTGCCACCGAACTCGGCGGCTCCAGCCTCCAGCTCCGGGTTAGGGGCGCGAGCGGCCTGGTACGTTTCACCCTCACGGGCGCGCACCTCGAAGGCCGCCGCGCGGAGGTCGGGGTTCTGCGCGAGCGCGAGCGCTACGGCGTTCTCCAGCGTGAGCGGCTCAGCGAGCGCCACGTTGTTGGGTGCGCCGTTCTCCGTCTCGGCTCCCTCGATGGGTTCGACTCCCTCGATGGATGTCGGAACGTGGGGAGGAACGACCGGGCCGAGGAGGCGCGGTTCGGGGTAGGTGAGTTCGTAGGGGGCGGCGCAGCCGCTGGCGATGACTACCAGCGCGGCCAGCACCCCGCCCCACGCCAATCGGCGCAGGGTGAGCGGGGGGGATAGCATAGACCTATGTCTCCTGATCGTGACCGATCGAGTCGTGAACGAGGGCCGCACCAGACGGGCACGGCAGTCGGACGGGATCGGCTGCGACTACGAGGACCGGGAGCGGTCGTCGGGCAGCCGGGATCAGGAGCGGCTCAGATCAGCAGCACCACGCTGCGGAGGGGAGCCGGGTCGGAGAGCAGAGATGCCTGCCCCGCCTTAGACGTGGCTGCTGCCGGGGGCTGGATCGGGAGGCGGTCCAGCGGCGGAAGGAGGGCGGCGACGGGGAGGAGCGTCGGTGCCGAAGGGCCGCTCTCCGTCTTGAACGAGGCGCACTCCGCGTCGCCACCGCTCGGGAGCGGAACGTCGGTGCACGACTCGCAGTGCGTGTCGCCGAGCGGGGCGTGTTCGTCGGCCCCTTCCGCACACATTGCACCCTCGGCGCGCTCGACGGCTACTTCGCCGTCGGACTCGATGCAGAGCACGGCCCCGGCGGCGTGGGCACCCAGCGGCGCGAACAGCATCAGCGTGCTCAGCAGCCAGACGGCCGGAGCGGAGTGCGTTTTGATGCTGGAGAGGCTAGGCATGAGGCCGGGGAGCGCCCTGCGATATATGAACAAATGCTCATATGAAAGGTAGGGATCCCGGTTCCCGCGCGCAATCGCTTCACGAAATCGTCGCACGAGCAAGACCGCCTCACCAATGCAGGCGTGCCGATCAGCAGACCTCGCGCCCGTGCTCCAGCGCGGCCGAGAGGATGTCGTAGACGTGGTCGTCGGCGAGGCGGTAGTAGACGTGGCGGCCGTCTCGCCTGGTCGCCACGAGGCGGGCCTCGCGGAGGACGCGGAGCTGGTGGCTCACGGCCGACTGCGACACGTCGAGGGCGTCGGTGAGGGCGTGGACGTTCTGCTCGTCCTGCCGCAGCAGGCAGAGGATGCGGAGCCGGGTCGGATCGGCCACCCCTTTGAGCAGGCGCACCGATTCCTCGACCACATCCGAAACCGGAAGGCTCTCCGGAGCAGCGGCTGAATCGCCAAAGGGCGTGCCTCCAGAGGGCGTGCTTGGAGTATCCGTGGACATCTACAGAGGAGTGGGCAGGGCTATCGGGACTGAAGAGTACGATACGGCAACGTGTCCGCTCGCGCCGCGACCTCCGCACCCTCGCACAACGTCACGCAGCCTGGGTTCGACTTCGTGAACGGGCTCTTCATACGATGATGCGTCCGCCCATCAAGCGTCGGCAGACCCTAAATCATCATGAGGAACTGAATGTGGGGTCGAATGTAGCACCTTTTTAGAACCCAGACGAGAACCCCCGTGGAACGCATCAACGTCGCCCGCGACATCCAGCCGCTCTCGGTCTTCCGCAAGCAGGCCTCCGCCCTCAT
>CAYTJT010000396.1:0-2820 GCA_964438105.1 uncultured Rhodothermales bacterium | reverse complement strand
CCTGCCGCGACATCCCCGGCTACACCCTCTTCCAGTACCGCACCGACGCGGGCAAAGACGCGATCGACTCCGGCGACGTGAACGCCTACCTCCGCGAGACGACGGGGGAGCCGTTCACCGCCAAGGACTTCCGGACGTGGGGCGGCACCGTGCTCGCCGCCAAAGCGCTCCGCGCCCGCGGCACGGCGGAAGACGAGGACGCCGCCGACCGGCACTGCCTCGACGTGGTGAAGGAGGTGGCCGAGGGGCTCGGCAACACCGTCGCCGTGTGTCGGAAGTACTACGTCCATTCCGACGTCGTCGCGGCGTACTGCGAGGGCGACCTGCTCGACGCGATGGGGCGGCGGAACGCGGGCAACACCCCGGCCGGTCTGGAGCCCGCCGAGGCCGCCGTGCTGAGCGTGCTGAAAGAGCGGCTGGGGGCCGCCTGAGCCTGCCTCGGCCGGGCGCGGCCCCACCGCGCGTCAGTCCGTGACCGCCGCGATGCCCCGCTCCAGCACCTCGTCTCGCCCGGCCCGGACGGCTGCGACCGTCGGCGCGGCGGGTAGCGTCGGGGGGATCCCGACGAGGTGGTGCTGGGAGCCGTCGTGCTTGATCACGCGCATCCCCGTCCACGTCAGGGTGTGTCCGCTGGGAAGCGCGAGGCGGGTGATGTTCCCGTTGGCACCGGCCGTCGGCGCTCCCACGATCGCGCCGAGCCCGTACGCCTCGACGATGCCCAGGACGGTCTCGGCGTAGGAGATGGCGCGGCCGTCGGTGAGGAAGGCGACCTCGGCGTCGAGGTGAGGCGCGAGCGGCTCGAGGTCCCACCGCGTCTCCTCCCAGCGGAGATTTTCCCGGTCCGGCCGCGTCACCTCCGCCACGGTCCACCGTGCCGAGCGGATCGGCGTGTCCGTGAGGTGTTGGAGGACGGCCACCGCCGTGCCGGTGGGGTAGCCGCGGAGGTCGAGCACGACCCCGTCGGCCGCGACGAGCGCGGGGAGTGCCTCGGCCCACTCCGCGTCGGTGAGGGTGGTGAGGTCGACGTAGCGGACGCCGGGGGCGATTTCGGCGCCCGTGGCGGGCCGCTCCGGAGCGGGCGCATCGGCGCGCGGGCGGGAGCGCCGGAGCGCCACCGACCGCTCCGCGCCGCCGCCGTCCCGAATCCCGAGCGTCAGGGCGGAGTCGGAAGCGCCGGCCCGGAGCCACTCCAGCGCCCGGTACCGTTTCCACTGCGGGGTACCGGAGAGGTGAGCCTCCAGGCTCGCGAGGGTGTCGGCGGCCGGGACCCCGTCGACCGTCAGAACCACGTCGCCGGGGGCGAGCCCGGCGGTGTCGGCGGCGGTGACGACGAGGCGGCCTTCGACCCAATCCCAGGCCAGCGGGGGCGTGCTCTGCACGCTCGGGCTGCCGGGCCCGGCGATCCGAGCGTGGCCGTCCGCGAGGGGAACCATCATGCGCTGGAGCGTCCGCCCGAAGGCCGCCTCGTCGGGGTCCGTAGCGGCCCGGTCGAGCTCGGCCGTCAGGACCGCCGGCCAGTCCGCGTCCACGACGTCGAAGTAGGGGTAGAAGTGTTGGAAGACGTTCCAGGCGAGCAGCGTCGATGCGAGGCGGGCGGCGCGGTCGTCGCCGGTGAAGCGGCTCTCGGAAGAGGGGGGCGCTTCGGCGTGGGGGAGCGTCCCTTCGGTGTCGGCTCAGAGAGCGAGGGGGACGGCGGCGCTCACGCCGCCCCCGAGGTCGGCGCGGAAGACGGCCGCGGCGGGAACGGCCGCCGAGTCCGCGGGCACGCGGCGGCGCTCGCTGCCGTAGACGCTGCGGGCGCCGGACTCGGCGAAGCCGGTGTGGACCCACCGCGTGACCGTCGCCTCGCCCTCCGGCCGGTGGAGCGCCCCCGGCAGCGGCGGTGCCGCTTCGCCCGTGGGATAGACTTGCACCGTCGGGGCGAGGGACGCGAAGAGGCGGTCGAGCCGGGCGGCCAGCGCGTCGGCGTCGGGGGCGTCCTCGACGGCGCGGACGCCGCGAACGGCGAAGGCGTCCCAGTCGGTCTCCGCAGTGGCGTCGGCGGGGTGGAAGTGGCGGACGTAGCCGAGCAGGCGTCCGAAGGCGATGAGGTTCTGGCGGCCGCGCGTCGTCAGCGCCCGCGGCGGGTCCACCTCGAGCGGGGTCAGTTCGCCCACGGCCTCGAGCGCGGCGTCGTCGAACCACGCCTGCCCGTCGCCCTGGAGGAAGAACCCGAAGGCGATCTGCTCGGCCCGCTCGCCCGCGTCGCCGCTGACTTCGTACGTGGCCCACGCGGAGTCCGTGATCGGGCGGTCCCGCATGTTTTCGAACGCGAGAACCTCCCCGCCGGCGCCGTCAATGCGGAGCCAGAGGTGCGCCGTCCCCTGTTGTCCTTCGGGGATCACGGCGCGGGCGGCCGCCCGGAAGCGGAGGCGCTGCCCGCGGTAGGGTGCGGCGTCCACGACCTTCGTCAGGGGCACGAACGCGCGGGTCCGCTCCGCCGTCGGGTCGGCGGCCACGGTGACGGCCTGAGCGCCTTCCGCGGCCTCGCCGACGAGGGCGATGCGGTAGCCCTCGTGGTCGTCGGGGAAGGCCCATCCGGGCGGGGGCTCCCCGAGGGCGCCGGTCTCGAGGTCTAGGTTGGCGAGGTCCTGCTGGGCGTGGCAGGCGGCGGCGAGGAGCAGGAGGAGGGGGGCGAAGCGGCGCATGGCGAGCGGGGTCGGCTACGGTGAGCCAACGTAGCGGGGATGAGCTTGCGAACACAAGCTCATCCCCGTCAATTATAGAACCAGTGGTGCTAGTTTGACAGCGGCCTGAAGTTCACCGAAGCTGGTGGTATCC
>CAYTJT010000395.1:0-2822 GCA_964438105.1 uncultured Rhodothermales bacterium | reverse complement strand
TGCTCGCGCGCCGGGGCCGCCGTTTCGACGCGGGCCTCCGACCCGTTACCCGCACTCGCCTCTTTCGGTGCGGCCGGCTTGGGCTCGGCGGCGCGGCGCTCGGGGCGCGGCCGGCGGGGGCGCCCCCCGGCGTCGGTCTCGGCGTCCGCTTCGGCCCTGGCCTCGAGGATCTGGTAGATGAGGTCTTCCTTACGCAGGTGCGAGTAGTCCTGTATCTCGAGGTCGCGGGCGATCTGCTGCAGCTCGGCGAGCTTTTTTCGCTGGAGGGAGGAGATGTTCATGACGGGCGCTGCACGCGTGCAGCCGGAGGTGGATCGGAGACGGGGAGGGGCGAGCGAGAGCGGCGTACGGAAGAAAAGGAGGTGCTACGGGGCCGACGGCATGCCGAGGGCGTCCCGCGCGGCGGTAACGGTGAAGTGAGATCCGGTAACGAGCAGGCCATCGGCCGGGCCCGCCTGCCCGCGAAACCAATCGAGGCCCCCGCGCACGTCGGCCACGTCGGTCAGGGGCACGCCGTGCGCGCTGAGCGTTTCGTGTAGGAGAGGGTAAGGTACCGAACGCGGCGTGGGCAACGAAACCGGCAGCACCTGCACGTCGGCGGCCCGGAGCGTCTCGGCCATCGACGCGAGGTCTTTGTCCCCCATCGTTCCGAAGAGCACGTAGAGCGTGCCGCGCACGTGTCCCCGCGCCCAAGCGAGCGCGGCCCGCAGCCCGCCCGCGTTGTGGGCCACGTCCGCTAGAATGAGGGGCGATCGGCGTAGCTGTTCACAACGGCCCGCTAATCCGCTATGTTTCCGCACCTTCGCGAGCCCGGAATGGACCGCCGCCGCGTCCACACGCAGCACCCGCTCCGCCGCCCGCACCGCGAGCGCCGCGTTCCAGAGCTGATGCCGCCCCGCTAGGCCGACCTCTAACCCGCGGTACAGCCGCACCGGCGTCCTCACGTCGAGCACGAGGCGGCCCGACGCGTCGTCCACGCGCTCGACGGTCACCTCGTCCTGCGCGCGCGCGAACGCCGCCCCGCGCGCCTCGGCCGTCGCGCGGAGCGTCGCCACCACGGACGCCCCCTCCGCCGCCGTCAGGAGCGGGACGCCCGGTTTCGCGATGCCCGCCTTCTCGCGCGCCACGGCCTCCCGCGTGTCGCCGAGCAGGTCGGTGTGGTCGAGGTCGATGTTCGTGACGAGGGCGAGCTCGGGCCGGAGCACGTTCGTCGCGTCGAGCCGCCCGCCGAGGCCGACCTCGACGACGGCGAGGTCGACGGCGCGTTCGGCGAAGTAGAGGAACGAGAGCGCGACGGTCGCCTCGAAAAAGCTCGGCCCGATGTCAGCGAACGCGGGGCGGAGCCGGGCGACGGCACCGGCGACCCAGTCGTGCGGGGCGGACACGCCGTTGAGGCGGAGGCGCTCGTTCAACTCGTGGAGGTGCGGCGAGGTGTGGAGCCCGACGCGCAGCCCCGACGCCGTCCCGATCGAAGCCAGCATCGACGCCGTCGAGCCCTTGCCGTTCGTCCCGGCGACGTGGACGCTTCGGAACCGCTCGTGCGGGTTGCCGGCGGCGTCGAGGAGCGCGCGCATCCGCTCCAGCCCCGGCTTGAACGCCGCGCCGCCCTGATCGGCGAAACGGGGCAGGCCGAGGAGTACCGATTCGGCGTCGGCGTAGGTCACAACTCGTCCGCCACTTCGACACGCCGCACGTCGCCGCCGCCGTGCGCGAGGCGCAGCCGGATCGCCTCGGGCGGAATGAGCCCCTCGACCCGCTCCGGCCACTCGACGAGGCTGACGCCGTCGCCGAAGAAGTAGTCCTCGTACCCGAGGTCGAAGAACTCGTCGGGCCGCTCCACGCGGTAGGCGTCGAAGTGGAAGACGGGCAGGTCGCCGCGGTACTCGTTGACGAGCGTGAACGTGGGCGAGGTGACGGCGGCGGGCGCCACGCCGAGGCCCGCGCATATCCCTTTGACGAGATGCGTTTTGCCCGCGCCGAGGTCGCCGTAGAGCGCGACGACGTCGCCGGGCTGCAGCGCGGCGGCGAGGCGGCGGCCGAGCGCGATCGTCTCGTCGGGCGAGGCTGTTTCGGTGGGCAGCAGGTCAGCGATGACCGGCCCGGAGCGTGTGGGAGCGTCGGACATGAGAGGCGCAGCGATGGGACGACGGGGCCATACGCGCATCGCCGCGCCGCGTTCTCCCCGTCACGGCGACGTCACGGCGACGGCGGGGCTTTCACCGCCTTCAGCTTGAGCGCGCCGGGCGGCGGCTTGCGGCCCTTCGGCGGTTCCTTCGGAGACGCAGCGTGCTGCGCCTCTACGGCCGCGGGCTGCGCGGTGGGCGCCGTGCCGGCGGCGGGCGTCGTGAAGTACTTCTCCTCGTGGATCGCGTCCGCGCCGAGCCGGGCGCGCTTGAAGATCCCCTTCACCGTATCGATCATGTCCGGGTTGCCGCACGCGTAGCCCGCCGTCTCCGCGGGGCCGAAGCCGAGCCGGTCCATCCACTTCCGCGTCACGTCCTCGACGCGCCCCGTCTCCCCCGTCCAGCTTTCGTCCGACCACGGGCGGCTGACGGTGGGGACGTAGTGCAGCCAGTCGTACCGCTCCGCCAGCGCCGTGCACTCCTCGCGGTACGGGCCGAGTTCGTCGGCGTGGCTCGCGCCGTGGAGGATGAGGAAGCGGAAGGGCTCGCCGTCGTCGGAGGCCGGGCCGCCGTTCGCGAGCGCGTGGACCTGGTGGCGCACGATGGAGAGGAACGGCGCGAGGCCCGTCACCGTCGCCGCCATGACGTGGCAGCGCCTCGAGCGGTCGAGCGTGAAGTGGCCGACGATCTTCTTGCGGA
>CAYTJT010000394.1:0-2839 GCA_964438105.1 uncultured Rhodothermales bacterium | reverse complement strand
CGGGTGGGGACACGGTGCATCGTGTCCCCACGGCGGTTATAAACGGATCAGTGAAGCCGCGCGCTCGGCGCGGGCGCGGGCTTCGTCGGGGTCGGAGCCGGTGGCGGTGACGTGGCCCATCTTTCGCTTCGGGCGGACGTCGGCCTTGCCGTAGAGGTGGACGCCGACGCCGGGGACCGCGAGCGCCTCGGCGAGTCCGCTCGGCGCGGCCGTGCCCTCGCGCAGTCCGAGCACGTTGACCATCGCGGCGGCCGGCACGCGGAGGTCCGGCGAGCCGAGCGGGAGCCCGAGCACGGCGCGGGCGTGGTTCTCGAACTGCGACGCGTGGCACGCCTCGATCGTGTAATGCCCCGTGTTGTGCGGGCGCGGCGCGAGCTCGTTGACGAGGATCTGTCCATCCTCCGTCTCGAACAGTTCGACGGCCGTGATGCCGACGCCGCCCACGGTCTCGACGGCTCGGAGCCCGACGCGCCGCGCGTCCTCGGCGGTCGCGTCCGAGATCCCAGCCGGGACGACGACGGCGTGGCAGCGGTGGTCGCGCTGCTCGGTGTAGGCCACGGGGTACGTGACGTGCGACCCGTCGGGGCGGCGGGCGACGAGCACGGTCAGCTCCTGCCGGAAGCGGACGAAGCCTTCGACGAGCGCGCCGGTCTCATCGGCGAGGTCGGGCCACGCGGCGCGCAAATCATCTGCGGTGCGCGCCGTGGCGTTGCCGTAGCCGTCGTACGAGCCGCGGTATTTCTTCAGCACGACCGGGTAGCCGAAGTCGTCGGCGGCGGCGAGCGCGTCGTCAAGCGTCGGGCAGCGGCGGAACGGGGGCAGCGGGAGCCCTGCGTCGGCGAGGGCCTGGTTCTGACGGCCTTTGTCGCGGATCGTGCGGAGCGTGTCGGGGTGCGGCCACAACGCCGTCCCCTCCGGCAGCACGTCGAGGAGCACGTCCGCCGGTGCCCACTCGCTCTCGACCGTGACGGCGTCGCAGCCGGCGGCCCAAGAATGCAGCACGTCGGGGTCTGTCCAGTCGCCGACCGTGACCTCGCCGAGCCCGTCGACGGGCGGCGCGGGCTTCGGGACGAGAAACCGCATGCGGATGCCGAGGGGGATCGCCGCGAGCGCCGTCATCCGCCCGAGCTGCCCGCCGCCGAGGATGCCGAGCGTTGAGAAACGGCTTGAGGATGGAGGGCGGAGGGGGGAAGATGGACGGCCATCCTCGATCTTTCTATTCTCCATCTTCCAGCCCCTCCGGCTCGCCATTGAGGAACAGGTCCAGCCCCGCCTCGTCCTCGACGAGCACCTGCCGCGCCTTCGACCCCTCGAACGGCCCGACGATCCCGGCCTCTTCGAGCTGGTCCACGATCCGCGCCGCGCGCGTGTATCCGACCGAGAGCTTCCGCTGCAGCAGCGACACCGAGCCCTGCTGGCTGCGCACGATCACGCGGGCCGCGTCCTCGAAATACTCGTCGCGATCCTCCTCCGACGTCGGGCCGAGCACGCTGTCCTCGTCGGTGCTCATCGGGGGGAGGAGGTACGGCCCCGCGCCCTTCTGCCCGCCGATGAACGTCACGATCCGCTCGATCTCTTCGTTCGAGACGAACGGGCCCTGCAGCCGCTCCATCCGGCTGCCGTTCATGTAGAGGAGGTCGCCGTTGCCGACGAGCTGCTGCGCGCCGCCGCTGTCGAGGATCGTCCGGCTGTCGATCTTCGACGAGGTCTGGAAGGCGATGCGGCTCGGGAAGTTGGCTTTGATGAGGCCGGTGATGACGTCGACGCTCGGCCGCTGCGTGGCGAGGACGAGGTGGATGCCGACGGCCCGCGCCATCTGCGCGAGCCGCGCGATCGGCGGCTCGACCTCCTTGCCGCTCGTCATCATGAGGTCCGCCAGCTCGTCGATGATCACGACGATGTAGGGGAGGTGGCGGTGGTCGTCCTCGGGGTCGAGTTGTCCGTTGCGGACCTTCTCGTTGTACTCGCGGATGCCGCGCACGCCCGCCTCGGCGAGCAGGTCGTAGCGGTCCTCCATCTCGCGCTCGCACGACTTCAGCACGGCGGCGGCCTGGTGGAAGTCCGTGATGATGGGGTCCTCGGCGTCCTCCGGCATCGCGATGTAGTGGTCGAGGAGCTCCTGATACGGCCCGAGCTCGATCTTCTTCGGGTCGATCATCACGAACTTGAGGTCGCGCGGGTGGCACGCGTAGAGCAGCCCGACGATCATCCCGTTGAGCCCGACGGACTTGCCCGCGCCCGTCGCGCCGGCGATGAGGAGGTGCGGCATCTTCGCGAGGTCCTCGATCGACACCTCGCCCTGGATGTTCTTCCCGAGCGCGACGGGGAGCTGCATCTTCGCGTCCGTGAACCGCGCCGTCGAGAGCACGCTGCGGAGGCGGACGAGCTCGCGGTGCCGGTTCGGGATCTCGACGCCGATCGCGGACTTGCCGGGGATCGGGGCGAGGATGCGGATGCCGGGTGCGGCCATCGCCATCGCGAGGTCGTCCTCGAGCGCGGTGATGCGGCTGATGCGGACGCCGGGCGCGGGCGTCAGCTCGTAGCGCGTGACCGTCGGCCCGACGACGGCGTTGATCTCGGTGATCTCGACCTTGTAGGTCTCCAGCTTGTCGAGGAGCACCTGCTTGTTGTCCTCGATCTCGTCGAAGTCGACCCCGGCGGTGCCGTCGTTCTCGTCGAGGAGGTCGAGCGAGGGGAAGTCGTAGGGGAGCGCGGCCGGCTCGGGCCTGTGGTGCCGCGCGTCGAGGTCGCCTTCTTTCTCCCGCACGGGGCCCTGCACGTGCAGCGTCGGCTCGGCGCGGGCGGGCGGGGGCTTCGGCGGCACCGGCTCGGACCGAGC
>CAYTJT010000393.1:0-2843 GCA_964438105.1 uncultured Rhodothermales bacterium | reverse complement strand
CGGACCCAGCCGGGCGCACCGGCGCCTCCGGGGCCGTCGTGCTTGTACGGGCTCACGTCGATGAGCGCCGTCGTGTGCCCGTGGTACGCCCCGCCGAGCACGACCACCCCGCGCGCGCCGGTGTGAGCCTGCGCGAGGCGGAGGGCGAGGTCGTTCGCCTCGCTGCCGCTGTTGACGAAAAAGCAGACCGAAAGCCCTTCCGGCATCAGGGCCGCGAGGCGTTCGGCGTACGCGACGAGGTGCGGGTGGAGGTAGCGCGTGTTCGTGTTCAGCGTCGCCATCTGCCGCCGCGCCGCCGCCACGACGCGCGGGTGCGCGTGCCCGACGTGGCACACGTTGTTGACGCAGTCGAGGTACGGCGATCCGGTCTCGCTGTAGAGCGTCGCCCCGACGCCGCGCACGATTTCGAGCGGGCGCTCGTACGACACGCTGAGCGACGGGCCGAGCCGCTGCGTCCGCGCGTCGAGAATCTCACGTGGACTGCGTTCGGACGGCGGGAAGCGCTCGGCAGGGATACGGGCGATGAGGTTCGGGTCGGGGCAGAGACGGGTCCATATCGCCCGCTGACTCGCCGGTCCGACGCCGGGGAAATCGCCGCGCCGGTCGAACAGGTCGGTGATGAGCTGGAAGTGGAGGTGGGGCGCCCAGCCGCCGTTCTCTTCGGCCGCCCCCAGCGTACCGATTTGCTCCCCTCGGCGGACGACGTCGCCCTCGGCGCGCCCTTCCAGCGAGGCGTGACTGAGATGGCCGTAGAGCGTGAAGAACGTCGGCCCGCCCTCGGGGCGGTGTTCGAGGATGATCGTCGGGCCGTAGTCGAGCGGGAGGTCGTTGTCGGCGATGCTGTGGACCGTCGCGTCGAGCGGGGCGAAGACGGGGGCGTGGGCGGGCTGGAAGAAGTCCATTCCGAGGTGGATCGTGCGGAGCGCGCCGTCCTCGGTCGAGAGGAACTGCTCGCCCGTGTAGACCAGCCGCGGCTCGTCGTAGCGCCCGACGCCGACCTCGGCCCCGGCCCCGGCCTCGGCCATCCGTTGGTCGATGGCGTCGGAGGCGAGCATCGGGGCGACGAGCACCTCGCGCTCCCAGTCCGTGCTCCCGACGCTGAAGTCGAACACGACAGCGGGCGACCGGCTCGGGTCGGGCGCGACGACGGGGGCGATCGCGTCGCGGTGCGCCTCCAGCCACGCCTCGACCGCAGCGGTCGCGGGGAACGGGTCGAGCCCGCAGGCCGCGCGGATGCGCGTCAGCGGCCACCGCGGGTGGAGGGCGTCGAGCCGTCTGAGCGCGGCCCACGCCGCCGATTCGCTGACCGCGAGGTACGCGTCGTCGGGCTCGTCCCGCTTGCGGTCGGCTGACATCGCGACGCTGAGGCAGAGGCGGAGGACGACGAGGGCGGAGAACGCCGCGAGTTCGTCGTCGGTGAGCGGGTACGCCCCGTGGAAGCCCGCCGCCACCGACGCCATCGGCCCCACGGGGTCCGACAACCCGAGCAGGGCGTACGCCGCCGCCACCGCGGGGTCGGCGACGGTGTACGACCACGCCGCGTCGCCGAAGTCGATCAGCCCGGCGACGGAGCGCTCCGGCGTCGTGGGCGGAGATACGAGCACGTTGTAGTCGTTCGCGTCGCCGTGGACGAGGCCGCGGCGGAGCGTACCGTCGAGCGAGGCGAGGGTGGCTTCGGACTGCTCCAGCAGGCGTTCGGCGAGCGCGCGTCGTTCGGCGTCAGCGATGTGACCAAGGCGACGTCGAGCAGCGGACGGGGCGCGGCTCATCTCCCAGTCGAGGTCGCGGCGCGCGGCCGGCGGGTCGAAGCCGTCGAAGCAGGCGGCGACGCGGCCGAGCGTGCGGCCGAGGTCACGCAAGAGGGTGCGCGTCTGCGGGTTCACCTCGGCGAGTGGAACGCCGGGGAGATAGCTCACCACCCATGCAAAGTGCTCTCGGCCGTCGTGCTCGACCGTCGCGATTGCGTCGCCCGATGTGGAAGCGCGTACCTGCGGGCACGGTACGCCGCACACTGCGAGGCGCTGCATCATCTCGGCTTGCAGGTCGAGCACGGCGCGGTCCTCGGCGGCGCTCGCGATCTTGAGCACGAATGCCGGTTCGCCTTCGACGCGGAGCAGCCAGTTCTGGTCGCGGTCGCTCGGGAGAGCTTCGGCCTCGGCCCCGTCGAGGCCGAAGCGGGAACGAGCGATCGCTTCGGCTTCGGCGGAGGATAGGCGGGGACGGGCGGTGGCGAGCGTGGACATGGGCGCGGTGCGTGGGGGCACGAATCTACGGACCCTCGCCCCGCATCGGCGCGGTCGGGTGGGGCTGCGCGGGGCCGCGCCGAACGCTATGAGAGTCGGGTCGGCGTCCCCGTCTCACTCGACGACGAAGGGGGCGACGACGGGCTCGCCGTTCTGCATGAGGGGTTGGTCGGGCGTGCCCGGCCCGGCGAACTCGAACCGCCCGATCTCGCCGGTGTCGTCGTGGAGCATGGCGTAGAGCGTGTCGCCCGGGGCCACGGGCGCGTCGAGCGCGAGCGGCACGCGCATCGTCTCGCCGTGCATCACGAACGAGCGCCCCACGACGCGCGACGCGTCGGGGCCGCCGCCGGGCGCGGCCGGGTGGACCACGACCCACGCGTCGGAATCCACCTTCACCTCGTCGAGCACGACCACGCCGCCGCGCACCGCGCCGACGCGGAGGGCCGGGGCGCCGGGCACGTCTTCGGCGCCGCCTTCCACCGGGGGCACCGACGGCGGGATCGGCTCGCCGCCTTCATAGCCTGCATCCTCGAGGTCGGCGATGAGCGCCTCCATCTCGGCGATCTCGGCGCGTTGCGCGCGGATGATGTCGTCGGCGAG
>CAYTJT010000392.1:0-2878 GCA_964438105.1 uncultured Rhodothermales bacterium | reverse complement strand
CGCCAGTAGCGCCAGAGCCACGGCCGCGCCGCCTCGAACGGGCGCGGCGCGCGGATCGGGTGGACGGTGAAGCCGCGCGGGTCGAGGCGCTCGGTGAGCGTGCGGATCATCGAGCCCTTGCCGGCCGCGTCCCACCCCTCGAACGCCATCATCAGCGGGAGGCCCGCCTCGATCGCGGCGCGGTGCAGCTCGTTGAGGCGGTCGCGGAGGTCGGCCTCCTCCTCGCGGTAGGTCTCGTCGGAGAACGGCTGGTCCAGGTCAACGGTGTCGAGCATCGGTCAGGCTATCTCGGGGGTGGGGAGGGTGCCGGGGGGCGCGCCGTGCGTCGGGAACGCGACGTTGCGTTGCTCTATGGCTTTGGCGATGCGCTTGGCGAAGTAGTACACGCGCTTGAGGTACTCGATCAGCTCGGACTCGAAGCGGTAGAGGCTGAGGCGGTCCGGGGCCTCGGCCGTGAGGCGGCGGGCGAGGTGCGCCTCGGCGGCCTCGGCGAGCCGCTGGGTCTCGGGCTTCGCGTCGATGACCTGGGCCGCCATCGACGGGCTGTCGGCGTCGAGGGCTTGGAGGGCGAGCTGGACGGTCCACGCCACGTGCTCGTGGAGGGCGCTCAGGCGCTCGCGCGTCGCGGCGCTCACCTGCATCCCTGTCCCCAGCCGCTCCAGCCCCGCCCCCACGAGGTTCGTCTCGACGAGGTCGCCGATGTTCTCGATGTTGTTGGCCGCTTCGAGGTAGTCGTAGTGCTGCTCGGCCTGCGCCACGTCGAGGTTTTCTTGAGCGAGGTGGCCGAGGTAGGTCACGATCGCGCCGTGGAGCTCGTCCACGCCCTCGTCGGAGCGTTCGAGCGCGCGGAGGTCTTCGAGCTCGCCGTCGAGCGCGACGGGGAGCGCGTCGCGGACCATCGCGTACGCCCGCTCCCCCAGCCGGCGGAGCTCCATCCGCACGCGGTCGAGCGCGAGCGCGGGCGTGTCGAGGAGGATCTCGTCGAGGTAGCGCGGCTGCACGACGGCGCCCTCGGTCCCCGGCCGGTCCGGGACGAGCCGCGTCACGAGCTTCGCCATCAGCCCGGCGAACGGGAGGAAGAGCAGCGTGTTCGCGACGTTGAACACGGTGTGCGCGTTCGCGATCTGGCGCGGCGTCTCGGCCGCCAGCCGCTCGGTCCCCGCGAGCCCGGGCGCGGCGGGCGAGAACAGATGGACGGCCTCGGCGAGATACGGGATGAACGCCAGCCACAGCAGCACGCCCGCCACGTTGAACACGACGTGGACGGCGGCGGCGCGGACCGCCTCGCGCGGCTTCCCGAGCGCCGCGAGGAGCGCCGTCACGCACGTCCCGACGTTCGCGCCGAAGATCAGCGCGATGCCCGCCGCGAGCGTGATGAACCCCTGGCTCGCCAGGACGATCACCACGCCCGTCGTCGCCGACGACGACTGCACGACGGCCGTGAACGCCGCGCCGACGAGGATGCCCCAGAACGGGTTCGCCATCTGCTGCATAAGCGCGATGAACGGCTCGTACGAGCGGAGCGGGCTCGTCGCGTCGCTCATCAGCTCCATCCCGAAGAAGATCAGCCCGAGCCCCATCAGCATCGCGCCGTACTGCCGGACGCGGTCGCGCTTCGAGACGAACAGCATGGCGAAGCCGGCGGCGACGAGCACGAGCGCGTACTGCGTCACCTTGAACGCGACGATCTGCGCCGTGACCGTCGTCCCCACGTTCGCCCCCATGATCACGCCGACCGACTGCGTCAGCGTCATCAGCCCCGCCGAGATGAACCCGACGACGAGCACGGTCGTGACGGACGACGACTGGATCACGGCGGTGACGAGCGCGCCCGCGCCCGCCGCGCTGAAGCGGTTCGTGGTGAGCCGGGCGAGGGCCGCTTTCATCCCGCCCCCGGCGACCTGCTTGAGGGCGTCGGTCATCTGCTCCATCCCGAAGAGGAACAGGGCGAGGCCGCCGGCGAGCCCGATCGCGATGGGCCACGCGTCGAGGGCATGGGTGGGATCCATGCGCGCGTTAGAGGTGGATGTGTGAGAGGAAAACGCTGCATGCGTGCGCCCGCACGGCACGCCGCGTATGCCGGAGGTTACGCGTCATCCGGCCACTTGGACAAGGGGAGCCTCGGGCGGCGGAGGCGGCGGGATCGCGTGCGGCGGTGCGCCCCGCGCCTCGGACGCCGCAGCGGCGAGGTAGGCCGTGATCCGCCCTGCGAACGCCCCGGGCGACTCGGCGTAGACCCGTGCGCCGAGCGGCCAGGCGATCTCGTGGATCGACGCCCGACGCCGCTTCGTCCAGCGCGCCAGTTCGCGGAGCGAGGCGCGGTCGAGACGGGCACGCGCCGCCACGCGGTAGAGCTCCGCGAGATCGTGCTCGTCGCCGAGCGCCGAGCCGAGCGCGTCGAGCGCGCGGGCGGTGGGACGCAGCACGAGCGGCCACGCCGGGGCGATCAGGCGGAGCTGATAGCCGAGGTGCTTGACCTGCCGCCGCCACGCGTGGAGGGCGTCGGCTCTGGGCGACGCGGTCGCGCGGGCGAGCCGCTTCCGCCCACGCCGATACGTCCGCGCCAGCCCGTCGTGGAGGGCCCCGGCGTCGAGTCCATCCAACTCCTCGGGCGCGAGGCGCAGGGCGCCGAGCCGGGCGCGGATCGCGGCGACCGCCTCGGCGTCGAGTCGGCGCGGGCGGTGCTGAGGTGATCCCGTAGATCGCCGAGCGCGGACTCACCGAGCGCTTCCTCCGCCCGCAGCACGTCGACGAGTTCGAGCGCCACCACGGCATCGCGGGCGGGCGCGAGCAGGCGGCCGAGCCCGCGCAGCTCGTGGTCGATGCTCCGGAACCGCTCGCGCGGGAGGGCACCGCGGACGAGCCGGAGGGCGGCCCG
>CAYTJT010000391.1:0-2878 GCA_964438105.1 uncultured Rhodothermales bacterium | reverse complement strand
GAGCCCAGTGGGAAGCCGAGCGGTGACGGGGCGCCGACCGAGACGGCCCCGTCCCCGAAGGCGAAGCAGCCCGAGCCCCAGAAGAAGCCCTCGGCGCCCGCGCCGAAGGGCGCCGAGCACGTCGAGCTGAAGGGCGCGGCCGCGCGGATCGTCGAGAACATGGAGGCCAGCCTCGAGATCCCGACGGCCACCTCCGCGCGGCAGATCCCGGTCAAGCTGATGGCCGAGAACCGCCGCCTCATCAACGACTACCAGCGGACCGTCGGCGGCGAGAAGGTCTCGTTCACCCACCTCATCGCGTACGCGCTCGTCGAGGCGCTCAAGGCGTATCCGGCGATGAACAACGCGTTCCGCCGAGAGAACGGAACCCTCGAGCGCGTCGAGCCCGCCGGGGTCAACTTCGGCCTCGCCATCGACATCGAGAAGCGCGGCAAGCGCTCGCTCATGGTGCCGAACGTCCGCGACGCCCAGGCGATGACGTTCCCGACGTTCCTCGGGGCCTACAACGACATCGTCCGCCGTGCGCGCGACGGCAAGCTCGAGCTCTCCGACTTCGAGGGGACGACGGCCACGCTCACGAACCCCGGCATGATCGGGACGGTGATGAGCGTGCCGCGGCTGATGCAGGGGCAGGGGCTCATCCTCGCCGTCGGCTCCATCGGCTACCCGCCGGAGTTCATGGCGCTCCCGCCCGAGGAGGTCTCGCGCCTCGGCATCTCCCAGGTGATGACGATCACCTCGACCTACGACCACCGCGTGATCCAGGGCGCCGAGAGCGGGGAGTTCCTCGCCTACGTCGGCGCGCTCCTCGCCGGCGAGCACGGGTTCTACGACCGCGTCTTCACCCAGCTCGGCCTCTCGACGCCGCCGCTCAAGATGAGCCCGGACACCACGCCGGTGTTGGGTAAGACCGACGAGCAGGCGCTCATCGAGAAGCAGGCGCGCGTGCTCCAGCTCATCCGCGCCTACCGCGTGCGCGGCCACCTCATGGCCGACCTCAACCCCCTCGGCGTCGAGCTCCGCCAGCACGACGAGCTCGACCCCGGCTCGTACGGGCTCACGGTGTGGGACCTCGACCGGACGTTCACGACGGGCGGCGTCGGGACCGTCGGCGGCGGGCTCGGCGGGCAGAGCGAGCTCCCGCTCCGCGACATCCTCGACGTGCTGTGGGAGACCTACACCCGCCACGTCGGCGTCGAGTTCATGCACATCTCCGACCCCACGGAGAAGCGGTGGCTGATCGAGCGGATCGAGCCGCAGCGGATGGCCGACGTCGTCTCGCTCGACCAGAAAAAGCGCATCCTCGACCGGCTCAACGCCGCCGAGGCGTTCGAGCGCTTTATCCACACGAAGTACATCGGCCACAAGCGGTTCTCGCTCGAAGGCGCCGAGACGCTCATCCCCATCCTCGACCAGATCCTCTCCGACGCGGCCGATCAGGAGGTCGAGGAGGCGGTCATCGGGATGGCCCACCGCGGGCGGCTCAACGTGCTCGCGAACGTGATGGGCAAGCCGTACCGCAACATCTTCGGCGAGTTCGAGGGCAACCTCGACATCGGCACGGCCCACGGCTCGGGCGACGTGAAGTACCACCTCGGTTCGCACGGCACGCACGAAGCGCCGAGCGGGCAGACGGTCGAGCTCACGCTCGCAGGGAATCCGAGCCACCTCGAAGCGGTCAACCCCGTCGTCGAGGGGATGGTCCGCGCGAAGCAGCAGCAGCGCGGCGACCTCAACCGCGACGACGTCCTCCCGATCCTCATCCACGGCGACGCCGCGTTCGCCGGGCAGGGCGTGGTCGCCGAGACGCTCAACCTCTCCCAGCTCGACGGGTACAAGACCGGCGGCACGGTCCACATCGTCGTCAACAACCAGATCGGGTTCACCACGCTCCCGATGCACGCGCGCTCGTCGGCCTACGCCACCGACATCGCGCGGATGATCCAGGCGCCGATCTTCCACGTCAACGGCGACGACCCCGAGGCCGCGATCCGCGTCGCCCGCTTGGCTCTCGACTACCGGCAGGTGTTCAAAAAGGACGTCGTGATCGACCTCGTCTGCTACCGTCAGCACGGGCACAACGAGGGCGACGAGCCGAGCTACACGCAGCCGCTGATGTACGGCAAGATCAAGGGGCACCGCTCGGTTCGGAAGAAGTACACCGAACTGCTGCTCCGCCGCGGCGACCTCGACCCCGAGTCCGCCGAGCAGATGCTCGACGACTTCCACGCCAAGCTCCAGCAGGCGTTCGAGGAGACGAAGGAGGAGAGCGGGCAGCAGCCCGAGACGGCCGTCGAGGTGCACCACGAGGAGACGCCCGTCTCCGTCCCCGCCGACAATGTGGACACGACCGTGCCCCAGGAGGCGCTCGAGCGCACCGTCCGCGCGCTCGTCGACCTCCCGGACAGCTTCCACGTCCACCCCAAGCTCGGCCGCCTCATCGCCCGGAAGGACGAGCAGTTCACGTCCGGCAAGATCGACTGGGCGTTCGCCGAGGCGCTCGCCTTCGGGACGCTCCTGCAAGAGGGCACGCCGATCCGGCTGAGCGGGCAGGACTCCGGGCGCGGCACGTTCAGCCAGCGCCACGCGGTCCTCTACGACCAGGAGGACGGGCACTTCTACGTCCCGCTCAACCATGTCGGCGAGGACGAGGCCCCCGCCCAGTTCCAGGTCTTCGACAGCCTGCTCTCCGAATACGCCGCGCTCGGGTTCGAGTACGGCTACTCCGTCGCCCAGCCCGAAGCCCTCGTGCTGTGGGAGGCGCAGTTCGGCGACTTCGTCAACGGCGCGCAGATCATGATCGACCAGTTCATCACGGCGGCTGAGGAGAAGTGGAACCAGTCGAGCCGCCTCGTGATGCTGCTCCCGCACGGCTACG
>CAYTJT010000390.1:0-2897 GCA_964438105.1 uncultured Rhodothermales bacterium | reverse complement strand
AAGCAGAAGACGGCACGCCCTCGACGCGGGCGCGATCCGCGCCGACGATCCGGCCGTCGCCGTCGCCCTCGCCGTGCTCCCGCGCTACGCCGACTACCAGAGCGCGGCGGCCGGCCTGAACGCGCAGCAGCGCGAGGTCGCCCGGCAGCTCGGGCGCGCCCGCTTCGCCGTCTACGGCACGTCGATCCCGCCGGACGCCACGTTCTCGCCGCGCTTCACCGACGGCGTCGTGCGCGGCTACGAGTACAACGGCACCGTCGCGCCGCCCTACACGACGTTCTTCGGGCTCTACGACCACTACTACTCCTACGGCCCAGACTCCGAGTGGGAGCTCCCCGACGCGTGGCTCCCGGCGCCGCCCGACCTCGACCGCTCGACCCCGCTCAACTTCGTCTCGACCTCGGACACGATCGGCGGCAACTCCGGCTCGCCCGCCGTGGACCGCGACCTCCGCCTCGTCGGGATCAACTTCGACCGGACGATCGAAGGGCTCAGCCGCGACTACATCTACTTCGCCGACCGCGGGCGCAACGTGATGGTCGACGCGCGCGCCGTGATCGAATCGCTCGACGCCGTCTACGACCTCGACCGCGTCGTGCAGGAGCTCCGCACCGGCGCCGTCGTGGCGACCGAAGCCGAGGCCGACGCGATGCCGTGACCCCCTGCTTTTCGCACTATCACTCCGAGACGAGTCCCTCCGTTCAGGGCGCGAAAAGCTGTCCCCCTCGACGAGGGGGACTGTGCGGTGAAGCTGAGAGCGAGCGCAGCGAGTGACCGCAAACCGTACGGGGGGTCGCGCGTACCAGCGCCCCTTCCCACCGACTTAGGATTCCGATGAACGATCTCTCTATCGCAACGATTGGCGGCGGCTGCTTCTGGTGCGTCGAAGCCGTGATGCAGCCGCTCAAGGGCGTCCACCGCGTCGTCTCCGGCTACATGGGCGGCAAGGGCGCGAACCCCTCGTACCGCGAAGTCTGCGGCGGCCGCACCGGCCACGCCGAAGTCGTCCAAGTCCACTTCGACCCCGACGAGGTCTCGTTCCGCGACCTCCTCTACGTGTTCTTCGCCACGCACGACCCGACCACGCTGAACCGGCAGGGCGGCGACGTGGGCACGCAATACCGCTCCGTCGTCTTCTACCACGACGACGAGCAGGAGCGCATCGCGAAGGAGGTCATCGCCGACCTCGAAGCGCAGAACGTGTTCGGCGAGCCGATCGTGACGGAGGTGACGGCGGCCGAGCCGTTCTACGAGGCTGAGGAGTACCACCAGGACTATTTCGCCAGCAACCCGCGCCAGCCGTACTGCCAGGCAGTGATCGCGCCGAAGGTGGCGAAGCTCCGCCAGAAGTACCTCGACCGGCTCAAGCCCGAAGCCGTCTAAAACGTGTAGCTGATCGAGAGGCCGCCGCCGTCGGGGCCGAGCACGGGCGTGACCCGGAGCGGCGTCGTGCCGTCGAGGTGGCGCCGGGCGAGCCAGTAGCCCGTGAGCGTGCCGAGCGCCGCGCCCGCGACGACGTCCGTGAACCAGTGGTGCTCCGTCGTCAGGCGCGAGACGGCGGTGCCCGCGCTTAGCCCGAGCAGGCCATACGTGACGGGGCCGGGGTAATAGACCACCCACGGCACCGCGATCGCGAACGCGAGCGTGGTGTGGCCGGACGGGAACGAGCGGTGCCCGGAGAGCGGGCGGAATGTGGTCGGGCTATCGACCTCGTATGGGCGGACGCGTCCGATGAGTCCCTTGATGGCGCCCGAGGCGAGCATCGCGTACACGCCCGATTGGAACGAGGTGAACGCGGCGTCCTGCAGCTTCGTGTCGTGCGTGGCGAGCGTAGCGAGGAACAGCCCGCCCGTCACCCACTGCATCCGCGCGTGGCCGAACTCGTCGGCGATGTGGAGGGCGGGTCTGCTGAGATCGGTGCGCAGCTCCGGCGCTTCGTCGCCGACGGCGCCGTCGTTGAAGGAGAGGAGCGGGAGGAGGCTGACGAAGCCCGCGCCGACGCCGAGCCGCGTCGGGGTCAGCGCTTCGCCGACCGCTAGCACGTCGCCGATGGCCCAGTGCCCAAAGCGACGGAGTCCGTCCGGCGCCGAGGGCACGCCGTGCAACGCCGCCGACGGGGTAGCGGCGGGGAGCGCGGCGGGCGAGAGCGCCTGGATCTGCGCGTCGGCGGGGCGGGGCGGGGCGTGCTGCGCGTCCGCGTTCGGGACGGAGCACAGGAGGAGGACCAGCGCGAGGTAGAGAGGGCGCATAAGGGAGCAGGATGGAAAGGGCTATGCCGTCGAAATATACACGGCCTTCACACCCTGCTCGCACATGCCCTTCACAAAATCTCAGTCTGCCGCCGGTTCCGACGCGTCGGCGAGCCCGGCGAGGTCGAGGAGGAAGGCGTAGTTCCGCGCCGTCTCGCGGTAGCGCTCGAAGCGGCCCGACGCGCCGCCGTGGCCGGCCTCCATGTGCGTGTGGAGGAGGAGCCGGTTCTGGTCCGTCTTCAGCGCGCGCAGCTTCGCCACCCACTTCGCGGGCTCCCAGTACTGCACTTGGGAGTCGTGCAGGCCGGTCGTCACGAGCAGGTTCGGGTAGTCCTTCGCCTCGATGTTGTCGTAGGGCGAGTACGAGAGGATGTAGTCGTAGTAGGCCGGGTCGTTCGGGTTGCCCCACTCGTCGTACTCGCCCGTGGTGAGCGGGATGGAGTCGTCGAGCATCGTCGTGATGACGTCCACGAACGGCACGGCGGCGACGAGCCCGTGGAAGAGGTCGGGGCGCATGTTCATCACCGCGCCCATCAGCAATCCGCCCGCCGAGCCGCCGTAGGCGTAGAGCCGGTCGGGGTCGCCGTAGCCTTCGTCGCGGAGGTGCTCGGCGGCGTCGATGAAGTCGGTGAAGGTGTTCTTCTTCTT
>CAYTJT010000389.1:0-2899 GCA_964438105.1 uncultured Rhodothermales bacterium | reverse complement strand
AACTGGAGTTGGAATAGCTCGGGGTCGCGGACGAGCACGGCGTATTCGCCCGGCCCGAGCGCGCGCACGTCGGCGGAAATAGCGATGGGCTCGTCGGCGCTGTCGGAGAGCGTCAGCGCGCCGAGGTCGAAGGTCCGGTCGTCGGTCCGGTTGAAGAGCTCGACGTACTCGTCGTTGGCCGCGTCCGGCGGGTCGTACATGACTTCGTTGATGACGATGTCGCGGACGCCGGGCTCGTCGAACGATCCGAAGAAGAAGCCCGCCGAGGTTTCGGGCTGCACGTTGCCGTTGAGATCGGCGACGCCGGTGGCGGTGACGGTGTACGTCTCGGGCCCGGTCAGCGGCGTGCCGAGAACGAGCTGGTACTCGCTCCCGTCGCCGGGGCAGGCGATGCTCTGTGGCTGGCCGATGCCCGGCGTGAGGTCGTAGAGCGCCACGTCGCAGCCTGCAACCGGCTCGCTGAAAACGATGTCCACACGCGTCGCGCTCACCGCCGTCGCGCTGACGAGGTCGGGCAGCGTGTCGTCAGCCTCGAACGCGAAATCGATCGTCGCGTTGTCGACGGCGTTGCCGCTCAGGTCGGCGACGCCGTCGATGGTGAGGGTGTAGGCGCCGGTCGGGATCGCCGGGTCGAACGTGAGTTGAGCGACGGTCCCGTCCGCGACGACCTCGGCCGTCTCGGGAGCGCCGACGCCGCCATCGACCGAAAACTGATTCGGCATCACCGACGTCGGGTCGAGGGCCTCGTCGAACTGGACGACGAGGGTGCCGCCGTTGCCCGATACGGTGACATCGAGCGGAACCGGCGGGGTGAAGTCGCCGGTGACGTCGGGATCGGCGACGAAGTCGTCCCAGAAAAACGCGGCGCCGTTCGCCGTCGAGTGCTTGAGCCAGACGCCGAGCGCCGCGCTCGACGTGTACGTGTCGTCCTGCACGCCTTCGATGACGGGCGCACCGTCCACGTCCACGCGCCACCCGCCCGCGTCGTCGCGCACGACCTCGACCGCGATCGTGCCCTCGTCGCCGACCGCGATCGGGTTCTCGCTCGCGCCGATCTCCGTGCGGTCGGTCGAGGGGCCGTCCTGCCGGTAGAGCCGGACCTCGTCCGTGTTGTTCGTGCCGATCTGGACGTAGTAGCCCTGCACTTCGGATTTCAGGTCGGGCGTGTCGGCGATGAGGTAGACGCGGGTGCCGTTCGCGTTCGTGAGGTTGGCCTCCCAGCGGAACGTGAAGGCCCACCGTCCCGCTGCCACGTCGGAGACCGTCGCGAGCGCGATCGTGTCGGACTCGGCGAGGCCGTCGGAGCGGAGCCCAGAGTTGGCGCCGAAGGGGACGACGGTGAAGCGGTCCGTGTCGCCGGTCCACGGCGGGTCGGCGGTGAAGTCGCCGTCGGCGAAGTCGTCCTGCACTTGGGCGACGACGGCGGGGGCGAAGAGGAGAGCGAGGAGGAAGGGGAGGGCGCGGCGGAGCCCGATCATAGGTGCGCGTGACGGTCGGAAGGAGCGGGGCCGGAACGGGGCCGGCGTCGGCGCACAGTATAGCGCACGGGCAGGACAAAGGGGTCGCGTCGAACCGATCCTGACGCACGAACTCCAATCGGCCGCCGCTAGGCAGACAGACGCCGCGCGACCACGTCGGCCATGAGGCGGGCGGCGTCGGGGAGGGCGCTCTCGGTCACGTCGAAGCGGGCGTGGTGCAGCGGGTAGCTCGTCTCCGGCCCCGACGCCGTGCCGACGCGCAGCAGCATCCCCGGCACCTCCTGGAGGTAGAACGCGAAGTCCTCGCCGCCCATGCTCGGCTTCGGGATCGCGTAGGCCGCGTCCTCGCCGAACCGTTCGACGACCGCCTCGCGCACGGCGGCGACGAGCTCGGCGTCGTTGACGACGGGGGGGAGGCTGAGGTCGGTTTTGTAGGTCGCCTCGGCGCCGTGGAGGGCGGCCGTCTCTTCGGCCACGGCCCGCATCCGCCCGGCCAGCAAACGGATCGACTCGATGTCGACGCAGCGGAGCGTGCCGCCGAACTCGACCTCGTCGGGGATCACGTTGAGCGCTTCGCCCGCGCGGAAGCGGCAGGCGGTGAGCACGGCGGTCCGACGCGCGTCGTGGATGCGGCCAGGGAGCTGGTAGAACGTGTTGAGGATCTGCGTCGCCAGCCAGACCGTGTCGACCGTTTCGTGCGGGCGGGCGGAGTGCCCGGCCTGCCCGCTCACGACGCGGACGAGGAACGGCGCCGTCGCGGCGGTCGCGGCGCCGACGCGGAGGCCGTACGTGCCGGCCGGCAGCGACGGGTCGACGTGGATGCAGAAGATCTCCTCGACGCCGTCGAGCACGCCGTCCTCGATCATCACGGGGGCGCCGGAGGGGCTGCTCTCCTCGTTCGGCTGGAAGAGCACGCGGGCCGTGCCGTGCAGCTCGTCCCTGCGCTCGCTGAGCAGCAGCGCCACGCCCACGGCGACGGCCATGTGCGCGTCGTGCCCGCAGAGGTGGGCCGCGCCGGGCACCGTCGAGGCGTAGGCGCACGACTTGGCGTCCTGGGCCGGGAGCGCGTCGAGCTCCGTGCGGTACGCCACCGTCGGGCCGGGGTGCGCGCCCTCGATCTCGACGTAGAACCCCGTCCCGGCGAGGGGCCCGTGGATCTCGAAGCCGTAGGTCTCCAGGCACGAGCGGAGGTAGCGCGACGTCTCGTGCTCTCTGAACCCGACCTCCGGATACATGTGGAGGTGGCGGCGGAGCTCGACGATCAGGTCGCTGAGGGACGCGTCGTTCATAGGTGACGCGCCGTCGTCCAGCATGGGAAGGGGGGGCGTAGAGATCAAAACGGGAGGGGGAGGATGTACTGGTAATGGTAACTCAAGTTGCGCCCTACATCAGCCCGTCGAGACTGAGCGAGAGCAGGAACA
>CAYTJT010000388.1:0-2906 GCA_964438105.1 uncultured Rhodothermales bacterium | reverse complement strand
CTCGGGCTGCTCTACGTGCTCCCGATCTGGCGCATCACGCTCGAAGCCCCGCAGTACCCCGAGGGCATCGGGATGCTGATCTGGGTGGACACCGTGACGGGCGCGAGCGCGCACGACCTCAACAGCATCAACAAGCTCAACCACTACATCGGGATGAAGGAGATCGTGCCGGAGGCGATCCCCGAGCTCACGATCACGCCGTGGGTCTTCGGCTTCCTCATCCTCCTCGGGCTCGGGGCCGCGGCGACGGGCAAGCGTTGGTTGCTCTACACCTGGGTCGGCGTTTTCGTCGTCGTCGGCGTGGCGGGGATGGTGGACTTCTACCTCTGGGGCTACGACTACGGCCACGACCTCGACCCGGAGGCGATCATCCAGGTGCCGGGGATGACGTACCAGCCGCCCCTCATCGGCTCGAAGCAGCTCCTGAACATCACGGCGCACTCGTGGCCGGCGTCGGGGATGATCGCGGCGCTCGTGTCCCTGCTGATGGGCTTCGTCGTCGCGTTCACGGAGTGGCGCCGGAAGCGCAGGGCGCGCCGCGCCGCTCCGGCCGCGACGCCCGCCGTCGCCGTGCTCGCGGCGGCTGCGCTGCTGGCCGGCTGCCAGGTCGAGCCGCAGCCGATTCGCTACGGCGAGGACGTCGGCGAGCACTGCCGGATGACGATCTCCGACGCCCGCTTCGGCACGGAGCTCCTGACGACGACGGGCAAGGCGTACACCTTCGACTCGGTCGAGTGCCTCGCGGGCTACGTGCTCGCGCACCCCGATGCGGCGGACGAGGCGCACTCGCTCTGGGTGACGTCGTACGACGATCCGGGCACGCTCGTCCCGCTCGCCGAGTCCTTCTTCGTCCACGCCCCGGACCTCCGCAGCCCGATGGGGCAGGGCCTCGCCGCCTTCGGCCCGGGCACGACGGAAGCCGACGCGCTCGCCGCGTTCGACGACGCCGAGGTGCTGGCGTGGGACGATGTGCTCGCGCTCGTCGAGCGCGCCTCGCCGGCCGCCTCCCACGCGATGCCCGACTCCGAGAGGCGTGATGCCCCGCGCTGAACGCGGGCACGGCACGCCGTGCCCCTACAGCAGCCTTCGAAACCTGTATCTCATGATTCTCCCGTTCCTCCTCTCGCTCGCGGTGCTGCTCCTGGCCGGGGGCGTCCGGGCTCAGACGGTCCACACCGTGGACCCCGACGGCCTGACGCTCTCCGAAGCCCTCGAGCGCGCCCGGCCCGGCGACCGCCTCATCGTCCGGCCCGGCGTCTACCGCGAGCCCACGCTCGTCGTGGACACCCCCGTCGAGATCGTCGGTCAGGGTGAGGCCGTGCTCGACGGGGAGGGGGAGCGGGCGATCATGAAAGTCACCGCCGACGGCGTGACGATTCGCGGGCTCACCTTCCGCAACACCGGCTCCTCGTTCGTCGAGGACCGGGCGGCGCTGCTCGTCGAGGGCGCGTCCGCCTGCACGATTGCGGAGAACCGCTTCGAGGACAGCTTCTTCGGCGTCTACCTCGCCGAGACGAGCGGCTGCGCCGTCGTCGGCAACACGTTCCGCGGTCCCCCCGTCGGCGAGTCGAAGGCGGGCAACGCGATCCACCTGTGGTACAGCCGGGACGTCACGGTGCGCGGCAACGACGTCCGCGGGCACCGCGACGGGATCTACTTCGAGTTCGTCGAGGACGGCACGGTCGAGGACAACCTCAGCGCGGGCAACCTCCGCTACGGGCTGCACTTCATGTTCTCGGACCGCTGCCGCTACGCCCGCAACACCTTCCGCGCGAACGGCGCGGGCGTGGCCGTGATGTACACGCAGCACGTCGAGATGGTGGAGAACACCTTCGAGGACAACTGGGGGCCGGCGGCCTTCGGGCTGCTGATGAAAGACATCACCGACAGCGAGATCGTCGGGAACGCGTTCGTGAAGAACACGGTGGGGATGTACGCCGAGGGCTCGAACCGCGTCCGCATCGCGGAGAACGTGTTCGAGCGCAACGGCTGGGCCGTGAAGATCATGGCCGACGCCTACGAGAACGTCTTCACCCAGAACAACTTCGTCGCCAACTCCTTCGACGTCGGGACGAACAGCCGGCAGAGCTTCAGCACGTTCGAGGGGAACTACTGGGACGCCTACGAGGGCTACGACCTCGACCGCGACGGCGTGGGCGACGTCCCGTTCCGCCCGGTCCGGCTGTTCTCGCTCCTCGTCGAGCGGCACGAGCCGGCGCTGCTGCTGATGCGGAGCCTGTTCGTCCAGCTCCTCGACGTGGCCGAGCGCGTGGCCCCGGCGCTCACGCCGAAGACGCTCGTCGACGACCGCCCGCTCATGCGCCCGCTCGCGCTGTAACCGCCGCCGCCATGCCCTCCCTCTCGCTCGCCGCCTCCATGCCCACGCCTGCCTCGCCCGACGAACCGGCATCCCGGCCGCAACGGATCGACCCGCTCGTCGAGGTCGCCGGGCTGCACAAGCGGTTCGGCCGGCTCGAGGTCCTCCGCGACGTCGACCTCCGGCTGCGGCGCGGCCGCGTCACCGCGATCGTCGGCCCGAACGGCTCGGGCAAGACGACGCTCATCAAGTCCGTGCTCGGGCTCGTCCGCCCGGACGCCGGGCACGTCACCTTCGACGGCGAGGACGTGACGCCGGGCGACGTGGCGTACCGCGCGCGCATCGGGTACATGCCGCAGCGCGCGGCCTTCCCCGAGAACCTCACCGGGCGCGACGTCCTCGCCATGCTCCGCGACCTCCGCGAAGCCGAGCCGACGGACGCGACCGACGAATCGCTCGTCCGCGCGCTGGGGCTGGAGTCCGAGCTCGACAAGCCGCTCCGCACGCTCTCCGGCGGCACCCGGCAGAAGGTGAATGCCGCCGTCGCCTTCCTCTTCCGCCCCGACCTCGTCGTGCTCGACGAGCCCAC
>CAYTJT010000387.1:0-2912 GCA_964438105.1 uncultured Rhodothermales bacterium | reverse complement strand
GCCCGGGGCGGGCGGGGCAGGCATCGGGCGGGGCCCGTTGATCTGAGCGAGGCGGTGCCCGCCGAGGGCCTGGCGGAAGCGCTCGCCCGTGGCGAGGCTGATCTCGACGCGCTCGCGGATGCCGCCCTTGTTCAGCTCGGCGACGACGAGCGCCTGGTTCTGGTCGATGCGGGAGATGGCGCCGAGGTAGACGCGGTCGCCGACGCGGAGCGGCCGGGCGCCGAGCTCGTCGCGGAAGACGGCCATCTGCCCGATGACCGAGACGAGGGAGTCCTCCTCGACGTCGATGAGGTTGTCGGTGTTGGGCGGGAGGGCGTCGAGGACGAGCGGGTAGAACGGGTTCGACGCGGTGACGCGGGCCGGGAGCACGGCGTCCGGGACGGTGATGATGGAGTCCGGCGCGCTCATCCCGTCGGCCCCGGCGAAGTAGGCCTGGACGGTCATCGAGAAGCGCACGATGTCCTCGCGGCGGTCCACGCCGGTCTCCGCGTTCGGCTCCATCACGGTCGTCGCCTCGACCTCGAGGTCGCGGATGCGGTAGAGCCCGCGCCCGTTCTCGATGTTCCAGATGAACTGGTAGAGGCTGCCGAAGTAGGCCTCGCCCCGCACGCTGTAGGAGAGGGTGCTGAAGTCGGCGCCGCGCGTGAGCCCGTTCATCGAGACGTCGAACGTCCGGAAGCCGACGCTCGAGAGCGCGTTGAGGTAGTTCACGACGGCCGGCGAGGTGAGGTTTTCGGGGAGCACCTTGTAGCGGGCGTTCCAGCGGCGCAGGGCGTCTTCGGCCCGCTCCGAGGACGACGCCTTCTCGACGAGGAGCTCCTCGACCTCGGCCTGGCGCAGCCGGAGGGCGGTCTCCTCCTTCTCCAGCCGCTCCAGCCGCGCGGGCTGCTTCTTCTGCGTCATGTAGACCCCGAACCCGGTGACGAGCGCGAGCACGACCGAGAGGACGAGGGTGTTGAGCGTATCGTTGGACATAAGTCTGAGGCGCTAAGCGCTGGCGGTGGGGGCTCGCGGGGTCAGTTGCCGGCGTCGTAGCCGGTGAGGGGGTCTTGCTCGGACGGGACCGGCACCTTCATCGCCCCGGAGGCGTCGGCGTTCGCGCGGAGGTAGCGGGCCACCTGGGGCAGCTCGTCCCGGACCGGCACCCGCGTCGCGAAGCTGAAGACGGGGTACTCGCGGATCTCGTCGAACGTGACCGACTCGATCGTGGCGTCCATCCGCTCGGCGAACTGGACGACCTGCTGGCGGCTGTTCGCGTACCCGATCAGCTGGAGGTCATCCCCGACCGGGGTCCAGCCCTCGATCCACGTCCCGCCGGTCGAGGCCGTGGCGCGGGCGCTGCGGGCGATGCTCCGGCTCCACCGGTCGCTCCCGACGAGGAGCGAGTCGATGGTGTTGAGCGTGGTCGTGATGCGGAGGTAGGCCGTCTGGAGGCTGTCGATCTGGGCCTGGAGGGCGGGGCCGGAGAGGTTGACCTCGTCGGGGTAGGCGTCGACGCGGGCCTGGGCGTCGGCGATGTCGGCCTGCTTGCTGAAGTACATCCCCATGAAGAAGAGCACGGCGAAGAAGAGCAGCACGGCCGCGACGAGCGTGTGCCACGCCACCGCGAAGTCGATCTTCCGGCTCTTGCGGCGGAGCCGCTTCGGCAGCATGTTGAGGTCGTAGAACGGCGAGTCGCCGTCGCGCTCCATGAGCGTCCGGAGGGCGACGCCGACGGCCGGGAGCGACTTGGCCGGGAGCGTGCCCTCGATGGGCAGGTTGACGCCGGCCCGGGTGAGCCCCTCGCGGAGGGCGGCCACGTTCGCGTCGGGGTAGAAGGCGCCGAAGCCCTCGACGATCTCGCGCTCGCGCTCGTCGCTGAGCACGATGACGTGGTGCACCGTGCCGATGCCCTGCACGTCCTGCTGCAGGAGCACGCGGCTGCAGATCGTGTCCGGCCCGTCGAAGGTCGTCACGCTCCGCATGTGCTCCGTGTGGTGGAGCGTGTCGCCCTGGAGGAGCACCACGAGGGTGTCCTCGCTTCCGACGCGGACGATCGCCGTGTTCTCGTACGGGTCGGCGGGGAACGCCCACCGCGTGAGGCCCACGAGGATCGGCACCTCGGCGTCGATCGTGCGGAACGGGACGCTGCGCATGCCCGCCTGCTCGCGCAGGAGCTCGAGCGACTCGGCGAGGGACTCGTGGCCCGTCGGCACGACGGCGAGGAAGCGCTGCCGGCCGTCGCGCGGGGTCATCGGGAGGAACGCCGCGCGCTCCTTGCTGAAGGGCTCGTCGTAGTGCTCGGCGAGGAGGCCGAGCAGGTGGTCGCGCTTGATCGACGAGGGATCGACGGCCGCGGCCTCCTTCTTCTCGCCCTTCCCCTTCTTCGCTTTCTTGTCCTTCTTGTCCTTCTTCTCCGTCGAGGTGACGAGCAGCTCGACGTACTCGACGTCGTCCTGGCTCAGGCAGAAGCCCGTCGGCGTCTTCTCGTACCCCGACGCGTGGCTCTCCTCAATGATGTCCTTCAGCTCGAAGACGACCGGGCTGGACTGCTTCCGCGCGGCCTGCGCCTGGAACTCCTTCTCGCTCCCCTCGATGCCGGTGAGGTCGCTGAACTCGGAGTCGAGGAAGAGGTCGTCGGAGCCCATGCCGAGCTCGCCGTCCCCGAACTCGATCGTCACGTCGTCGGTGCCTTCGAGCGACTCGCCCTCGGGCGTCATCGCGGCGAGGTCGGGGACCTCGCCGGCGAAGGCGCTGCGCTGGCGCGTGATCAGCCGGACCACGCTGTAGCGGTCGTCGGTCTCGCGCAGGAGCACGCCGTGCACGGCCGACGGCGTCACGGACGCCCCCAGGACCGGGCCGTTCGCGGCGCGGCGGCGGCGGCCCTGCGCGCTCGCCTTCGCCGGAGCCGGCGCGGGCGGCGGCGCGGCGGG
>CAYTJT010000386.1:0-2935 GCA_964438105.1 uncultured Rhodothermales bacterium | reverse complement strand
CGGCTGGCTCTACAACAAGCGCGGCTCCAAGAGCCTCTACTTCCTCATCCTCCGCGACGGCAGCGGCCTCGCGCAGTGCGTCGTAAACGAGGAGCAAGTCGATGCGCCGAGCTTCGAGGCGGCGGGCGAGGCGGCGCAGGAGGCCGCGCTCCGCATCAGCGGGACGGTCGTCGCCGACGAGCGGCAAGTCGGCGGCTACGAAGTGCAGGCGACGGCCGTCGAGCTTCTCAGCCAGGCCGAGGACTACCCGATCACGCCGAAGGCGCACGGCGTCGAGTTCCTCCAGAACAACCGGCACCTGTGGCTGCGCTCGCAGCGGCAGTGGGCGATCATGCGCGTCCGCAACCAGATCTCCCAGTCGATCCACGCCTACTTCCAGGGGAACGGGTTCATCCAGATGGACGCGCCGATCCTGACCGGCAATGCGGTCGAGGGCACGAGCACGCTCTTCGAGATCGACTACTTCGGCGAGCCTGCCTACCTCACGCAGAGCGGCCAGCTCTATGGCGAGGCGATGGCGCTCGCGCACGGCAAGATTTACACCTTCGGCCCGACGTTCCGCGCGGAGAAGTCGAAGACCCGGCGGCACCTCACCGAGTTCTGGATGATCGAGCCGGAGATGGCGTTCTTCGACCTCGAGATGGACATGGAGGTGGCCGAGGAACTGCTGGCGCGGATCGCGGCGGACGTGCTCGAGCACTGCGAAGCGGAACTCGCCGAGCTGGAGCGCGACACGACGGCGCTCACGAAAGCGGCCGAGGGCGGCTTCCCGCGCGTCCACTACTCCGACGCCGTCGACCTCCTGCGCAGTGACGAGACGCAAGCCCTGCTCGACCGCGAGATCGCCGAACTGGAAGGGGAGCAGACCGACCTCGAAGCCGAACGCGACGACAACCGCGCCCGCTACAACAACGTCAAAAAGGGCGAGAAGCGGCGGATCGACGCGCGCGAGATCGAGATCAACGGGCGGCTCGACGAGATTGAGGAGGCGCTCCGCAACCTCCCGCAGTGGAAGGAGAGCGCCGCGGGCTTCGAGTGGGGCAACGACTTCGGCGGCTCCGACGAGACCGTCCTCACGAAGCACTTCGACCGGCCGATCATCGTCCACCGCTTCCCCGCCGCCGTGAAGGCGTTCTACATGAAGCGCGACCCCGACGACGACCGGCTCGCGCTCGGGATGGACGTGCTCGCGCCCGAGGGCTACGGCGAGATCGTCGGCGGCGGCGAGCGCGCGACGGATCTGGGGTTCCTCGAGCGCCAGATCGCCGAGCACGGCCTCCCGCAGGAGGTGTTCGAGTGGTACCTCGACCTGAGGCGCTACGGCTCCGTCCCGCACGCGGGCTTCGGCCTCGGCCTGGAGCGGACGGTGGCATGGGTCTGCGGCCTCCCGCACGTCCGCGAGACGATCCCCTTCCCGCGCCTCCTCGGCCGGCTCAACCCGTGAGCGATGCCGCGGATCTCCGAGTTCTTCGGCATCTTCGTCTACATGTACTTCCGCGACACGCGGCAGCACCACGCGCCGCACGTCCACATCCGCTACGGCGAATACAAAGCCTCTTTCTCGATAGAAACCGGCGGACTGCTCGCCGGTCGGCTCGGGCCGAAGCAGACGCGGCGGGTGCAAGCGTGGATCGAAGCCCGCCGCGCGGCGTTGGACGAGAACTGGCAGCGCGCCCTCCGCGGCGACACTCTCGAATGGGTCGACCCTCTCTGAACCGATGAACCCGGACGTACTCGACGTTCAGCCGCTTGACGATTTCGTGCTCCGCCTCATCTTCGAGGGCGGCACCGTGCGGGAGTTCGACGTGAAGCCGTACCTCGACTTCGGCATCTTCCGGGAGCTGCACGACGAGGGCTACTTCCGCGAGGCGTATGTAGAGTTCGGTTCCGTCGAGTGGCCGAACGGGCAGGGGCTGAGCTACGACACGCTGTATCTCGAAAGCAAGCCTGTGGAAGTAGCAGCGTGATCTGGAGGCTGAGCCACATTCGCGAGACGATCCCCTTCCCGCGCCTCCTCGGCCGGCTCAACCCGTGAGTGATGCACGTCGCTAACCTCGTCGTCGGACTCGCCTGCACCGTCACGGCACTTCTTACGATCGGGCTGAGCGTGCCGGCCCTGCGGCCGGACAGCGATTGGACGATCATCAACGGCATCCAGCGACCCGATGGTTTCGCCTCCGACCGAGCGTGGCGGCGGCTGAACCGGTTCGCTGCGCGGCGGATGATCCTATGGTCGCTGTCGGTGCTCGCGCTCGGTATCGTCGGATTCTTCGTTCCGTTCGAGGAGCAGCTGTGGCTCAGCCTGGATTTCGGAATGGCACCTCTGCTGATCCTCGGGGCCGCCGTCGAGACCTGGCGGTATGCGCGGCGGGAGCGCGAAGGCGGATAATTCGTCCCAACGCGGACGTACCTTTCCGGGGTGCCCGACCGTTGAAGGGCGTAGCACCGCTACGCCCCTGCGACCGCTCACTGATCCCTTTCGCCATGCGTCTCCTCGTTGCCGTTCTCCTCGCTTTCGCCCTCGCCCTGCCCGTGACCGCCCAGCCCACCGACCTGCCCGTCGCGCAGCAACCCGTCGTTCGCACGGTGACGGTCGAGGGTGTCGGCACGGTCGAGGCCACGCCGGATCAGGCGACGATCCAGTTCGCCGTCGTGACGCGCGCGTCGGAGCCCGAAGAGGCCCGCCGCCAGAACGCCGAAGCCGCCGAGCAAGCGATGGATGCCGTCCGCGCCCTCGGGGTGGAGGAGCGGAAGATCCAACTGCTCAACCTCCGGCTCGACGAGGAATACGAGTACGCGAACAACCGCCGCGAGCGGGTCGGCTTCATCGCCCGCCGCGACGTGAAGGTGACCATCGACGACCTCGACCTCGTGCCGCGCCTCGTCGCCGAGGTCGTGCAGCAGGGGGCGAACGAGCTGAACGGCATCCAGTACG
>CAYTJT010000385.1:0-2940 GCA_964438105.1 uncultured Rhodothermales bacterium | reverse complement strand
TGCTCGTCCGCGCCGACATCACGTCGAAGAACCCGCAGCGCGTCCGCCGCTACCTGAGCGCGTTCGACCGGGTGGACGAGAAGTTCGTCGAGGTCGAGGAGCGGGACCGGCTGCGCAACTTCGAGCCGCCCGTCGACGGCTACGAGATCATGGAGGTGCTCGGCGTGGAGGAGGGCGTGGCCGTCGGGATCGCGAAGGAGTGGACGCGCGAGGCGATCCTCGAAGGCGACATCCCGAACGAGCACGACGCGGCCTACGCCTACCTCGTCGAACGCAAGGACGAAGCGCTCCGCCGCGCGGCCCTTTTCGACGAGGTCGTCGGCTCGCTCGACGGACCGGAGCGGGCCGCCACCGGCGCCATCAAAGAGGCCGTCTTCTGGGGCGACGTGCCCGCCGGCCGCGCCGACGCGCTCGTCTTCCTCGGCGAGGTCAAGGCCAAGGCCCTCCGCGATAGCTCCGCGTGAAGACCGGGAGGCGCGCCCGTCGTAGCTTCGTCGCTCGCCCTCTGCGCCCGACGATGCTCCTGCGCCTTTTCTGCTTCTCGCTGCTTCTGCCTGCCGCCGCAACGGCGCAGCCGTTCGAGACGCTGGAGGTCGGGCTGAGTGGGGCGGCGACGTTTGGGGAGGCGCCGTACACGGATCTGTGGGACCCCGGCCTCGGCGTCGAAGGGCGCGTCGAGACGCCGTTCTACCTCGGCCGCTTCACCGCCGGGGCGACGGTCGCGCCGCACGCCGCCCGCGGCGACGCGGTGCCCGACTACCTCGCGCTCTACTTCTTCGGCGTGTGGAGCGCCGACGTCGCGCTCCCCGCCGGGCTGCGGCTCTCGCCCGGGCTGCAGGCCGGGCTCTTCCGGATGCAGTTCGACACGGACGACCCCGGCGCGGTCCGCAACGAGGCCGAGCTCGCCGCCGGGCCGGAGCTGTGGCTGAGCGCGCCGCTCCCCCGCCGCTGGCGGCTGCGCGCGGGCGCGGGCGCCGTCCGCATCTTCACCGCCGAGCGGATCGACCTGCGGTTCGTGCGCGTCGGGGTGAGCCGGACGTTCCGCACCCCAGCTTGGCTGGAGGACGTCCTCCGATGACGCTCGCCCTCGTCGCCGCCCTCTTCTTCGCCGTTGCCGACACGGCGGACGCGCCCGACCGGTCTGCGCCGCCGCCCGACCCGGGGCGGCAGGTCGTCACGCGCGCCGAGATCGAAGCGGCCGGGCTCTACCGCCTCCCGGACCTCTACCGCTTGATCGACGGGGCGCGGACGGCGACGGTCGACGGGTTCGCGTGGCGGGCGCACCTCGGCGGCGGCGACCCCTTCGGGGAGGAGGCGTGGACCCTCCTGCTCGACGGCGCCCGCGTCGAGTTCGGACTTTGGGGCGAGCAGAACCTCAGCCTGCTGCCCGTCGCTATCACCCACGTCGACTCGGTCGAGGTGTGGACGGCTCCGCGGTTCGCGGCGGGACGCGTCACGCGCGGGGTGATCCACATCCACACGTCGCGGCCGGGGCGCGGCGCGGCGGCGCGCGGCGGGTTCGGGATCGGCAACGAGGTCGGCGACCCCGGCCCGTATCGCTACGTGCCCGAGCGGTCGAGCCGGAACGTGGACAAGTTCGGCGCGGACTACGAAGCGCTCGCGAGCTATGCGACGCCGCGCGTGCGGGCGCAGGCGCGGTTCAAGCTGCTGCGGTTCTACGCCACGGATCCCGCTGCGGTGGGCCGGAACCGGGACGCGCTCGGCGGCGACAACCCCGCGCTCCGGCTGTTCGCTCCGGCCGTCCGGTTCGAGGCCGACGCGCTCGGCGGGACGCACGCCGTGCACCTGCTCGGCGGCGGCAGCAACGACCTGTGGTTCTTCCGCCCGTTCGGGCGCGAGCTCCCCGTGCGGCGCGTGTGGGGGCAGGCCGAGGCGCACGGCCGCATCGCCGTTCGGAACGGCGCGGTCGGGTACCGCGTCGCCGCCGTCGAGAGCCGCCTCGACGAGTGGAGCAGCGGCGCGCTCGGCATCGACCCGCAGTGGCGGGCGCGGACGCTGCGCGCCGGGCTCGACGGGGCCGTGCATCGCGGGCCGTGGTCGGCGGGCCTCGGCGGCGAGGTCCGACGCGTCACGGCAGACGGGGCAGACGGGTTTACCCTCGGCACCGTCGCGGGGCACGTCGTACGAAGCGCGGCGCGGACGACGCAGCGACTCGACGCGACGCTCGCCGTCGCTGAGGAGCAGGCGTGGAGCGCCGTCGCGCAGACCCACTACCACGTCGGCGCGTGGACGGTCGGCGCGACGGCGGCGTTCGTGCAGCGGTTGCCGGAGGAGCAGGAGCGCTTCGGTTTCTGGGCGCGCCGGGGCTACGACGCGTCGGAGCGCGTCGGCGTGGGCGTGGAGGTGCTCGGCGCGCCTGCGGTCGCCGAGGACGTATCGCTCGCGCTCGACGCCGTCGGCCGTGTCGGGCCGGGGCTCACGCTCGAGGCGAGCGCGGCCGTGCAGCGGCTCGGCGGCGTCTACCGCGAGGTGCAGCCCGTCGCGCCGTTCCCCACGAGCGACCGGCCGACGCCGCGTGTCGGTATCGCCGCCGACGGCGAGGGCACGTTCGTGCGCGGCCGGATCGGGCTGCGGGCCGAGCGCGGCCGTTGGAGCGGGCGGGCGTACTACGACGGCCGCGCCCCGCTCGGCGACAGCGTGCTGGAGAGCGAAGGGTGGGACGTCGTGCCTCGCCATCAGGCCGGCGTGCGGGCCGCGCTCGCCGCCGACCCGAGCTTCACCGTGTCGGGCGCGCTGACCGTCCGCTCCGCCGCCGCGTGGCCGCGCTACGCCGCCTTCGACAGCCTGCCCCGCTCCGGCGGGGGCGCGAACGACGGGCTCTACCACGACGGCGTCCCGGCGCTGTGGCTGCTCGACGCGGCGGCCGAGAAGTGGTTCTGGCAGCGGCGCTTCCGGGCGAGCCTGCTCTTCCGCAACCTC
>CAYTJT010000384.1:0-2942 GCA_964438105.1 uncultured Rhodothermales bacterium | reverse complement strand
GGCGAGTTTCTCATCGAGCCCGGCGACGGGGGCGAGGCGTTCGCGTTCGACGACCCCGACTTCAACTTCCGATCCCTCCGCGGCAGCGCCGTCGTGCGGTGGGAGTACCGCCCCGGCTCGACGCTGTTCTTCGTCTGGCAGCAGCAGCGCGACGGGGTCGAGGCGTTCGGCGACTTTGATTTCGGGCGGGACTTCGGCGCGGTTTTCCGGGAGGACGTGCAGAACATCTTCCTCATCAAAGCGACGTATTGGCTCGGGACGTAGACGCGATGGAGTAACGGTTGCTTTCGAAGGGCATGTGTGCTATCATCGGGGCGATTATTCCGTCCGGGGCCAGAGATTGCGGGATGGCTCCGGCATGCCCCATACGATACACACATGGTTCGATACCGGCACCTTCTCGCCGTAGTCATAGCTACGTGCGGGTTCGCCGTAGCGCCCCTCGCGCAGGACGCCGCCCCCACGCCGCCCGGCCCGGTGACGGCTGAGCCGGAAGTCCCGGTCTTGGGCGCCGTCCGCATCGAGGCGTCCGAACGCCCGGCCGTGGACGGCCGCCTCGACGAAGCCGTGTGGGGCCGCGCGAACGTGGCGACGGGCTTCGTGCAGCAGGAGCCCGAGGTCGGGGCGCCGGCGACGGAGCGTACCGAGGTCCGCGTGCTCTACGACGGCGCCGCGCTCTACGTCGGCTTCCGCAACTGGGTCCGCGACCCCGCCACGATGATCGCCCGCCTCGCCCGCCGCGACGTGGGTGTCGTCAGCGACCGCGTGCTGGTCGGGCTCGACAGCTACGACGACGGGCGCACGGCGTTCGAGTTCGCCGTGACGGCGGCGGGCGTGCAGCAGGACATCCTCGTCTACAACGACACGTTCGAGGACTGGAACTGGGACGCCGTGTGGGACGCCGCCACGCACCGCACCGACGACGGCTGGACGGCCGAGCTCCGCATCCCACTCTCCCAGCTCCGCTTCCGCAGCGACGAGGGCGCGCAGACGTGGGGCTTGCAGTTCCAGCGCTCGATCCCCTCGAACGGCGAGGAGTCATTCTGGGCGCCGATCTTCCCCGACGACGACCGCTACGTCTCGCGCTTCGGGCGGCTCGAAGGGCTCGAAGGGCTGCGGGCGCCGAACGGCCTCGAGATCCAGCCCTACGTCGCGAGCCGCCTCACGCGCGAGCCCGGCGACGCGGCCGACCCGTTCTACAGCGAGAACGACGTGCTGGGCTCGGTCGGCGCCGACGTGAAGTATGGCATCACGTCGAATCTCACCCTCACGGCCACGATCAACCCCGACTTCGGCCAGGTCGAGGCCGACCCCAAGATCGTCAACCTGACAGCGTTCGAGGCCCGTTTTGAGGAGCGCCGGCCGTTCTTTTTGGAGGGCACCGACATTTTCGAGTACGGACGGACGCGGACGTACCGCACCCGCCACACGCCGACGTTCTTCTACTCCCGCCGGATCGGGCGGCGACCGGCCTCGTTCAACGGCATCTATTCGAGCCAGAGCGTCGATTGTCTGGACGAGGACGGGGACCGGCGGCGCTCGTGCGACTTCACGGACACGCCCGAGCAGACGACGATCGCGGGGGCGGCGAAGCTCAGCGGCAAGGTCGGGCCGTGGTCCGTCGGCGTGCTCGACGCCGTGACGACGCAGGAGGTCGGGGGGTACCTCGCCGCGGACGGGACGCAGGACCAGCTCGTCGTCGAGCCGTGGGCGAACTACGCGGCCGGCCGCGTCAAGCGCGACTTCCGGGGCGGGCGGACCGTCGTCGGCGGGCTCGTGACGGGGGTGAACCGCGCCATGAGCGACGCCGCGCTCGACCCGCTGCTCCACAGCAGCGCCTACGTCGGCGGGCTCGACTTCGAGCACGCGTGGGCGCAGCGGCGGTGGACGCTCAGCGGCGTCGGCTCCGTCAGCCGCGTCGCCGGGGACCCGCTCCGCATCGCCTCCACACAGCGGGCACCGCAGCGCTTCTTCCAACGCCCCGACGCCGGCTACCTCACCCTCGACTCGACGCGGTCGAGCCTCACCGGCTACTTCGCCGAGGTGTCGCTCGCGCGGACGGCCGGCGAGCACTGGGTCGGCTCGGTCACGGGCTCGCTCATCAGCCCCGGCTTCGAGGTCAACGACCTCGGCTTCCAGGAGCGGGCCGACGCGCGCACGCTCACCGCCCAACTCAACTACCGCGAGACGCGACCCGCTCCGGACTGGCTCCGGTTCTATCAGATCTACGGCTTCACGATCCAGAGCTGGAACTACGGCGGGCAGCTGTTCGACTCGTTCTTCGCCCTCCACAGCCAGGTGCAGTTCGCCAACCTCTGGGGCTTCAACGCGCGCGTCTTCCTCCAGCCCGAAACCTTCGACGACCGGCTCACGCGCGGCGGCCCCGTCGCTCGCAGCCCGACGACGCTCAACGCCTACGTGCAGCCCTTCTCCGACCGCCGCCTCCCCGTTTTCGGCGACGCGCTCGTTCTCGGCCGGTGGGACGCGTCGGGGCGCTCCGAGGCGACGGTCAACGTGGGGCTGACGGCGCGGCCGAGCCCGTCGGTCGAGGTGCGCCTCGCGCCGGAGTTCACGCACGCGTTCCGCACGAACCAGTACATCAGCGCGTTCGACGACGAGACCGCGACGGCGACGTTCGGCCGGCGCTACGTGTTCTCGGACCTCGACCTGACGGTGCTCGCGCTCGAGACGCGGCTGAACTGGACGTTCACGCCGGACCTCACGTTCCAGCTCTACGCCCGTCCGTTCATCGCCTCAGCGCGGTTCTCGAACTACAAGTCGTTCGAGACGCCCGGCACGTTCTTCTTCGACGAGTACGCAGAAGGGGAGAGCCCGGTCACGGCGTCGGACTTCAGCGAGTTCGCGGTGCAGGGCAACGCCGTGCTGCGGTGGGAGTACCGGCCGGGCTCGGCGCTGTTCTTCGTGTGGCAGCAGGAGCGCTA
>CAYTJT010000383.1:0-2947 GCA_964438105.1 uncultured Rhodothermales bacterium | reverse complement strand
GCTGGAACGAGCTCATGCAGGCGCTCGGCGAGCGGAACGGGGTGATCGCGGCGGCGCTCTTCAACGTGGACCGCGCGGGCAACTTCCTCGACGAGGCCACGCGCGAGAGGACGGGCGCGAACGTGCTCTTCCGCACCGTCGACGACGCCGAGGCGGCCGAGCGGCTGGACTTCGCCGAGGACGGCTTCCGCCAGCGGGTCGACGAGATCCGGCAGGCGCTGTTCGAGGTGCGCGCCCGGCGCCCGCGCCCGCTCCTCGACGACAAGGTGCTCACCGACTGGAACGGGTTCATGATCGCCGCCCTCGCGAAAGCCGCCCGCGCTTTCGGGAACGAGGCGTACGCCCGGCGCGCCGCCCGCGCCGCCGACTTCCTGCTCGACACGATGCGGACGGGGCCTGTCCCCGCGGAGGCGGGGAGCCGGCTGCTCCACCGCTACCGCAACGGCGAGGCCGGTATCCTCGGGATGCTCGACGACTACGCCTTTCTCGTCTGGGGGCTCATCGAGCTCTACCAGGCGACGTTCGAGCCGCGCCATCTCCGCGCCGCGCTCGACCTCAACGCGACCATGCGGACGCACTTCGAGGACGACGAGCGGGGCGGGTTCTACCTCACCGCCGCCGACGCGGAAGCGCTCATCCTGCGTCAGAAAGAGTACTACGACGGGGCGGTGCCCTCCGGCAACGCCGTCGCTGCGCTCAACAACCTCCGCCTCGCCCGCCTTACCGGGCGGACCGAGCTCGAAGCCGTCGCCGACCGCGCGATGCGCTCGTCGGGCGAGGTCGCGCAGCAGCCCACCGCGCACACGCTGATGATGAGCGCCGCCGCCTTCGCCGCGGGTCCGGCGCAGGAGATCACGATCGCCGGCGAACGGGGCGCGGACGACACCGAGGCGCTGCTCGGCACGCTCCGCGAGTCGTATCTGCCGAACGCCGTCGTGCATCTCCACACGCCGGGCGACGACGCACTCGCGGCGCTGGCCCCCTACGTCGAGGCGCAGACGATGCGCGACGGGCAGGCCACGGCGTACGTCTGCGAGCACTTCGCCTGCCAGACGCCGACGACGGACCCCGACGAGATGGCGCGCCAGATCGACGCGCGGTACGGGTGAGGGCGAAGGGTGGGGCGACGTGGCCCGCGAGGACGGCGGTTCCCGATGTATGAGGGAGAGCCCTTCCGAAAACCTGATGCAGCCATGCGTACCCTCGCCCCCGCCCTCGCCCTCCTGTGCCTGATCGCCGCGTTCGTCCCGGCCCACGCGCAGTCCGATCGCCACGTCGTCGTCAACCAGGAACGACTAAGCGACGCGGTCGTGACCGCGCTCGAGCAGCGCTACGGCGTCCGCGTGATGGACGGGGCTTACTGGTACGACGACCGCGTCGGGACGTGGGGCTTCGTGGGCGGGCCGGCCGTCGGCGTCATCCCCGCCGGGCTCGGCCTCGGCGGTCCGCTCCGCGCCGACGCCTCGGGCGGCACGACCGGCGTGCTCGTCAACGGCCGCGAGCTCCACGCGCAGGACGTGGCCGCGCTGAGCGGGCTCCTCGGCCCCATCCAGCCGGGGCGCTACTGGGCGGACGCCGACGGCAACGTCGGGCGCGAAGGCGGCCCCGCGCTCGTGAACGTCTACGCCGTCGCCCGCGCGCGCGGCGGGAGCACGTTCTACCGCTCCGGCAACACGGGCCACGGCTCAGGGAGCGGCGGCGGCACCTCCTACGTCATGGGGAAGGACTGGAGCGTCATCGTCGACTGAGCCGGCCGCGTCCCCCGGCGACTCGTTTCCCAGGATGCGCGCGACCAGGAGCGGGAGCACGCCGGCGTCGATCGACGGCTGGCCGAGGTCGAACGAGAGGCCGCCGCCGGGCTCGCGCACGAGGTAGAACGGGAAGATGTACGCGGCCTCGTCGTCCGTCAAGTACCCGTCGACGCGGCCGAAGCGGATGTCGTTGAACACGAGCCCGAGCGGGGTCGCGGGGCCATCCGGGACGGAGCCGGAGGCGGGGCGCATCACGAAGAAGCCGCGCGAGAACCACAGCAGGGCCTCGCCGGCCTCCGTCGCCCGGTACGGATCGAACCGGGCCGCGTGCTGCTCGATGCGGCGGAAGTCGATCCGATCGTCCGCGTCGAGCAGGCCGTACGTGCCGACGAGGAACGCGTCGTCCACGTCGACGATCACGTTCCAGAGGATCGTCTGGAGGGGAGCGGGGGCCGTCTGCACGCCCTCGGCCGCGATGCCCTGCGCCGCGAGGTTGCGCTCGACCACGCCGCCGACGTGCGCCTTCACGCCGAGCGCCCACGCGACGTACAGCGTGCTCAGCCCCAGCCCGGCCCACGCCACCCGCCGCCGCGGTTGCCGGTCCGATAACGTGAGGCACGCGATGACGGCGACGGCGAGCGGGAGGGTGTACGCCGGGTCGATGATGAAGAGGGCCGGGACCGCCGCGGGCAGGTCGGAGAACGGGCGGAAGAGCTGCGTGCCGTAGACCGTCAGCGTGTCGAGGAGCGGGTGCGTGAACAGCGCCCAGAAAAAGAGCGTCGCCCAGCCGCGCCACCCCGCCTCGGCCGCGGGCGACCCGCGCGACACGTAGAGCCGCCACGCGAGGTACCCGAGGATCGGCGCGACGAGCGGGGCGAAGAGGAGGGCGTGCGTCGGCCCCCGGTGGAAGTACAGCTCGCCGACGGGGGAGAGGAAGGGGTAGGCGAGGATGTCGAGGTCGGGGAGCGTGCCCGCCACGGCGCCCCAGCCGAGCGCTTTGCGCCCCACCTTCCGCCCGAGCGTGACCTCACCGACGGCGGCACCGAGGAGGGCCTGCGAGAGCGAATCCACGGAGTCAGCCGAGGGGCTGCGGGACCGCGCTGTGCGCCGCCGCCGCGAGGTCGGCGATGTAGGCCGCGTCGCCGTTCTGCTCGATCGCGTTCCCGACGACGACGAACCGCGCGCCCGCCGCCACC
>CAYTJT010000382.1:0-2968 GCA_964438105.1 uncultured Rhodothermales bacterium | reverse complement strand
GGCGCGAAGACGATGATGGTCGAGCGCGACCGCCTCGGCGGCGACTGCACGTGGAGCGGCTGCGTGCCGAGCAAGACGCTCATCAAGGCGGCGAAGGTCGTCCACCAGGCCCACGCCGCCCATCGCTACGGCCTCACGGACTTCGCACCGGAGATTCCGTTCGCCCGCGTGATGGAGCACGTCCGCGACGTGCGCGATGAGGTCTACCACGACGCCGACCGGCCCGAAATCTACGAAGACCTCGGGGTGGACGTTCGCTTCGGCGCGGCGCGGCTCGTCGGGCCGCACCACCTCGTTATCGAGGGCGAGGACGGGGCCGACCGCATCAGCGCGCGCTACATCGTGCTCGCCACCGGGGGCCGCGCCGCGGTGCCGCCCATCGACGGGCTCGACGGCGTGGATTACCTCACGAACGAATCGCTGTTCGAGATCGACGCGCAGCCCGGCTCGCTCGCGATCGTCGGAGCGGGACCCATCGGGATCGAGATGGCGCAGGCGTTCGGGCGGCTCGGCACCGACGTCACCGTGGTCGACCACGGCAACCGCATCCTCAGCCGCGACGACGCCGAGCACGCCGAGATGCTGCGCGAGGTGCTCCACCGCGAGGGCGTGCAGTTCCGCTTCGGCGCCCGCGTGGAGCGCGTCGAAGAGGACAATGAGCAGGTCGTCCTCCACACCGACGGCGACGCGATCCGTGCCGACCGCGTGCTCATCGCCACCGGCAGGCGGCCGAACACCGAAGACCTCGGCCTTGAAGAGGCGGGCGTCGTGTTCACCGAGAAGGGCATTCAGGTCGACGACAAGTGCCAGACCTCGCAGAGCCACATCTATGCGGTGGGCGACTGCACGGGCGAGTACCAGCTCACGCACATGAGCGAGCACATGGCGAAGGTGGCGATGTCGAACGCCGTGCTCAAGGTGCCCTCGACGATCGATCGCGCGCACGTCCCGTGGTGCACGTTCGCCGACCCCGAAGTCGCCCAACTCGGCGCGACGGAGGCCGAACTGCAGGAGCGCGGCGAGGACTACGAGGTCTACCGCTTCCCATACTCGAAGGTGGACCGCGCCATCACCGAGGGCGAGACGACCGGCCAGATAAAAGTCTTCGCGACGAAGTGGCGCGGCAAGATCCTCGGCGCTAGCGTGCTCGGCGACCGCGCGGGCGAACTGATCTCGCTCTACGCCATAGCGATGCGGAACGGCGTCACCCTCCGCCAGATCGCCGACACGATCCACCCGTACCCGACGTACGGCCTCGGTGCCCGCCGCGCCGCCGACCAGTGGTACGCGCGGAAGCAGTACCCCGCCGTCATCAGCACCGTGCAGAAGCTCTTCGGCTACCAGGGCCCCGAACCCCGCGAGATCGACCCGGATCGGATTGTGTGATAGGCTTTTATGTGGTACCGTGTGGAGCTCACTGCTCACGCAGAAATGCGGCGGCTTCACGCCCCATCTCTCCCAACGCAAGCAGTACTGCCCGCTGCTCCGCGCGCCGTTGAGCGTCGGCATCGGTGAGATCCTGTTCCTGCTTCTGCGTGAGGTACTCCCGCGTCACCACTGTGGTGAAGGGGATCGCGCCCGTCCGCACGTCGAGTAGTACCGCCTCGCACGTCGCATATGCCTTGATCTGATCGCTGCGGAAGAGCCGGTAGTTCTGATACAGGTCGCCGCTGACACGGAACACAAGCAGCGCGTCGGCTTGGAGCCGGACGGCTACCTCGCGCAGCACTGGTACGCTGGGCTGCTCGGGCACCAGCAACGAAGGGAGTAACTCGACTTCGCTTACGCCGCTTGGGAGAAGCCGGACGCGCAGCGTGTCGAGGTAAGATTCCCGTGCGCTGACCTCCTCCTCGGTCACGGCGTAGTAACGATAGGCGCGGGCGAGCGAGCGGCTTGGGGCTTGAAGCACGGCAATGCTCGCGCCTTCTGGAATCTCGACGCGGCTATCGAGCAGACGAGTAATTGCTGCCTCGTCAAGACCGCTTCCATCGCCGCTGAAGAGCGAGAAGGCTCCAGGGGTATCCGCTGGCGGGGCGGCGAGTCTCTCTGCTGTGATAGGAGCGGTACATCCCACCACGAGCGAGAGCAATGGGAGTAGGAGGAGATGTCGAGGCATTGAGTAGCAGTGGGATTGCCACATAACCACTGGTTAGGAGAATGGTGTCGGCGCCATACACGAGTTGCGCATGTTATATCGATGCCGTCCGCAGTTCTCCCGAAGATAGGTTAGCTCGGCGACTCTTGTTCGGCCGCATAGCCCAGCGAAGCCAACACGTCGTCGCGCGTGAGATACGGAAAGTCCTCCAGCACCTCGTCGATGCTCATCCCGGAGGCGAGGTAGCTCAGCACGTCGTAGACCGTGATCCGCATGCCGCGAATGCACGGCTTGCCGCCGCGCGTGCCGGGTTCAATCGTGATGATGTCGCGGTAGTCCATGACAGTGGGTGCTGAAGACTGATGTAACCGCCGCGCTCAGCTCTGGTTCGGGTTGCTCGTTAGCGCGCCGTCGATTCGGACTCTGCTGATGATCCTGTCCCGCCGGCCGAAGATCAGCGCCGAGCCGATCACATACGGGACGCCCCAGTAGAGCACCGCCCGCGCCCAGAACGGCCACCCGGCCGGTCCGTATTCGAAGAGGTGCGACCCCGTCGCCATGACGAGGCCGACGTGGGAGTAGGCGATCCACATGTAGTGATGCACCATCCAGTGCTCGTAGCGCTTCCGCCGGAGCGGGAAGTAGATGGCGAGCGCGAGGGCACCGCCGCTCACGAGCGACATGATGTGGAACGGACCGAAGCCGCCGAAGAGGTCGAAGATGCCAAACGAGGTGAGGATGAGGCCCGTCATTGAGCCGACGTAGACCCACCCGACGAGGCGGTGCCGCCGCGTCCCCTTTTTGGCGATCAGGTTCCACGCGCCTGCGATCAGCGCGATAAAGCCGAGTAGGGTGTGGATCGCGAGGACCATG
>CAYTJT010000381.1:0-2971 GCA_964438105.1 uncultured Rhodothermales bacterium | reverse complement strand
CTCCCTCCCCCCGCAAGCAGGGGGAGGGAGAGCTTGGAGGCGTCCGTTCCTCAATGCTCTCTGAAGCTCTGTCCGAGCGTGCGTGAGAGGGGGTGCGAGAGGGGATGGGGATTAAAGGCTCCCCCGCGAACTGTGGCGTTACAGAATGCGCTGGCTACGCTGAGTGCGTAGATTATGGATACCGCCTTGTTAGCTTGTCGGTCCGTCGAAATCGGGGTGGCCAGCACCCCGGTCCAGTATACGCTCTCCGCTCCTCACCATCTCTCTTTCCCGATGTCTCTATTCTCTGTTCGGACGTTCCGACTGGTTCTCCTCGCCGGGTTGCTTTCCGCGTCGGCTACGGGTATCCACGCTCAATCGCTTCACCTCGAGGTGGGCCCGCTGGATCTTGATCGGCTGCCGCTTACCGCCACCGAGGCGAGCGGAGCCGAAAGCGAAGCCGCTCTGCAACGGGTATTCGGTCACCTGAACGTAGTCCGGTCGATGGACGACGGCTCGCTCGATGGCATCGGGATTTTCGACGTGCCGGGGCAGTTGCCCCAGAACGGGCTCATCCTCACGACTCGCCTCGCCGAGAACCCGCAGCCGTACGAAGAGCTCATCCCGCGGGGGGGGACGCTGGGCCCCGACGGCCTCTACTATTTCATCGGTAGCGCCGGTGATGACGTGTCGGAGCTCACGCTCTACTCCGTCGATCCCGAAAGCCCCGGCGCGGGGTACACCCTCGTGAGCGGAGGGGTGGAAGACGGGTTGCTCGCAGTGGGAACGGAGTTTCCCGTCGGGTTGGGCTACGACCCGGGCACCGGCGAGGCGGTCCTCGTGACGAACCTCTGCGCGGAGGTGGAAGGGGTCTACTACCAGAGCTTCCTCTACGCGTTCGACCTCGCGACGGGCGTCGCAACCGACCGGCTGGAGCTCCGCGACCCGAACGCCCCCACCGCAGAGGACGATGGCGTTTGTCTCTTCTCCGCGTCGTGGGAGGAGGGGGGCGCGATATTTGGCGCCGACGGCGGCGGCGACGTCGTCGAACTCGATGCCGAAACCGGCCTGTTCGCCCAGCGCTACCCCGCCGTCACGCTGCCCGGCGAAACCATCGAGCGGGTCCAGAGCGCGACCTACGACGCCGAACGGGGTGAGCACATCGTCTTCCCCTTCTCGATACAGCGCGAAGGGGACGACACCGTCGCGGCCTACACCCGAGCCTTCGTCTGCACGTCGGCGACGGGGTGCGAACTCCGGGGGTTCGTAGTGCTCAACGTAGACGGTAAGTCCTTCACCGTCGAGGTGCTGACGGCGGCGGTGCTGCCGAAGCCGAAGCTGTCGGCGGGGTCGGGGGCGCAGCCGGGCGGCGTCGCGCTGGACGTCTACCCCAACCCCTTCGCGTCGAGCGCCTCCGTGGCGCTCCGCCTCGACCGGCCCGAAGCCGTGACCGTGACCGTGCACGACCTCCTCGGCCGCACCGTCGCCGTGCTCTTCGACGGGCAGGCCGCCGACCTCGACCTCGCGCTCGACGGCTCGGACCTCCCGAGCAGCGTCTACGTCGTCCGGGCGCAGGGCGAGACGTTCAGCACCGTGCGTAAGGTGATCGTCACCCGCTGACCGGGGCCGGGTCGGTTTCGACTCGCACACTCCGCGCGCCCGTTTCGCTTCGGCGGGGCGGGCGCGCGGCGTTTGGGGCACGGCGAGTAGATTGGGCGTCCCGTCGCCCGTCCACCCTCTCCTCCGACCCGATGAAGCTCACCTTCTGGGGCGCTGCCCGCACCGTCACCGGCTCCATGCACCTCGTCGAGCTGGAGAGCGGCCACACGCTCCTCCTCGACTGCGGGCTCTACCAAGGCCGCCGCGCCGAGGCCAACGCGATCAACGGCACCTTCCCCGCCGAGCCGTCCCGGATCGATGCCGTGCTCCTCTCGCACGCCCACATCGACCACTCGGGGATGCTGCCCGGGTTCTACCGCGCGGGCTTCCGCGGGCGGATCTTCGCCACGCACGCGACCTACGACCTGTGCGCGCTGATGCTGCTCGACAGTGCGTACATCCAGGAGAAGGACGCCGACTTCTTCAACCGGCGCATCCGCAAAAAGGGCGAGGCCCGGATCGAGCCGCTCTACACGAAAGAGGACGCCGAGGGCGTGCTCGACCTCTTCGTCGGCGTCGGCTACCGCGCGCCGTTCGAGCCGGTGCCGGGCTGCGAGGTCGAGTTCCGCGACGCCGGGCACATCCTCGGCTCGGCGACCCTGTCGCTCACCGTCACCGAAGGCGGGCGGCAGAAGCGCCTCGGGTTCACCGGCGACCTCGGCAACCCCGGCCGGCCCATCCTCCGCGACCCGCAGCCGATGCTCGACTGCGACTGGCTGATCTCGGAGTCGACGTATGGCGGGCGCGAGCACGAGCCAGCGGGCAAGGCCAAGGACGCCCTCGCCGACGTGGTGAGCCGGACGGCGGGGCGGGGCGGGAAGATCATCATCCCCGCGTTCGCGGTCGGGCGGACGCAGGAGCTCGTCTACGCCCTCGACCAGCTGTGGAACGAGGAGCGGATCCCGCGCATCCCCGTGTTCGTGGACAGCCCGCTCGCGGTGAACGTCACCGGTGTCTTCCAGACGCACCCCGAGTGCTACGACCGGGAGCTGCGCGACTACCTCATGACCGACGACGACCCGTTCGGCTTCGACCAGCTCGAATACGTCCGCAAGGCGGAGCGGTCGAAAGAGCTCAACGGGATGCAGGTCCCCTTCGTGGTCATCTCGGCGAGCGGGATGGCCGAGCACGGGCGCATCCTCCACCACCTCCGCAACAACATCGAGGACCCACGGAGCACGGTGATGATCGTCGGCTACCAGGCCGAGCACACGCTCGGGAAGCGGATCGTCGAGCGGCGCGAGGAGGTCAAGATCTTCGGTCAGCCGCACCGGCGCAAGGCCGAGGTCGCCGTGCTCAACTACTTCTCCGCCCACGCCGACGAGCCCGGCCT
>CAYTJT010000380.1:0-3017 GCA_964438105.1 uncultured Rhodothermales bacterium | reverse complement strand
CTGAAACGAGTCCTCATCATATCCCCGCGCTTCCCGCCCGTCAACGCGGCGGACATGCACCGCGTGCGGCAGAGCCTGCCCTACTTCCGCGAAGATGGTTGGGAGGCCGTGACGCTCGCCGTAGACCCCGAGTACGTGGACGACTACCGCGACGAGCGACTGCTGCAGACGATCCCCGCCGATGCCGACGTGCAGCGCGTCGCCGCCCTCGACTATCGCTGGACCCGCAGGCTCGGGCTCGGTAGCGTGGCGCTCCGCTCGATGTGGCACCTCTGGCAAGAGGGCAACCGCCAACTGCGGAGGGGCGACTTCGACCTCGTCTACTTCTCCACGACGGCGTTCCCCGTAGCCGTGCTAGGCCGCCTGTGGAAGCGGCAGTTCGGCGTCCCGTACATCGTCGACATGCAGGACCCGTGGCGGAGCGACCACTACCTCGAGGCGCCGCCGGACGAGCGGCCCCCGAAGTTCTGGTTCTCGTACCGGCTCGACAAGTACCTCGAACCCATCGCGATGAAGGGGGTGGACGGCATCATCTCGGTGTCGCAGGGCTACTGCACGATGCTCCAGGAGCGCTACCCCAACATCCGCCCGGAGAGGTGCCGGGTGATCCCGTTCGGCGGGGCCGAGGGCGACTTCCGAGCGCTCGACGGGATGGATCTCGCGAACCCCGTATTCGACCGGCAGCCCGGCGTCACGAACGTGGTCTACGTGGGCCGCGGTGGGCACGACATGGCCCGCGCCGCCGAGGGCATCTTCGGCGCGCTCGCCGACGGGCTCGAAGAGCAGCCGGACCTGTTCGAGTCGGTGCGGATGTACTTCATCGGGACCGATTACGCGGCCGGCGATCAGGGCAAGCAGACGCTCGCGCCGATCGCCGAGCAACTAGGCGTCGGCGACCGCGTCGTTGAGCAGCCCGCGCGCGTGGACTACTTCACGGCGCTCCACCTCCTCCGCGAGGCCGACATGGTCGTGCTCCCCGGCTCGGACGACCCGGCGTACACGGCCTCGAAGCTGTACCCCTACATCCTCGCGCGGCGCCCGATGCTCGCCGTCTTCAACGCCGCGAGCAGCGTCGTGGACGTGCTCGACGCGACGGGGGCCGGGCACCCAGTCACGTTCTCCGACGACACCTCGGCGCAGGACCTCCGCGACCGGCTTCGGGCGGCGTGGGCGGCCATGCTGGAGCGGCTGCCGTACGAGCCCGACACGCGCTGGGACGCCTTCGAGCCCTACACGGCGCGCGAGATGACGCGGCGGCAAGTCACCTTCTTCGACGAGGTCCTGCAGGCCCGAGCAGAAGGCGAGGAAACGACTCCGAGGTCATATTGATCATCGCCGTGCAAGCACTAAGCCTGTTGCATGGATATCCCTCAGAATAGAGAGAAGAGCATGGCATCAGCGGTGGGGACCACTTATAAGCCAGAGGCAGAAGGGGCCTCGACAGGTGGAACTATGCGCATTCAATATTTGTGTGGTGGTTCCTACGTTTCCGGTATGGAGATCGTCGAATTGGCAATCATGCGGGGGTTCGCTGCGCGCGGGCACGATGTGCACTGCATAGTGAACGGCTGGAACGATGGAGATTTTATCGCGCGCTTGACAGAGGCAGGCATCCCTCACACCGTAGCCTTCACAGGAAAGGTCTCGCTTTCTCCCCGCCCGAAACATCTGTGGTGGACAGTCGATGCCTTACGGCACCTGCGTGGAGCGCGTCGAACCATACGCCAGCAACTAGAGGCATTTCGCCCCGACGTAATTGTAGCGTGCAACCGGGATACAGTACTGGCGCTTTGGGGAGAGTTGGGTGCATATCCGGTCGTGTACCACCTGCACGAAGCGCCAGTTGTAACGCGACGGAATCAAGGGATGATGGCCGCACTTATGAGCCAATGCGAGCTCGTAGTCACGGTGTCTAAGTTTGTAGGTGACCGTCTCGTTGATTTAGAAGTTGCTCCCGAGAAGGTTCGTGTCGTACACAATGGCATTCCACACAGTGACTCAGCGACAAAGGCCAAGGGAGTGTTCACCATCGGAATTTGCGGCCAGATAGGTTCTTGGAAGGGTCACGAGGATCTTGTGAAGGCACTAGGCAGAATAAAAGCACACGGACTGCAGTTTCGCTGCCTCGTTTTCGGGGCGGGAGACGATGCCTTTGTAGACGAACTGCAACGCATGGCCATGAACCTCGGGGTGGCTGACAGCATCGAATGGCGCGGGTTCGTGCGCGATCAGGACGCGCTCTATCGCGAGCTTCACGCGCTCGCCGTGCCGACTCGAATTGCAGAGCCGTTCGGACTTGTAGCAGCAGAGGCCGGTATGCGACGTATCCCAGTCGTTGCTTCACGAACTGGGGGGCTGTCCGAAATTATTATTGATGGTAAGACCGGGTACCTCGTTAGTGTCGAGCGGCCAGACGAGCTTGCTGACCGCCTTATCACTCTGTTGAGGGACCCTCGGTTGTGCCAGCGGATGGGAAATGCGGCACAGGAGCATGTAGCCGCGCATTTCACCGTTCAGCACATGGTCGAGGGGCATGAACGCGTGCTTACCGAGGCGGTGACCTTACATTCAGGGTCATGAACTAGGTTTTTCGCGTGTAGCCTTACGGCTACCTACACGGGGCTTGCTTTCAAACGGAGCTTGACTATGCGTCTCGGCGTTCTCGCGACTCATCCGATTCAATACCATGCTCCGCTCTACCGCGCCCTCGCGGAGCGGCTGGACTTAGAGGTCTATTTCGCGCACGAGCAAACAGCGCAGGGACAGGCAAAGGCGGGGTTCGGTGTGGCGTTCGAATGGGACGTACCACTGCTCGACGGGTACTCGTACCACTTTCTCGAGAATCAAGCGAAAGAGCCTGACGTAAGCACGTTTTGGGGTTGCAGCACGCCTGAGATCGCGGACGTCATCGCGCGCGAACGGTTCGACGCGTTCCTCGTCAACGGGTGGTACAACCGCAGCCTGTGGCAGGCGATGCGCGCGTGCTGGCGCACCCGCACGCCGCTCTTCGTCCGCGG
>CAYTJT010000379.1:0-3026 GCA_964438105.1 uncultured Rhodothermales bacterium | reverse complement strand
GGGCCGCCGTGGCCGCCCTGGTGGTAGTAGACCTGCACGGGCACGCCGCGCGCCTCGAGGGCTTCGGCGATGCGGAAGCTGTGCGACGGCATCACGTTCCAGTCGTTGAAGGCGTGCGCCATCAGCGTCGCGGCGCGGACGCCGTCGACGGCGTTGAGGTAGTCACGCCCGGCCCAGAAGGCGTTGTAGTCGCCCGTGAGCCGGTCCATCCCGGCGGCCATCTCGCCGTCGCGAACGGTGGCGTCGCAGGCGGCGCGGCGGTCGGAGTCGCGGCTGTGGATGAAGTCGTAGAGCACGTCGATGTCTTCGCCGAGGTAGCCGCCGGGCGAGCGGACGAGCCCATTCGCCCGGTAGTAGTGGTAGTACGACGTGTTCGGCGCGACGGGGATGATGGCCTCCAGTCCGTCGACGCCGGTCGTGGCCGCGGCGAGCGGCAGCGTGCCGTTGTACGACGTGCCCGTCATCCCCACCCTGCCCGTGCTCCAGTCCGCGACGACGGGCTCGCCGCCGCGCGCCTCGGTGAAGCCCCGCGCCCGCCCGTTCAGCCAGTCGACGACGGCCTTCGGCGCGAGCGATTCGTTGAGGCCCCCGACCGTCGGGCAGCCCTCCGACCGCCCGGTCCCGGGCGACGACGAGTGCACGACGGCGAACCCGCGCGGCACCCACGTCTCGATGTGGCTGCGCGCGATGCCGTCGCGCAGTCGGAGCGTCACGTCGGGCCCCTTCGTGCGCGGCGGCGGCTCCGCGCCGATCTCGTGCTGCACGTCCCAGAACAGCCCGGGCGCGTTCCCGGCGGTGCCGGCGAAGTACGGGCTCGTCTCGTAGATCACCGGCACCCGCAGCCCTTCCGTCTCCGTCTGCGCGGGGCGGACGACGGCGACGTGCACGCGGTCGAGCGCGCCGTCGCCGTCCGAGTCGAACTCCGTCTCGACCCACAGCTCTTCCCGGATCCACGCCTCCGCGTCCTCGAACGCCGGGACGACCTGCGCCTGCCCGTCTTCGAAGCGGGGCGCCGCCTGGCCGAGGGCGGGCGCGACGGCGCCGGTGAACAGCAGAACGAACGCGAGCAGGGGGTAGAGGCGGCGCATCGGGCGAGTCTGAGGGCGAGCGGAACGGGCGCCCAAAATTACGATGGAGGAGACAGGAGGGGACAGCGCGCTCGGGGCAAAAAACGCGGCGGGGACGGACCCTCGTGGATCCGTCCCCGCGCTGCGCTGGAAAGGAACGGCGGGCTAGACGTCGGCGGGGGCCGCCTGGATGTCGAGGATGATGTCGACGTCATCGCTGACCACGTTCACCCCTTCCACCGCGCGGTTCCACTGGAGCCCGTAGTCCTTCCGGTCGATGCGGGTCGAGGCGGTGAAGGCCACGCGCGGCTTGCCCTCCATGTCGGTCACCGGGCCGGCCATCTCGGCGTCGAGCACGACGGGCTTCGTGACGTCGCGGATCGTCAGATTGCCGAGCAGCTCGAACCGCTGGCCGTCGACGTTGCGGACGCCGGTGCTCTCGAACGCCAGCGTCGGGTACGTTTCGGACTCGAAGAAATCGCCGGAGCGGAGGTGGTCGTCGCGGCGGTCGATGCCGGTGTCGATGGACGAGGTCTCAACGGTGGCGGTGGTCTCGAGGGAGGAGAGGTCCTCGGGGTCGAGGCGGAGGTCGATGTCGAAGTCGTGGAAGTTGCCGGTCACCGTGGTGATGCCGAGGTGCTTCACCTTGAACTGGACCTGGCTGTGCGCCTTGTCCACGTCGTACGGGATCGCGGTCCCGGTCCGGTCCGGGGCGACCGCGACGAGGGCGCCGGCGAGGAAGAGGACGGCGGCGAGGGGGGCGAACGAGTAGATACGCATGGCGGTAGGGGTCGAATGGAAGGGGGGCATGCCGGGCGGGCCGGCGTTGCGCTGGGGAGGGTACGCAGAATCACATGATTGTTGCAACAAGTATATAACGCGAGGGGCACAAATACAACCCCCGCGCGCATTTCCCATCCGGCGTGGGGAAAATAGGGGGGACGATGCGGTGGGGCCGTCTCTATGGCCTTGACGGGACTGCCGCGAAGCGCTATCGTCCAATGCTCTCGCCGCTCCCGATCCGATGCTCCGACTCGCCCGCGCCGCCCTCGCCCTCGCCGTCCTGCTGCCCGTCGCCTGGCTGGCGGCGGTCCCCGCCGAGGCGCAGTACCACTTCTACTACGGCCGCAACAAGATCCAGTACGACGACTTCGACTGGCACGTCCTCCGCACCGACCACTTCGACATCTACTACTACCCCGAGATGCAGGAGCTGGCCGAGACCGGCGCGCACTTCGCCGAGGAGGCCTACGACGAGCTCGAGAACCGGTTCGACTTCTCGCTGGGCCACCGCGTCCCGATCGTCTTCTACTCGTCGAACCTCCACTTCAAGCAGACCAACATCACGCCGGGGTTCATCCCCGACGGCGTCGGCGGGTTCTTCGAGTTCCTGAAGGGCCGCGTCGTGATCCCGGCGAATGGCAACCTCCACCGGTTCCGGCGCGTCATCCGCCACGAGCTCGTCCACGTCTTCACGTACTCGAAGCTCACGCGCGTGATGCGCGACCACCGCCGCCCGCTCGACCGCCTCCCGCCGCTGTGGTTCACCGAGGGCCTCGCCGAGTACTGGAGCGGCCCGCCGGACTACCAGCACGAGATGGTGCTCCGCGACGCCGTCGCCAGCAACTACTTCGTCCCGCTCGCCAACCTCGACCGGATTTTCGGGACGTACCTCATGTACAAGGAGGGCGAGGCCCTCTGCCGATTCATCGCCGAGGAGTACGGCGAGGACAAGCTGCTCCGCCTGCTCGAGGAGTTCTGGCGCGACCCCGACTTCCGCGAGGTGATGGAGACGGTGCTCCGCGTCGACTACCACGAGCTCTCCGAGGAGTGGACGGCGTGGGTCCACGCGCAGTACCTCCCGGCGCTCGGCGAGGCCACGCCGCCGACGCTCGTCTCCGAGGCCGTCGCCGCGCGCGGGTTCAGCGGCAAGCCCGCCGTCTACCGCCACGCCGACGG
>CAYTJT010000378.1:0-3028 GCA_964438105.1 uncultured Rhodothermales bacterium | reverse complement strand
AGGCCGTCGAGCAGGCTGCCCGTGGCGTCGTCGGTGAAGTGCTCGTGCGCGAGCGTCTTGAGGGTGGCGAGCTGTTGCGCGCGGGCCTCGCTGGCGGCGGGCGGCATGTACGTCTCCTGATCCCATTCGAGCAGGGCGGCGGAGGCGTTGAGGTCCGAGACGAGCGCGAGGCGGTCGCGGAGCGTCGTGAGCTGATCGGCGGTGTTCGACATGATCCGGGAGGAGCGAAAGAGATGAGCGGGGCGCGTAAGCTACGGGCGACTACGCCGCGCGCTCCAGCCGCAGCCCCTTCGGCACGACGATGCGCTCGATCCCCTCGAACAGCAATTGCGCCGCGAGCGCGAGGAGCGCCGCCGGCACGGCCCCTTCGAGGATCAGCCCGGTGTCGTCGAGCCGGATGCCGGTCAGGATCGGCTGCCCGTAGCCGCCCGCGCCGATGAGGGCGCCGAGCGTCGCCGTGCCGATGTTGATCACGGCGCTCGTCTTCATCCCCGCGAGAATCGACGGCGCCGCGAGCGGAAGCTCGACGAGGCGGAGCCGCGCCCGCGCCGGCAGCCCCAGCGCTTCGGCCGACTCGAGGAGGGGACCGGGGATGCCCTTCAGCCCGGCGTGCGTGTTGCGGACGATGGGGAGGAGGCTGTAGAGGAAGAGCGCCACGAGTGCTGGCACCGCGCCGATGCCGAGGAGCGGGATCATGAACACGAGGAGCGCGAGCGACGGGATCGTGTAGATCACCCCGACGACCCCGAGCACGGTCTGCTCCAGCCACCCGACCTTCGCCGCGACGATGCCGAGCGGCACGGCCACGAGGATCGCCGCGAGGAGGGAGAGCCCGACGAGGCCGAGGTGCTCCGCCGTTCGCTGCCCCAGCCGGTCCCAGAACCCGCCCACCTCGACGCGACTTTCGATGCCCAACGCCTCGCCCAGAAAGTCTGCCGCGACGACCGCTTCGGGCACGCGGTCTGCCTTCGCCCTGGCGTTCATCGCCACCATCGCACCCTCGGCGATGAGCCCTTCGAGCCGTTCGAGCACGGAGACGGCAGCGGGCGAGAGGTCGGTGCGGTAGAGGAAGACGGCTTGGTAATCGGGGAAGAAGCCGCGGTCGTCGCGGAGCACGCGGAGGTCGTAGAGCCGGATCTCGGCGTCGGTCGAGTAGAGGTCGGTCGCGGCGATCGTGCCGGATTCGAGCCCGCGATAGGCGAGGTCGTGGTCGAGCCCGCGCACGTCGCGGTGGGGAAGGCGGTAGGCGGCGCGGAGTCCGGGCCAGCCGTCGGGCCGGTCCATGAACTCGTTCGTGAAGCCGAGCGCGAGGTCGGGGTGGTCGGCGAGGTCGGAGATCGTCGCGATGCCCAGCCGTTCGGCGTCGGGCGCACGCATCCCGATCGCGTAGGTGTTGTCGAACCCGAGCGGCTCCGTCATCCCGATCCCGAGCGCGCGGAGGCTATCGCGCAGCGCGCCGAGGCCCGGCACCGCCGCGCCGCCCAGGATTTCCTGCACGATCGTCCCGGTGTATTCTGGGTATGCGTCGAGGTCGCCGCGTCGCAGCGCCTCCCACAGCACCCGCGTCCCGCCGACCTGGTCGCGATGCTCGGCCGCGACGCCCTCCGCCCGCAACGCTTGCATCGCGACCTCACCGAGGATCACCGATTCGGTGAACTTCTTCGACCCGACCACGACCGGATCGTCGGGCGGCGCGTTTTGGGGAAGCGCGAGGAGGGTGAGGAGCAGAAATAGCATCATAGCCGGTCGAAGACGGGGCTCCGCTGCGCCCGGATAAACCGCTCGACGAACGGCTCGGCGGGGCGCGCCACGAGGTCGTCCACCGTGCCGCGCTGCACGACCTCGCCATCGCGGAGTAGCACGATGGAGTCGGCGAGGTAGCCCGCTTCCCCGACATCGTGCGTGACGAGCACGACCGTTTTGCCGAGATCGCGGAAGATCGCCCGGAGGTCGTCCTGCAGGTCGGCGCGGATGAGCGGGTCGAGCGCGCCGAGCGGCTCGTCGAGAAGGAGCACGTCGGGATCGAGGAAGAGGGCGCGCACGAGGCCGACGCGCTGCCGCTGCCCGCCGGAGAGTTGCACGGGGTAGCGGTCGAGCGCGTCGAGCGGGAGCTTGACGAGCGCGGCGAGGCTGCGCGCGCGCTCGGCGACGCCGGCGTCGGAGCGGCCGAGGTGGCGGGCCAGCAGCGTCACGTTCTCGCGCGCCGTGAGGTGCGGGAAGAGCCCGCCATCCTGGATCACATACCCCATCCGGTGGCGGAGCCGGTCGAGCGGTTCGGCGTCGAGCGGGAGGGGCGCGCCGTCGAACAGCACCGTCCCCGCGTCGGGCCGCAGCAGCCCGGTCATGAGCCGCAGGATCGTCGATTTGCCACACCCGCTCGGGCCGAGCAGCGCGGTCGTTTGCGCAGGGGCAATCGGAAGCGTGACGTCGCGTAGGGCGGGCGTCGCGGCGAAGGACTTGGAAACGTGGCGGAGTTCGAGCATGAGCGGGCGCGGCCTTCATGGATTATCCCCAGCCCCGCGGGGTTCCGACCGCTTGACGGCGGCGGGCGGGATATCGTAGGTTGCGTGTCTCGCAGCCAATGTAGCTCAGTTGGTAGAGCAGCTCATTCGTAATGAGCAGGTCACCGGTTCGAGTCCGGTCATTGGCTCCCCCGAACGCCTCGCACAGCCCGTGCGGGGCGTTTTTGCGTTTCGGACGAGGGCTTCGATACGCTCGCTCACCGCGAACTCGGCCGGACGCCTCAGGTGGGTCGAGGCCGAGGGGCGGCCGATCCCGCAGTCGACTCCGGAGTCGTCCTCTCGTCGGAACGCTGAGCGCAGGGGCGCCGTGGATGAAGCGAGGCCGGTCGTATCGTTACCGCTCTGAACCCGTTGCCCATCGCCTCTCGCCCGGAACCATGCCCCGCCATCTCCCGCTCGCGCTCGCCCTCGTCACGCTCTGGTCTGCAGGCTGCGGGACCGGGGTACCCAACCCGGCGGCCGATGAGCGCGCGACGAGCCACGCCGCCGATACCGTCGGCGTGGAC
>CAYTJT010000377.1:0-3029 GCA_964438105.1 uncultured Rhodothermales bacterium | reverse complement strand
GCGCAGGACGTGCTCCTCTGCCTCCAGACCGGCCGCGCCCTCAACGACCCGACGCGGATGCGGTTCGAGAACGACCAGTTCTTCCTCAAGTCGACGCAGCAGATGCAGGCGGCGTTCGCGGACTCGGTCGGCGACGCGCTCGTGGTGGATCGCGCGCTCGACACGACGCGGGAGATCGCGGACAAGTGCAAGCTGGAACTCCAGATGGGCAATCTGCTCATGCCGCACTTCCCCCTCCCCGAGGCGTTCGACGACGACATGGGGGCGTACCTCCGCCACCTCGTCTACGAGGGCGCGAAGATGCGCTACGGCGCCGAAGGCATCAGCGAGACCGTCCGCGAGCGGCTCGACTTCGAGTTGAAGGTGATCGCGGAGATGGGCTACGACGGCTACTTCCTCATCGTGCAGGACTTCACGACCGCGGCACGCGACCTCGGCGTCAGCGTCGGGCCGGGACGTGGGTCGGCAGCGGGATCGGCGGTGGCATACTGCCTCGGCATTACCAACATCGATCCGCTGGAATACGACCTGCTTTTCGAGCGCTTTCTGAACCCCGAGCGCGTCTCGATGCCGGACATCGACATCGACTTCGACGACCGCGGGCGCGGCAAAGTCATCGACTACGTCGTGCAGAAGTATGGACGTGAATCCGTGTGCCAGATCGTGACGTTCGGGACGATGGGTTCGAAGTCGGTGATCCGCGACGTGTCGCGCGTGCTCGACATCCCGCTCCCCGAAGCCGACCGCATCGCCAAGCTGATCCCCGACGGGGTGAAGGTCTCGCTCGAAGACGCCAAGCGCGACGTAAAAGAGTTCGCCGAGCTGTACACCTCGCCGGACCAGAACATCCGCAAGCTGATGCACTACGCGACCGTGCTCGAAGGCTCGGCGCGGCACACGGGCGTCCACGCGGCGGGCGTGATCATCGCCCCCGGCGACGTGAGCGAGTACGTCCCCGTCTCGATCCAGAAAGGCAAGGGCGGCTCGGGCGACGCGGTCGTGACGCAGTACGACGGCAAGTGGATCGAGGAGTTCGGCCTGCTGAAGATGGACTTCCTCGGGCTCAAAACGCTGACCGTCCTCGACGACGCGCTTCGGCTCATCAATGAAGGCCACGGCCGAGAGATCGACCTCGACGAACTCGCGCTCGACGACGAAAGAACGTACAAGCTGTTCCAGAAGGGCGACACGGTCGGCATCTTCCAGTTCGAGTCGGAGGGGATGCGGGAGTGGATGCGGAAGCTGAAGCCGACGGGCATCGACGACCTGATCGCGATGAACGCGCTCTACCGGCCCGGCCCGATGGACCTCATCCCGACCTACATCGACCGGAAGCACGGCCGCGAAGACGTGGAGTACCCCCACGCGATGCTCGCCGAGATTCTGGAGCCGACGTACGGCATCCCGGTCTACCAGGAGCAGGTGATGCAGATGGCGCAGGTGATGGGCGGCTACACGCTCGGCGGCGCCGACCTGCTGCGCCGCGCGATGGGCAAGAAGAAGCAGGAGGAGATGGACAAGCAGCGCGTCATCTTCGTCGAGGGAGCCCTCGAGAAAGATGTGAGCGAGGAGACCGCAAACGAGGTCTTCGACATGATGGCGAAGTTCGCAGGTTACGGGTTCAATAAATCACACAGTGCTGCCTATAGTGTCGTAGCCTATCACACCGCATATTTAAAGGCGCATTACCCGGCCGAGTTCATGGCGGCCGTGCTGACGAACGAGGCAGGCGACTCGAAGAAGCTGGCCGTCGCGCTCGACGAGGCGCGGCGGATGGGGCTCGACCTCCTCCCCCCCTGCGTCAACCGCTCCGAGCACCACTTCACCGTCGAGATCGACGGCGAGGGGCGGCACGTCCGCTACGGGCTCTACGCCGTCAAAACCGTCGGCGCGGGCGCCATCGAGGCGATCGTGGCGGAGCGCGACGAGCACGGCCCGTTCGAATCCCTCTTCGACTTCTGCAAGCGCGTCGATCTGGGCTCGGTGAACAAGACGGCCCTCGAGGCGCTCTGCCGCGCGGGCGCGTTCGACTTCTGCGAGGCGCACCGCGCGCAGCTCTCCGGCGCGGCCGAGGACGCCTACCGCTTTGGGCAGCAGCACCAGGTCAACAAGGCGCTCGGGCAGAACTCCCTCTTCGGCGGCACCGACGACGGCGGCGACGACTTCGAGCCGAGCCTGCCGCACGTCGAGCCGTGGACGCGCGGCGAGCAGCTCCGCCACGAGAAAGACCTCATGGGGTTCTATGTCTCCGGCCACCCGCTCGATGCCTATGAAGCCGAGGTCAACGCCTTCGTCTCCGCCCACCTCGGGCGGCCCGACGACATCGACCTCGAACGCGAGCATAAGGTGTGCGGCATCATCAGCGAGGTGAAGCAGATCACCACGAAGGCCGGCAAGCCGATGGCGTTCCTGACGCTCGAAGACCAGACCGGGCAGGGCGAGGTCGTGCTGTTCACGAGCGTGTTCGAGCGGCACAGCCACCTGCTGCGCACCGACGAGGTGGTGATGGTGCGCGGGCAGGCCGAGGTGCGCGGCGGGAGCGTGAAGCTGAAGGCGACGGCCGTGGACCCGATGTGGAAGGTGCGCGAGCAGTACGTCAAGCGCATCGTGCTCCGCCTCAACGCCGACGACACCCCCGCCGAGGCGATGCAGTCGCTCTGGGAGCTGTGCCAGCGCAACAAGGGGCCGGTGCAGCTACTCTTCGACGTGGAGACGCGGGAGATCCCGCGCCCCGTCCGGCTGCGCGCCCGCACCGGGATGGTGGAGCCGACACCGGAGCTGATGCAGGGGATCTACCGGCTCTTCGGCCGGAAGATGGTCGCTCTTGAAGGGGAGGGATAGCAATGGGTAGAAGAAACCCCACCGGGACCTGCAAGCTATGCCTCCAAGAACGTCCACTGTGCAAGTCGCACTTGATCACGCGAGCTCTCTTCGACCCAATCAGAGAGGCTGATCCAGCAGGGAAAGGCCGAGTGATGTCATCTGTTAGCGCCCCTCATCCCTCAGACAAATACGCGAACCTTGAGATC
>CAYTJT010000376.1:0-3041 GCA_964438105.1 uncultured Rhodothermales bacterium | reverse complement strand
ACGCGGCCGGCGCGATGTACGGCACGCCGCGCGACCTCTGGGTCTGGGACCGCGCGCTCCACGACGAGCGCGTCTTCGAGAACGCCGCGACCTACGACCTCTTCTACGGGCCGCATCTCGACGGCTACGGCTACGGCTGGTTCGTAACGGACGAGGAGGTCGGAGGGGAGAGCGTCCGCATCGTCGAGCATGGCGGCGGGCTCGACGGCTTCGTCACCGGGTTCCGCCGCTTCCCCGCGGACGGCCACCTCATCGTCGTCACCGACAACACGATGGGCGAGGTGGGCGCGCTCATGAACGGCATCACCCAGATCCTCTACGGCGAGGCCGCGCCCGAGCCCGTCCCGTCGATCGCGACGGCGATCCGACCGGTCGTCGAAGCGCAGGGCTACGAAGCCGCGCTCGCGGAGTACCGGCGGGTGAAGGAGGCGCAGCCCGAGGCCTACGACTTCGGGGAGGGCGAGCTGAACGCGCTCGGCTACGTGTACCTCGGCGAGGGTGACGTCGAGACGGCCATCGACGTGTTCCGGCTCAACGTCGAGGCTTTTCCCGAGGCCTTCAACCCGTGGGACAGCCTGGGCGAGGGCTACATGGTCGCGGGCGACACGGCGCAGGCGGTGGCGAACTACCAAACGTCGCTGGAGCTGAACCCGGCGAACGAGAACGCGTGCCGGATGCTGCGCGCGATGGGCGTCGAAGTCGGCGAGGAGGCCGAGACGGTCGAGCTGGCGCCGGAGGTGCTGGCGCGCTACGTCGGCACGTACCAGCTCCAGCCGGGCTTCGACATCGAGATCACGCGCGAGGGCGACCGCCTCTTCGGGCAGGGCACGGGCCAGCCGCGCTTCGAGCTGTTCGCCCAGAGCGAGGACCGGTTCTTCCTCAAGGCCGTCGACGCCCAGATCGAGTTCCACGGCTACGAGGACGGCGAGGCGGACACGTTCACGCTCTTCCAGAACGGCGAGCACACGCTCACCCGCGTCGAGAGTTGACGCATCGCAGAGGCGGCACGCGCTACAGCAGCCAGAGCACGAGGACGACGAGCGCGGCGAGCGCCGTCCCGCCGTGGGCGAGGATGACGACCCCCGGCCACTCTTTGCCCTTCTGCTTCCGGGCGAAGAGGTAGGCGCCGCCGAGCGCCGCGAGCCCGAACAGCCCGAGGATCAGCCAGCCGTTGCCGACGTCGGCTTCCGCGTCGAGCAGGAGGTAGAGCAGGATCGCGATGCCGCTGAGCGCGAACACGCCGTGCGCGACGCCGATGGCCTGGGGCGTCGTCCGGCCGCGGAAGTGCGCGACGGCCATGCCGATGCCGAAGACCGCGGCGGACGCGAAGACGAAGGGGACGATGGCTTCCATCGGGACGAGAGAGGTGAGTGAGCGAGAAGGGCCCCCATTGATCGGGCGGGGGCGGGGCGGGTTCCGCGCGCGCCGCGGAGCGACGGGGCGTACCTTCGGAGCAGACTATTGGAGGCTTAGCCCATGAGAGCGTTCGTTACCGGAGGCACGGGGTTCGTCGGGAGCCACCTCGTCGAGGAACTGCTCGGGCGGGGGTACGCCGTGCGCTGCCTCGTCCGCTCCGCCCTGAAGTGGCTCGACGGGCTGCCCGTCGAGACGGTGCGCGGCGACCTCTTCGACGCGGACGCGCTGCGCGAGGGCGTGCGCGGCGTCGACGTCGTGCACCACGTCGCGGGGCTCACGCGGGCCGAGACGCAGGAGGCGCTCGACCGCGCGAACGTCGAGGGCACGCTCAACGTGCTCGACGCAGTGAGAGATGCTGCGCCGGAGGTGGGCGCCGTCGTCGTCACGTCGTCGCTGGCGGCGTGCGGGCCGAGCCCGGTCGTGGACGGCCGCCCGCGCCCGCTCACCGAGGCCGACCCGCTCCGCCCGATCACCCGCTACGGCCGGAGCAAGGAGAAGATGGAGGCGGCCGTGCAGGAGCGCTACCGCGACCTCCCCGTCACGATCGCCCGCCCGCCTGCCGTCTACGGCCCGCGCGAGGCCGACATCTTCACGATCATCAAGGCCGCCGCCCAGCGCCGCGTCTTCCCGATCGTCGGCGAGGGGCGCGCGCCGCAGCTCTCGCTCGTCCACGTGCGCGACCTCGCCCGCGGCCTCGCCGACCTCGCCGAAGCCGACGCGACGGCGGGGGAGACGTACTTCCTATCGTCCGAAGCGCACTACTCGTGGAACGAGATCCGGGACGCCATCCTCGGCGCGCTCGGGCGCGGCGCGCTGAAAGTCAACGTGCCGCGCTCGCTCGTCGGGGTCGTCGGGGCGGCGGCGGAGGCGGTGGGGAAGCTGGCGGGGACGTACCCGCCGCTCAACCGCGAGAAAGCGCGCGAGGCGAAGGCGCCGTGGCTGTGCTCGCCCGCGAAGGCGCGGCGCGACGTCGGCTACCGGCAGACGGTCACGCTGGAGGAGGGGATGCGCGAGACCGTCGCGTGGTACCGCGCGCACGGCTGGCTGTGACGAGCGGCGAATTTTGAGTGACGAGCGACGAATGGGCGCCTCATACCGAATCCGCGTGCGCGATTTGGGGATGGAGGTATGAACGTGTGGACGTCGATGAGGGCTGGAAAAACCTCCCTGCGTCCATACTCCCACACGTCTATACCTCACCAAAGCCAACGGATTTGGTGTCATTCGTCGCTCGTCGCTGGTCACTCGCAAGAATCTATGCCCCCGGAGCGGCGTACCTTTCGACTAATGCCCGGCTGAACGGGCGATCTCCCTTCCCTCCAGCAACCGGATCCCCCGTCGTGAGCACCTTCGGATTCAACTCCGGCTACGTCGAAGACCTCTACGCGCAGTACCTCGAGAACCCCGAGTCCGTCAGCGAGCGCTGGCGCGAGTTCTTCGCCGACTACAAGCCCGGCCCCACGTTCCACGCCCCCGCCACGAAGGACGCGAGCCGCGAGATCGCGGAGCCGCTGACCGAGGCGAAGCTCGAAGCGCGCAAGGGCGCGCCCGCGGGGAGCGGCGACGGCGCCTCGACCGAGCCGACGCCGGCCCCGCCGGCCGAGAAGCCCGCCCCGCCCGCGCCC
>CAYTJT010000375.1:0-3044 GCA_964438105.1 uncultured Rhodothermales bacterium | reverse complement strand
TCCTGATGGACGTGCTCTACGGGACGTGGGGCATTCAGATGTTCATCAAGACGCTGCTCGGCTTCGTCGTCGGGCTGTTCGAGTCGGAGGGGACGGAGGGGCCGCGCCTGGGGCCAGTGCAGACGGGGCTCGGCGCGCTCGGGCTCGCGCTCGTGCACAACGGGCTGTTCGTGGTGTTCCTCGCGCTCGCGAACGCCACGCGGACGCCGACGCTGATCACGTCGCTGTGGATCGGCTCGGCGGTCTACACCGCCCTCGTCGCCGTGGTGTGGAGCCTGGCGCGCTCGCGGTAGGGGCTGCGGGTTTGCCTTTCGCCGCGCCTGCGGAGGCGGTACCCTCGGGGTGGTTACCGCTGAGCCCTCCCATGCCGGCCCTGCTCCGATCCGCCCTCGCCATCGCGCTGCTCGCCATCGCACTTTTCGTCGCAGTCGCGGAGCCTGCTTCGGCGTGCCTGACGTTCTACGACCCCCACCGCACGTCGCGGTGGGAGCGGCTCGTGGACTGGTCGCCGCCGCTTGCTCCCGCGACGCCCACGGTCGAGATGAAACGCGGGATCGGGCCGCGCCCGATGGATCAGCCGAACGCCTTCTACTCCACGAGCTGCGACGACGTCGGCGCCCTCGTGCTCACGTTCCCACCGAGGCCGGGGGGCGAGGTCGTGGGCTACGCCTTCGAGGTGCTCGCCGGCCGCGCGCCGGACGGGCTGCTCCCCGACGGCCCGCTCCGCCCGCTGCCGCGCCGCGGCACCGACGCCCGCCGGATCACGCTCTCGTGGACCGACGGGGCGACCGACCGGCAGGAACCGCTCTCGTTCGTTCTCGGCATCCGGACCGTGGACCGCGCGGGCAACCGGAGCCGCACCGCCACGACGCTCCTCGTTCGTGACCCCGGCCGCTGAGCTTACCGCAGGGCGTCTTCGAGCGTGGTCGCCGCGTCGGTCGAGGCGTCGCGGTATTTCACGATGCAGGGCGCGGCGAGGCTCAGCCCGTGCTCGCGCCCGAAGTCCGAATCGACCGCCCGCGTGCCGGGCACGACGACAGCATTTTCGGGGATCTCCAGTTGTCCGTCGTTCGCGCGAAGCACGGTTTCGTTGGCGAGATCGTACACGCGCGACGAGCCGGTGAGGATGACGCCGGCGGCGAGGACCGCGCCCTTCCGGATCACGCAGCCCTCGTAGATCCCGCACCCGCCGCCGACGAACACGTCGTCCTCGATCACGACCGGCACAGCCCCGATCGGTTCGAGCACGCCGCCGACCTGGGCCGCCGCCGAGAGGTGGACGTGGCTGCCGACTTGGGCGCAGCTCCCGACGAGCGCGTGCGAGTCCACCATCGTCCCGCTGCCGACGTACGCGCCGACGTTGACGTACATCGGCGGCATGCACACCACGCCCTTCGCCACGTGCGCGCCGCGCCGGATCGTCGAGCCGCCGGGCACGATGCGGACGCCGTCGCCGGGCTGCATCGCCCGCGCCGGGTACGTGCTTTTGTCGAAAAACGAGAACGGACGCGCGGAGAAGTCCTCGATCTCGCCGAGGCGGAAGCCGAGCAAGATGCCCTCTTTCACCCACGCGTTCGCGTGCCAGTCGCCGTCGCCGCCGCGCTCGGCGGAGCGAATCTCGCCCGCTTCGAGGGCGTCGAGAAAGCGGCCGAAGTCAGCGAGAGCGGCGGAGCGGTCGAGGGTGTCGGCGGATTGCGCGATGTGGTGCTCGATGGACGTGCGGAGGTCGGACATGCGGAGGGCGGATCAGGTGAGTGGGTGAAGCGAAGAAGACCTGTCGTTGCGAGGAGCCAGAAGGGCGACGTGGCAACCTCCCGAGGCCAGCCGGCGTGGCTGGCTCTCGAGCTCCGGTCTGCTGCGGCGAGGAGGTTGCCGCGTCGGTGCTGCGCACCTTCTCGCAACGACAGCGAAGATGGGGCTACCTCTCGACGGCTGTTTGGATATGCGGGCGGTAGGCGTCGAGCACGCGGCGGCGCGTCTCGGCGGTCACCGTGTCGAGCGGGAGGCGGACGGACTCCTCCACGAGGCCCATCTCGGCGAGCACCGCTTTGACCGGGCCGGGGTTCGCCTCGAAGAACGAGGCCCGCATCGCGTCGAGAAGCTCGAAATGTTTGCCGCGGGCCGCCTCGAAATCGCCCTTCAGCCCGAGCCGGACGAGGTCCGACACCGCGCCGGGCACGGCGTTCGCGATCACGGACACGAGCCCGTCCGCGCCGAGGGCGAGCATGGCGAGGGTCATGTCGTCGTCGCCGGAGTAGACGCCGAAGCCGCCGGGGCGGTGCGCGAGGATGTCGGTGATCTGCGCCAGATTCCCGCTCGCCTCTTTCACCCCGAACACCGTCGGCACCTCGTCGGCGATGCGGAGCGTCGTCTCGGCCGTGATGTTCGAGCCCGTCCGGCCGGGGACGTTGTAGAGCATGATCGGCGCGTCCGTCGCGTCGGCGATCGCGGCGACGTGGGCGACGAGGCCGTTCGGGGTCGGCTTGTTGTAGTACGGCCCGACGACGAGGAGCGCGTCGGCCCCGGCGTCGGCGGCCTCCTTCGAAAACGTCACGCTCTGCGCCGTGTTGTTCGTCCCCGTCCCGACAATCACGGGGACGCGCCCGGCGGTCTGATCGAGCGCGATGTCGACGAGGCGGCGGCGCTCGTCGTGCGTGACGGTCGGGTTCTCGCCCGTCGTGCCCAACGCGACGAGCGCTTCCATCCCACCGTCGACCTGGAAGTCGATCAGCTTGCGAAAGGCAGCTTCGTCGATCTCGTCGTCGGGGGTGAACGGGGTGACGAGGGCGGGAGCGGTCCCGCGGAAAAGGAGGTCAGGCATCGGGGAAGGGATTGGAGGAGCGATACGGGGAAGGCGCGGTGCCGGTGCGAGGGTAGAGACGCAGCATGCTGCGTCTGTACGGGGGTGGCGCTACGCCTGCGCCGGGGGTGGCGCTACGCCTGCGCCGGGGCTCACGCCATATCGTCGAGCATGTCGTCGAGGGCGAAGAGGCCGGTGCGGCCGTGGACCCACGCCGCGGCGCGGACGGCCCCGGCGGCGAACG
>CAYTJT010000374.1:1851-3072 GCA_964438105.1 uncultured Rhodothermales bacterium | reverse complement strand
CCGATCAGGCGCGTGGTGTGCCGGAGAGCCCGACACGTCGAGCGCTCTTCCTCTCCCGCGTGCATCCGAAAAAAGGACTGCTCAACCTCGTCGAAGCGTGGGCAACGGTGCAGCCGAAAAATTGGGAGTTGGTGATCGCCGGGCCGGACGAGGACGGGCACCGCGCCGAGGTCGAGGCGCACGCCCGTATCCACAACGTGGACATCGTGTGGACGGGACCGGTCGCCGACGACGCGAAGTGGGACCTCTACCGCAGCGCCGACCTGTTCATCCTCCCGACGTTCAGCGAGAACTTCGGGATCGTCGTGGCCGAAGCCCTCGCCGTGGGCGTGCCCGCGCTCACCACGACGGGCGCCCCGTGGGAAGTCCTCGACACGGAGCGCTGCGGGTGGTGGATCGACCTCGGCACGGAGCCACTGACGGTGGCGCTCCGCGACGCGACCTCGATCGATGACGAGGCCCGGCACGCGATGGGGCAGCGGGGGCGTAGCTACGTCCGCGAACGGCTCTCGTGGGAGCACGTGGCCGAAGGGATGCTCGCCGCGTATCGCTGGCTGCTGGGGCGCGGCGACCGCCCCTCGGCCGTCGTCACGGCATGAGCACGCGTAATGATTCGATTAGGACGAGCAGCGACTCCGGTCCGATCTTCGCATCACCCCTCGCCTCTCGTCTGCCCGATCCCTCCATGAGTGACGCGCTCGACATTCAGACCAACCGCTCCGCCCGGAAGTACAGCCGGAAGGAGATGGTGCTGCGCGTGCTGTGGATGGCGGGCAAGTACCTCATCCGGCTCAGCCCGCGCCCCTTTTTCGGGTGGCGGCGGTTCGTACTTCGGAGCTTCGGCGCCCACGTCGGCGAGCACGTCAACGTCTACAACACGACGCAGATCTACATGCCGTGGAACCTCCGCGCCGAGGACTGGAGCGCGATCGGCGAGGACGTGCTCGTCTACAACCTCGGCCCCGTCACGATCGGCGAGCGCGCGACGATCTCGCACCGCGCGCACCTCTGCGCCGGCACCCACGACTACCGCCGCGCCGACCTCCCGCTCCTCAAACCGCCGATCACGATCGGGCCGCAGGCGTGGATCTGCGCCGACGCGTTCGTCGGGCCGGGCGTGACGGTGGGGGAGGGCGCGATCGTCGGCGGGGCCGCCGTCGCCACGCGCGACGTGGAGCCGTGGACGATCGTCGCGGGCAACCCGGCGGTCCCCGTCAAACG
>CAYTJT010000374.1:0-1751 GCA_964438105.1 uncultured Rhodothermales bacterium | reverse complement strand
CGCTGGCCGATGATCTCCGTTCTCATCCTGACGCTCAACGAGGAGGCCAACCTCCCGCGCTGCCTCGACGCCCTCGGCTGGGCCGACGACGTGCTCGTGGTCGATTCGTTCAGCACGGACCGGACCGTCGAGGTCGCCGAGGCGCGGGGCGCGCGCGTGCTCCAACGCCGCTTCGACGACTTCGCCGGGCAGCGCAACTTCGGCCTGACCGAGGGCGGGCTGAAACACGAATGGGTGCTCCACCTCGACGCCGACGAGGTCGTCCCGCCCGCGCTGCGCGCCGAGATGTTCCGCGTGATCGAGGACGACGGCAAAGACGCCTACCGCGTGCCGTCGAAGATGATGCTGCACGGGCAGTGGCTCCGCTACGCGGGGATGTTTCCGGCGTACCAGGTTCGTCTCGGACGGCGCGAAGCGTTGCAGTTCGAGCAGGTCGGCCACGGGCAGCGCGAGACACTGCCGCCCGAGCGCGTCGGGACGCTGGAACACGCGCTCCTGCACTACTCGTTTTCGAAAGGGCTCGACGACTGGTTCGAGAAGCACAACCGCTACTCGACCGCCGAGGCCCGGCTCGCGCTCGAAGAAGCCGCTGCGGGCGAGGTGGACTGGGGCGGGCTCGTCGCGTCGGACGGGACGCGGCGGCGGCGCGCGCTCAAAAAGCTCTCGGCCCGGCTCCCGTTCAGGCCCACGCTCCGGTTCCTCTACATGTACGTCCTGCGCCGGGGGTTCCTCGACGGCGCCGCCGGGTACACCTATTGCCGACTGCTGTCCATGTACGAGGCGATGACCGTGCTCAAAATCAAAGAACAGCGCCTCCAGGACGACGGTACGTCGCTCTAATCCTGCTCCGTTTCCCCGACCCCTCTTTCGCATGCGCGACCGCCCCTCCATCCTCTTCGTCAACCAGCACTACTACCCCGACTTCGCCTCGACGGGGCAGCACCTCACCGACCTCGCCGAGCACCTCGCCGCGTCGGGCTACGACGTGAGCGTGCTCTGCAGCCGCGCGAAGTACCTCGCCGGCGACCTCGACGTGCCCGCCGAGGAGGTGCACCACGGCGTCCGCATCCACCGCGTCACCGGGACCAGCTTCGGCCGCGGCTCGCACCTCGGGCGGATCATGGACTACGCCAGCTTCTACGGGCAGGCGATCCTCCGCCTCCTCGGCACGCGGCGCTACGACTACGTCGTGACGCTGACGACGCCGCCGCTTCTGAGCTTTCTCGGCGGCGTGCTCAAAAAGATGCGCGGGCAGAAGTACGGCATCTGGTCGATGGACCTCCACCCCGACGCCGAGGAGGCCGCCGGGATGCTCCGGCCGGGCAGCCCGCTCGCCCGGCTCCTGCACGCGCTCAACGATTTCGGCTACCGCAACGCCGACTTCGTGGTCGACCTCGGCGCGTACATGAAGCGGCGGCTGGAAGCGAAAGGCGTCCGCCCCGACCGGCTCCACACGATTCCGGTCTGGAGCAAGAAGGACGAGATCGAGCCGTTGCCGCACGACGAGAACCCCCTCCTCGACGCGTGGGGGCTTCGCGACAAGTGCGTCGTGATGTACTCCGGCAACGCCGGGCTCGCGCACCGCTTCGACGAGGTGCTCGCCGCGATGCGCACGCTCAAAGACCATCCCGAGCTGTTCTTCCTGTTTATCGGCGCGGGGCCGCGGCGGCAGGCGATCGAGGACTTCGCCGCGCGCCACGGCATCGAGAACTTCCGCTACCTCGACTACCTCCCGCGCGAGCAGCTCCGCT
>CAYTJT010000373.1:0-3077 GCA_964438105.1 uncultured Rhodothermales bacterium | reverse complement strand
GGAACGAAGATGACGTCGCTCTGCCGTAGGTCTAGGGCCGAGCGGTCGTAGAAGACGCCGATTTCGAGGCTGATGGCGGGCTCCTCCCGCCCGATGCGCACGCCGCCAAACCCGCCCAGCGTGGGGTCGTCGGCGACGGCGACCTCGCTGAGGGGGAACGCCTGCATCGCGCGGAGGCCGCCGTACGGGACGATGGGCGCCGCGTCGCGCCCGGACGCGATCAGCGTGAGTTCGAGGTGGGCGTTGTTGGCCGCGTTGAGCAGCCCGCCGCCGCCCATGATGGCGAGGGCGGGTCCGTCGAGGCCTCCCGCGATCCGGCGCTTGTACGTCACTACGACCCCGCTGCCTCCGGGCACGCGCACCCCGAGGTCAGACGCATCGTCGAGGCCGAACCGCCCTTCGGCATCCACGCCGACGAAAGTGCTCGAGGTTTCGAGGTCGCCTTCCGGACTGCCCACGTCGTCCTCCTGCGGAAACGGGTCGAAGCCGTTGGGGATCGCATACGCGGTCGTGGTGCGGGACCACTCCCCGGTCGGTACGGGCTGGGCGGTCGTCCCAACCGAATACGGCACGCACCCGGCGAGACCGACAACGACGAGAAGTACGACGAGACGAAGTACGACGAGACAGAGACAGGCGCGCGGCATGGGTGGCGGATTGGATCGGAGGCACGAAGGTAGCGCTCCGCACACCGCCAACCAATACCGGACCATCGCCCCGGCCCGCCGCGTCGAGCCCAACGCTGCGCTGCGGCACGTGTGATGCGGGACGTCCGGGGGCGTGCTCACCGCAGCAGCGTCACCCATCGCGTGGCGCGGAACCCCTCACCCTCGGCGCGGACGACGTAGACCCCCGTCGGCAGCGCCGCACCGTCGAGGACCCACTCGTGCGACCCCGCCGCGAGCCGCCCTTCGTGCAGCACCGCCACGGCGCGCCCGAGTGTGTCGAACGCCTCCACCCGCACCTCGGCCGTTGCTGCCAGCGTCAGCACGATGCTCGCCGCACCGTCTGTGGGATTGGGGTACGCTTCCAACTCAGCCGCCAGCTTTCCCGGCTCCTCCGGACTGCCCTCCGCGCTCACCGCCACCACCGCCTCCGTCGTCCGGAACACCCCGCCGTCGAAGCCCGCGAAGCCCCCGCCCGAGCACGCCGCCCACAGCCGCCCCTCCGGCCCCACCGCGATCTCCCGCACCTCCGCCGGCCACGCCACCCACACCGGACCGAGGTTCGCCCACGTCTGCCCGCCGTCCGTCGTCCGCCACACCGGCGCTTCGTCCGTCTGTCGACGGTAGGCGTAGACCGCGCCGTCGGGCGCCGCCGTGAGTCGCGTGTCGAAGGTGCCCCCGCCGGGGATCGGCCCGAGCCGCGTCCACGTCGCCCCGCTGTCGTCGCTGGTGTAGAGCCCGGTGGGCTCCCCCTGTGGAGTCCCGCGCTCGACGACGGCGAGGAGACGACCGGGGTGGCCGCCGTCGTGGGGACCCGTCTCGATGCGGGCGGCGGCCCAGGCGGCGTAGGCGAGGCCGCCGTAGAGGGCGGTGGGGAGCCACGAGCGGCCGTCGTCGTCGCTGTAGGCGAGGCCACCGAAGCCGGCGGCGACGATGCGGCCCGTAGGAAGAGTCTCGGCAGGAGGCGTGACGACGAGGTGGGTGGTGCCGAGACCATCGGTGTCGTCCCCGAGGCCGCGGGGGGTCCACGTCGCCCCGCCGTCAGTGGAGCGGGCGGCGAGACGACCACCCTCGGAGGAACTGCCGCGTGTGCCGAGGAGAAGAGCACCCTCGGAGGTAGCGACGGGGAGGGTGAAGGCATCGTCCTGCACGCCCTCTCCCGTTTGCCCCCAGTCGATGGAACGCCATAGCCCGCTGGCAGCGGTCGAGAGGCCGAAGATCGTCCGGTCCGGCGTGATGAGGAGATCCTTCGCCCGCGCGGCGGTGGGGAACGCCTGTGACCAGTCAGCGTCACCGGGACGGAGCGCCTGTGTGGGGTCGCCGATGGCAGCGGCATAGAGCGTATCACCGTCGAAGAAGATTCCCCGCACGTCGTTGATCGTCCCCACCCGCTCCCACACGAGCGTGTCGGGTTGCGCCTGGGCATGTGCCCTGCCACCGAGTGCGGTGAGGCCGAGCGCTAGCCCCAACCCCACCGCGCCTGGAATCAGCCGCCTCATCGGACCACCGTCAATCGGTGCGTCGTGACGGACGAGCTAGCCGTTACGCGGACAACGTAGCTCCCAAATACGAGAGCCGAGCGGAACAAAAGACATGGCGGAGCACGCATGACCAGAGAGGCTACCGAGACAAGATGATACAAAAATGCGGGGCCGCCGACTCTGAAGTCAGCGGCCCCGATAACGTTCACCTCAGCAACCAGCGCTCGCACGCTGCCGTGCGTGTAGCTACGCCTCCGCCTCTTCGCCTCGCGGCTCTTCGACCTCGGCCGTGGCGTGGCCGTCGCCGCCGCCCTCGCGCTCCAGCATGGCGTCGGCGAGGCTCTTCTGGAGGTTCGGATAGGCCGTCTCGAACATGCTCTGCACCCGCTCGGGGTTGCGCACGCCGAGGCCGAGCGCGCGGCTCTTGCAGGCCCGCCACGTAGCGCGGCGCAGCCCCCACCGGCCCACCGAATACGACGTCACGGAACGCCCGTCCTCCCCCACCCAGTTTGCCTCGATGTACGGCGTCTCGTTTTTGAACGCGAGCCGGACCCCGGCGACGCCGGACGTGCTGCGCTTCTGCGGACGGCGCTCCACCGGACCGCTCGGCTCCGGGCGCTCGGCGAGCAGCTTGTCGCGGTGCTCCACCGCGAGCGCGAGCGCCTCGTCCCGGCCGCCGTACTTGCGGTCGGCGAAAAACTTGGTCTTGCGGGTTCCGTCGTGACTCACGCGGACCTGCCAGCCGTGCGTGGAGCTACGGCGCGGGTTGTCTTCGGACGGCGTGATGTCGATGCGGACGACGTGATGATGCTTCGACATGGGATCAGGGGTCAGGCGAGTTGAACGGGTCGGGAAGTCGGGATGTCGGACGGGTCCGGCACGACGGTGTCGAGCACGCGGGCCGAGGAGAGCACGCCGGGCATCCCGGCGC
>CAYTJT010000372.1:1330-3082 GCA_964438105.1 uncultured Rhodothermales bacterium | reverse complement strand
TGGCTGGGGCTCATCGGGCTGGTAGTGCTGGCTGCGGGGATGCGCCTGGGGATGTGGAAGTTGAGTGCGGGAAACAGGGAACGGGCGCAGACCGAAGCCGACTGGTTTTCACCGGATCGTGCCTTCATCCTGTACCTGATCCTCGCGGCCGTAGATGCCGTGCTCGAAGCCTACGTGTGGAGCTTCGGCGGGTTGGTTCAGGTGATTCGAGCGGCACTCGGTATCAAGTGGGTCGCGTTCTTCATCCTCGGCTACGTCGTGCTGAAGCGGCGGGAGCGGTACCCGTTCTTTCTCATCGCGGTGCTGATCGAGTTTGTCGGGGGCATCGGCTTCTTCTCGGGGTTCAAGACGGTCATCTTCGTCACCCTCATCATCGCCTTTACCGTCCGGTACCAGCTCAAGCCGGGCGTGATCGCGCTGGCTACCGTGCTGCTGGCGTTCCTGCTGTTGCTCGGGGTCGGCTGGACCAGCATCAAGATGGAGTACCGGGCCTACCTCAACCAGGGGACCGGGCAGCAGACGGTGGCCGTCTCGCCGGCCGATCAGTTCCAGAAGCTGGGCGAGCTGGTTGGCGAGCTCGACGGGCACGACCTCGGCGAGTCGGTAGGGCAGCTTTTCGGGCGGATTGCGTACGTGGACTACCTCGCCCTCGTGCTGGATTACGTGCCGTCGTACACGCCGCACGAGGAGGGTGGGGTGTGGGGGAAATCCGTGATGCACGTGCTGACCCCGCGCGCCCTTTTCCCCGACAAACCGCCACTCCCGTCGGATTCTGAGCTGACGATGCAGTACACCGGGCTCCACCTGGCCAGCGACAGCCAGGGGACTTCCATCAGCATCGGCTACATGGGCGAGAGCTACGTCGACTTCGGCCCGTACGGGATGTTCATCCCGGTCTTCATTCTGGGCGTGATGTGGGGGCTGATGTACACCTTCTTCGTGTCGCGGGCGCGCTACGTCATCATCGGCTACGGGTTCGCTACGGCGCTGCTGTTGAACGCCTATCAGTTCGAGATGGCGAGCATCAAGCTGCTCGGCGGCGTGCTGATGAAGTTCATGGTGCTGGCGCTCGTCATGTATCTCGCTGAGCGGTACGTGGGGCGGTGGTTGCAGAGGAGGGAACAGTCAGATCTCCTGCCCCGCGGCACGCTGGCTCCGGGGGGGGAGCGGAGCTATGGTGGGGGCTGAGGGGCGTCCACGAGTGCTCGTCGTGCTGGGCAACTACGCGCTCAACGGGCAGGAGCGGGGCAACATCCAGGTCTTCCGCGCCCTCCAACGCGTGGGCGTGGAAGCGCTCTTCGTCACCCACGCCGACTGGGGGCACCGCCACCTCCAGCCCCTCCTCGACCGGCTCGGGCTGCGGTGGACGACGCTGCGCTACCCCCGCCACTTCACGAAGCGGCTGACGCTGCGGGGCTGGATCGGCAACGTCGGGCGGTTGCTCGCCGCCTCGCGGGCGTTCGGAAAGCTGGTCCGCGAATACCGGCCGACGCACGTCCACGTCGCGAACCCGCACTACTTCCTCGGCGTGCTCCCGGCGCTGCTGACGACGCGGACGCCCGTCGTCTACCGCATGGGCGACGAGCCGCCGCGGCATCACGTGTTGTATCGGTGGCTGTGGCGGTGGGGTATCGTGCCGCGTGTGCAGTCGTTCGTGTGCGTCTCCGAGTACGTCCGCGAGAGCGCCATCGACGCGGGCACGCCCGCTGAAAGGACCCGTGTGATCTACAGCCACCCGCCCGAGCGCCCCGC
>CAYTJT010000372.1:0-1230 GCA_964438105.1 uncultured Rhodothermales bacterium | reverse complement strand
GAGGCTGCGCCGCTCGATTCATTCGACGGGCGGACGGTGGTGTTCGTCGGGCAGATCGCCCCGCACAAAGGCGTCGACGTGCTCGTGAACGTGGCGATCGCTCTCTGCCAACAGCGCGACGACGTGCGGTTCCTCATCGCCGGTCGGATCGCGCGGCAGAACCTCTTCGGCGTCGGGCTGCACGGTAAGGTGCAGGCGCTCGGGCTCGGGGAGCGGATTCAATTTCTGGGGTATGTCGAGGACGTGCCGGGCCTGCTCGCTGCGGCCGACGTGCACGTTTGCCCATCGGTGTGGGAAGAGCCGCTCTCGAACACCGTCGTCGAGGCGAAGCAGGCGGGCACGGCGTCCGTCGTGTTTCCGTCCGGCGGGCTGCCCGAGATCGTCGAGCACGAGCGCGACGGGTTCGTCTGCCGGGCCCGCACGGCCGAGGCGCTGACCGAGGGCATCACGTTCTACCTCGACGCGGATGCCGACGCGGTGCGCGCGGCCGGCGACGCGGCGCGGGCCTCGCTGGAGCGGTTGGGCATCACCCGCGAAGCGTTCGCCGAGGCGTGGCTGAGCGTCTACGGCGGCGCCACTCAGTCCGTCACGCCCCGCGCCACCGCGGACGCCTGAGATCGACACCGACATGCGCGTCGTCCACACCGTCAACAGTCTCCACGCCGACCACGGCGGCCCGAGCCGCAGCGTCACCGCGCTGTGCTCGCACCTCGCCGCGCAGGGCGCCGACGTGAGTCTCATTAGTTACGAGAGCGGCGCGCCGTCGGAGATCGTGCGTCCGAGCGACGCCGTCACGCTCGGCTTTGCCGCGCCCGAACCCGCGTGGCGACCGCTCCTCAGCGCCCAGAACCACTTCGCCGATACCCTCGCCACAGCGGTGAATGGGACCGCGACGGTCGTCCACGACCACGGCGTGTGGATGCCGAGCAACCACGCCGCAGCCTCGACCGCGCGGCGGCTCGGGCTGCCGCTCGTCGTGAGCACGCGGGGGATGCTGACGTCGTGGGCGCTCCGCCAGAGCCGGCTGAAAAAGCGCGTGGCGTGGGGGCTCTACCAGGGCCGCGACCTCCGCTCCGCGCGCCTCCTGCACGCGACGGCGGACGCCGAGGTCGAGGACATCCGCCGCGCCGGACTGCGGCAGCCGGTCGTCGTGCTACCGAACGGCGTCGAACTCCCCGATCAGGCGCGTGGTGTGCCGGAGAGCCCGACACGTCGAGCGCTCTTCCTCTC
>CAYTJT010000371.1:0-3088 GCA_964438105.1 uncultured Rhodothermales bacterium | reverse complement strand
GACGGAGTCGATGGTGGGGCAGATCGCCGCGGCGAGCGAGGAGCAGTCGACGACGTCGGAGCAGATGGCGCGCGGCGTAGAGTCGATCTCGTCGGTGTCGTCGGAGTCGGCGGCCGGACTCTCGCAGATCGCGGATGCGACGGGCGGGCTCTCGGCGCTGACGGAGGAGCTCCGCGGGCTCGTCGGGCGCTTCCGCACCGGCGACCCCGACGGCACCAGCAACGCCCACGGCGCATCGGCCGGCGACGGCTATGGCACACCCGACCACGGCGCCTCCGACCACGGAGACGGGTTCGCTGCCGCCGCCGCCCCGATCGCTGTGCCGCGCCGGACGGGCTGCCCCGTCACCGGGCACTGACCATCGCCGCCTAGAGGAAGACGCGCTTCCGGGTGGGACCCGCTCTGCGCGGAGCGTTAGCCGACGGCCTGTTGATCGCCGGCTACCGTGTTTCCGGAGGACCGTAGAGGCGATCTCTGTCCGCTCCGATTTACACCGACCCTTCACTTAGCGCCCTCCCCCTCCGCCCGATAACCCTCACCGATACCGAACCCCATCCACCGCAATCGCGCCCCCATGCTTCGCTCCCTAACCCTCCGCCTCTGCGCGGCCTTCCTTCTCGCCGCGGTGCTCTTCGCCCCGCGCGCCGAGGCCCAGGACGACCTCGACATCTACGGCTTCTTCCAGAGCCAGCTCCGCTACAGCGATGAGCAAAGTACTTCCGGCCCTGAGGAGGTCTTGAGCTTCTCGATGCAGCAGCTCAACCTCTTCGCCTCCACTCAGCTCACGCAGGAGTTCAGCGCGTTCGTCAACGCCGAGATCACGAACGGCTACTCGACCGAGACTGGCTTCGGCTCGCTCGGCCTCCAGGAGGCGTGGCTCCGCTACAACCGCAGCGCCGCGCTCAACGTGAAGGCCGGCCTCCTCGTCCCGACGTTCAACAACCTCAACGAAATCAGCAACCGGACCCCGCTGCTCCCCTACGTCTTCCGCCCGATCGCGTATGAGACCGCGTACGCGACGGTACTCCCCGTGCGAGCGCTCGTGCCCAACCAGGCATTCCTCCAGGTCAACGGCACGCTCCCGACCGGCGACCTCCGATTCGACTACGCCGCCTTCGTCGGCAACAGCGAGTCGAGCTACGCCGCGCCCGACCCCATCGGCTCTGTCGTGGCCGGCACTGACACCACGACGTCGAAGCTCGTCGGCGGTCGCCTCGGCCTCCGCTGGCGCAGTGCGAAGGTCGGCGTCTCGGGCACCTACGACCAGCGCCAACTCGACAACCTCGTGCTCAACGGCACGGCCCTCCCGCTCGGGCTTGGCGACGTCCAGCGCATGCGCCTCGGCGCCGACGCCTCATTCGAGCGCGGAATGCTCTTCGGCGAGGCCGAGGCCATCCTCGCCCTCTACGGCCTCGACGACGAGCAGCAGGCGCGCCTCGACCTCCTCTCGAGCAGCCCCGAGCTCCCGGTCCAGACCGAGCAGGGCGTCGAGATGGTCCCGAACCAGCTCGCCCCCGTCCTCAGCGGCACGCTCGACGCCAGCTTCTACCACGCCCTTCTCGGCGTGAACATCACGGACCAGGTATTCGCGTACGGGCTGTACAACTACCTCGAGGACACCTCGAACACGGCGTTCGCGAGCGGCTTCGACCTCTACTCCGCCGGCGTCGGCTACCGGCCCATCTTCCCCGTCGTCCTCAAGGCGCAGTACATCCATGTCGCCGCTCGAGAGAACCTGGTTACGGATTTCAGCGGGAGCTACCTCTTCCTCGCCGCCAGCGTCCAGTTCTAAAGCGTCGGCTGAGCGGGCCGGGGCGGACGCCCCGGCCCCTCGCCGCCCTCTGACACCGCCAACCCTACCGATATCATGCTGAAACACTCGTTCCTCCTCCTCGCCCTCGCCAGCCTCGCCCTCGCGGCGGCCCCGGCCCAGGCCCAGGTCGCCGTCGTCGCTCACCCCGGCGTCGCTGACGCCTCCGTCGAATCCGCCGACCTCGTCGGGATCTACAGCCTCGACCAGACCCGCTGGAGCGACGGCGCGGCCGTCGTGCCTTTCGACGCCTCGACCGCGGCCCAGGATGCCTTCTACGGCGCCATCGGCCAGAGCTCCGGCCAGATGAAGAAGGTCTGGCTACGGAAGAAGCTCTCCGGCGAAGGCCAGCCCCCGGCCACGCTCGGCTCCGACTCCGAGGTGCTGGCGAAGGTGGCCTCGACGCCCGGCGCCGTCGGGTTCGTGAGCGCCGCTGCCGTCGACGGCAGCGTCAAGGTGCTCGCCACCCTCTAACCCCTCCATACCCGCGCTGCGGTCCCGGTCACGCGGCCGGGACCACACGGTCCACCCCCCCGCCCCTGCCGCCATGACCCTCCCCCGCTTCCTCCGCCATTCCATCCGCGCGAAGCTGATGGTGGCGATCCTCGTCCCCATCGTCATCGTCCTCCTCTTCGCCACCCTCTTCTTCCCGGCCCAGCAGCGCGCGCTGAGCGCGGACCTCGGGCGCGAACAGGCCGAGACGCTGAGCGAGATGCTCGCCTTCTCCGTCGGCTCGGGTATGCACGGCGGCGACTACGACCTCGTGCAGACCGCCTTCGACTGGGCCAAGGGGGACCCCAACGTCACCTACGTCGCCCTCCTCGACGAGACGGGCGAGCCGCTCTTCGAGCACAACCCGAGCGAGCTCTCCGTGGACCTCGCCGCCGCCATCACGTGGGAGGAGATCATCGACGAGGGGGACCGGCTCTACGCCCGCGCGCCCATCGAGTACGCGGGCACCGACTACGGGCACACCGTCCTCGTCTACTCGATGGGCCGCGTCCACGGACAGATCAACGGGGACCTCGCGGTGTCGCTCCTCATCGGCCTCCTCGTCGCGCTCGGCGCGGCCAGCATCGCCTTGCTCCTCAGCCGCCTCATCGCCGACCGCCTCACCGGGCTCGGCCGCGCGGCGCGGGAGGTCGGTGAGGGCCACCTCGACGCCGAGATCCCCTCGGGCGACGAGGACGAGATCGGAGCGCTCGCCGACGCTTTCCGCGGGATGGTGGTGAACATCCGGGAAGCGCAGGACGAGCTGCAGACCGAGAAGGCCGCCGT
>CAYTJT010000370.1:0-3096 GCA_964438105.1 uncultured Rhodothermales bacterium | reverse complement strand
GTTCATGGGCGTGCGGATCTCGTGGCTCATGTTGGCGAGGAACTCCGACTTCGCTCGCGTCGCCGCCTCGGCCGTCCGGCGGGCCGCCTCGGACGCCTCCTTCGAAGCGAGGAGCTCGGCGGCGGCGGCTTTCCGCGCGGAGAGGTCCGAGGCGTACATCATGAACAGGGGCTCGCTACCCTCCGCTTCGATCGGGACGATCGAGACGTCGCACGGGATCTCGACGCCGTCGGCGCGGACGGCGGGGAGCTCCAGCCGCTGCCCCAGGGACTTCACGCGGTCCCCCTGCACGAAACGGCGGAACTTGGCGCGGTGCTCCTCGCGGAACCGCTCCGGCACGACGAAGTCGCTCATCCGCTCCCCGAGGAGGGCCTCCGCCGGGTACCCGAAGATCCGCTCAGCGGCCGGGTTCACCTCCACCAGGCGGTCGTCGACGTCGACGACGAAGACGGCGTCGGGGATCACGTCGATGACGGTGCGGAGCGTCTGGCTCTGCTCGGACACCGCGCGCGCCGCCGCCTCGGCCTCCTCCTTCGCCGCGAGGAGGGCGTCGCGGTTGCGCGCGAGGTTCTTGGTCGCGCGGATGCGGAAGACGCCGGCCACGTACGCCGCCCCGGCGACGAGGAACACGTACCCCATGAACGCCCCGCGATCGACGATGAGGTCCGGTTGAGGCAGCACGATCGCCGCAACCGTGGCGACGAGGGCAGCGAGCGAGAGGGCCGCATCCCGCCTCCGCTCCGTGTAGAGCGCCAGCACAAGACTGGATATGACGACGGCCGTCAACAGTCCGAGCGCCCAGCGCCCGTCCAACCCGTTCGCTGCGCCGAGCCACGCGAAGTAACCCGTGCCTGCGAGCACGAGAGAGACGGCGACGACGTGCACCTTGCGACGGACCCATTCGCTGACGTAGCTCGCGGCGAACACGCTCAGGAACACCCCGCCGACGGCGAGCCGCAGCCAGAGGGGGTCGTAGTAGTCGAGCCCCTGCAACCGGTCGAGCAGGCTGTACCCCACGAACGCCGCCGCCGCGATCACCATCAGCAAGCGGAACGACTGGAGCCGGCGGCGGTCGTGCTCCTCGGCGTACGCCGTGCCGTCATCCGGGCGGGCCGCCGCGGACGCGGGCTCTGCCGTCCGGTCGCCCGCCGAGACGCCGCCCGCACGCGCCGAGCCCCTCAGCCCCGGAGGGAGGGGAGCGGAGCGTTTCGAAACGGAAACGGGGGGGCGAGACATATGCGACGCGGCGGGACACGACAGCTCTGGCGCACGGGGCCTGACCGTATCAGATCATTCCACCTGGCTAGTCATTTATCGGCGCCGTCTGGCATTTCGTAAACAAATATTCCTCCACGTTTCGCCCGAAACGACGGTCTCCTCCTCATAAACGGTGGAGCCTCCGTGAAACCGCACACCGCGGGGGGATCAGCCGTCGTCGCGGTCGTCGACGCGGGCGGGCGGCGCGGTCGCCTCGACGGCCTTGAACTGCTCGTGGACGACGTAGTGGTGCTCCGCACCCTCGGGCACGAGCCACGAGTCGCCCGCTTCGAGCGTAATGACCTGGTCGCCGAGGTGGAGCTCGGCCTTGCCCTCGATCACGTAGCCGACGGTTTCGTAGGGGCGGGTGTGCGGTCCGAGCCCGTCGGTCGGGCCTTCGTTCCAGAGCCGCATCGAGAGGCGTGTGCCGGAGGCGAGGTAGGTCTGGCCGAGGTCGCCGGACGGGGAATGAGCGGAGTCTACTTTTTTGACGGAGGTGTCTGCCATGGTAAGAGGGGGAGAGATGAAAGAGAGAGGCAGGGGGTTGTATGAGGCGCTGCCGAGCGCGGTTTCGGACGCCCTCGACGGGGGGCGCGCACTGCGCGCGGTGCCCGCCCGTGCAGCCTCGACGACGTCCATATCCGCTGTCTGCCACGCTGGCAGGTGCAGGCGATGTGGTACGGATTTCGAGACCGTACTCGGTGTGTGACGACTCAATCCACGCCGAATCGAACTACTGATGAACCTTCAGAAATTTACCGTCAAAGCCCAGGAGGCGGTGCAGGCGGCGCTCGAGCTCGCGGCGGCGCAGGGCCACCAGGGGCTAGAGCCGCCTCACCTCATGAAGGCGTTCCTCAGCGATGAGGGCTCCGTCGTGCGGACGCTGCTGAGCCGCCTCAACGCCAACCTCGACTTTATCAGCACGAAGACCGACCAGGCGCTCGACAAACTGCCGAAAGTGTCCGGCGCGAGCGTCAGCGGGCAGTACGTCGGCAGCGGCCTCAACCAGGTCTTCGACCGCGCGTTCAAAGAGGCCGAAGGGCTCGGCGACGAGTACGTCGCGACCGAGCACCTGCTGCTGGCGATGGCCCAGAGCAGCGACGCGATCGGGCGGGCGCTGAAAGAGCAGAACGTGACGAAAGAACGCGTGCTCGACGCGATGAAGCAGATGCGCGGCGGCCAGCGCGTCACCGACCCCTACGCCGAGGCGAAGTACGAAGCCCTCGGCCGCTACGCGCGCGACCTCAACGAGCTCGCCCGCAAGGGCAAGATCGACCCCGTGATCGGGCGCGACGAAGAGATCCGCCGCGTGCTGCAGATCCTCTCGCGGCGGACGAAGAACAACCCCGTGCTCGTTGGTGAGCCCGGCGTCGGGAAGACCGCGATCGCCGAGGGGCTGGCGATCCGCATCGTGCAGGGCGACGTGCCCGAGGGGCTGCTCTCGAAGAAGCTCCTCGCGCTCGACATGGGCGCGCTCATCGCGGGCGCGAAGTACCGCGGCGAGTTCGAGGACCGGCTCAAGGCCGTCGTGAAAGAAGTCGCTGACTCGGACGGCGAGGTGATCCTCTTCATCGACGAGATCCACACGCTCGTCGGCGCGGGCGCGGCCGAGGGCGCGATGGACGCCGCCAACATCCTCAAGCCCGCCCTCGCACGCGGCGACCTCCGCGCGATCGGCGCGACGACGCTCGATGAGTTCCGGAAGTACTTCGAGAAGGACAAAGCGCTCGAACGCCGCTTCCAGCAAGTGCTCGTCGGCGAGCCCAGCGTCGAGGACACCGTCGCGATCCTGCGTGGGATCAAGGACCGCTACGAGATGCACCACGGCGTCCGCATCAC
>CAYTJT010000369.1:0-3107 GCA_964438105.1 uncultured Rhodothermales bacterium | reverse complement strand
TCCCCGCCGCCGAGGTCTGCGGCGACTACTACGACTTCGTCGAGATCGGCGACGGCTGCTTCGGCGTGATCGTCGGCGACGTGTCGGGCAAGGGCACGAGCGCGGCGTTCTACATGGCCGAGCTCAAAGGGATCTTCCAGTCGGCCAGCCGGCTGACGCGCTCGCCCGCGGAGTTCCTCGTGCGGGCGAACGAGGCGCTCTCGGGCTCGCTCGGCAAGAACGCGTTCATCACGGCCGTCTACGGCATCCTCGACCCCGAGGCCGGCACGTTCACGCTCGCGCGCGCCGGGCACTGCCCGGTCGCCCATGCCCACGCCGACGGCACCGTCGACCTCCTCCGCAGCGGCGGGCTCGGCCTCGGGCTCGACCGCGGGCCGCTCTTCCGCAGCGCGCTCAAAGAGCAGCAGATCGACCTCGAGCCCGGCCACGCGTTCGTGCTCTACAGCGACGGGCTCGTCGAGACGCGCGACCCCGCCGGCGACGAGTACGGCTACGAACGCCTCGCCGCGGCCGTCGCCCGCCACCGCGCGCTCCCCCCCGACGACCTCCGCGACGCGCTCCTGAGCGACCTCTACCAGTTCGCCGGGCACGACGTGTGGGACGACGACCTCACGCTCGTCGTCGTGAAGTGGGACGGCCTCCCCGACCGTACGCTCACCGCGGCCGACGCCGACCGCCTGCCTCATCCGGCCTAGTTTTTGATCGACGCCCGCACCGACGCGGATCTTCATTCCACCCTCCGACCTCCCCCGACCGTGAGTTCCTTTTCCGTCACCTTCCGCTCGCCCGACGACGTGGTCTGCGTGCTCGACCTCAAGGGCGAGCTCGACGCCCACACCGCGAGCGAGCTCGAAGCGGCCTTCCAGAAGTGCATCGACGACCGGCGCCCCCGCATCGTCGTCCACGGCGGCGACCTCCAGTACATCTCGTCGGCCGGGCTCGGCGTGTTCATGGCCTACATCGAGGAGGTCCGCGAGCAGGGCGGCGACATCAAGATCGCCGCGCTCCAGCCCCGCGTCTACAACGTGTTCGACCTCCTCGGCTTCCCCGTGCTCTTCGACATCACGGAGTCCGAGGAAGAGGCCGTCGAGCGCTTCGAGGCCGACGCCGCCTGACCATGCCCCCTCCCGCCCCCACCGTCACGATCCCGAGCGCCACGCGCTACCTCGCCCGCGTGCGCCGGTTCGTGGACCAGCAGACCGCCGCCGCCGGGCTCTCCGAGCGCGACGCCGACGCCGTCCGGCTCGCCGTGGACGAGGCGTGCGCGAACGCCATCGAGCACGCGTACGACGGCCAGGAGACGGGCGAGGTGGAGGTCGCCGTGGAGCGCGAGCCGGAGCGGTTCACCGTCATCGTCCGCCACTACGGCGTCCCGTTCGACCCGGCCGCCTACCGCCCGCCGAACATCAACCGCTCGATCCACGAGCGGCGGAAGGGCGGCTTCGGCGTGGCGCTGATGCACCGGCTCGTGGACACCGTGGAGTACCGGCAGCGCGACGGCGCCAGCGAGGTCTGCCTCGTCAAGCGCCTCAACGGCAACGACGGCGACGTGGCGTCGGCTTGACGGCTCCGGTTAGACACCGTTTCTTTGGAGGCTTTGGACTCCACGTTAGCCTCCCCGTAGATGTCTCCGCATTACCTCCGAATCGCCCTCTTCGTTGCAGTGAGTAGTGCGGTGGCCGGTTGCGCACCGTCTTCGATCACTGCCCAAGCTCCCACATTCGAGCCCGAACGACTCGACCGAATCACCGTCGTACTCTCTTTGGCCGGAGGGTCCGACTCCGGGCTGCTCAGCTACGACCCCAACGCAGATCTTCGCGAGCAGCTCCGGGCCGCTGCGGGCGACGCACTCATCCGTCACGCCGCTTATTTCGACACAGCAGTCGAGGAGCCGCAGCACTCGTCCGTCAGTTCTGCGCTCCTACAAGAAGCGGTCGACTCTTACAGCGACCTCAGGTCTGAAGCGAAAGAGGCTGTTCGGCGGAGCGCGCCTCTGACTCTCTCCGCACCGCCTCCCCTACTCGCGCTCTCAGAGGCAGTGGGAGCGGGTCGCTCGATCGTCCTCTATGCGACGGGGTGGCGCAAAACGACAGCCAACCGCGTGCTCAGCACCCTGGCCCTCAGCCACGAGCCGCACGCGGGCATCGGCATCGAGGCGACGGTTTTCGACGCCGAGTCTGCTCAGGTGGAGTGGTTCGGTCAGCACTATGCTGACATGGACCCGGCCGAACCGGAAGAGGTTGAGGCTGTCACGGCAGCACTCATTTTCGAATTGCTCACGGGCCGCCGAGTCTCTGCGTTCAGCTTTCTCCCCTGGCCGGAGGGCACCTTCGTGACGGTGTGGCCTGAGGAGGGAGGACGCGTGTCTGGGCGCATCGCCCGCCGGGACGTGTTCGATGTGGTGCTGGACCAGGACGGTACGGAACGCCGCATCGCGCTGAGCGAGGTGAAGCGCATCACACAGACTTCCGGCGCACGGATATTCCCGTCACCCCGTCATTCCTCCTCCTCTTGGCGACAAGCATTTTAGCCCTCGTCAGCCCGCCACGCCGCGGTAGAGCGAGGCGACGCCGAAGGTGAGCCGCTTCTGCTTGAGCCCGCCGAAGCCGGCCTCGTCCATCACGCCGAGGAAGTCGTCGCCGTCGGGGAAGGCCTGGATGGACTCGGGGAGGTAGTCGTAGGCCCCGCTGTCGCCGCTGACGGTGCGCCCGACGCGCGGGAGGACGTGGCGCGAGTAGACCCCGTAGAGCTGCCTCATCGGGAAGGCGCGCGGCTGGCTGAACTCGAGGACGACGAGCACCCCGCCCGGCCGGAGCACGCGATGCAACTCCTCCAGCCCCCGCCCGAGGTTCTCGAAGTTGCGCACGCCGAAGGCGACGAGCACGAGGTCGAACGAGCCGTCGGCGAACTCCAGGTCCTCGGCGTCGCCGCGCTGCAGCGTGATGCGGTGGTCGAGGCGGCGCTCGCGGAGCTTGTCGCGGCCGACGGCCAGCATCTCCTCGGCGATGTCCACGCCGATCACCCGGTCCGGGCCGAGCTTGAGCGCTTCGACGGCGAGGTCGGCCGTGCCGGTGGCGACGTCGAGGATCCGGTGCGGCGGGCGGTCG
>CAYTJT010000368.1:0-3109 GCA_964438105.1 uncultured Rhodothermales bacterium | reverse complement strand
GGCCCCCTCCCCACTGCGTAGGGAGGGGGAGAAAAAATCTCAACGCCCTCTTAGAGTTTGGATCGGGGATTTTGGATTACTAATGCGTGACGAGTCGCGAGTAACGAACGCCGAGTGGGTGTCTCATTCGACGCTCGTCACTCGCGACTCGTCGTTCGTTCACAGTCGCACGCTCGCGCCGAGCTTGACGAGCGTCTGCCGATGCCCCTCGTCCGAGAGCAGGCGGCTGTCGGCGACCACGGCGTCGAGGCGGAGCCCATCGAACGTGAGCGCGCCGCCCGCCGTGAGGTAGACCGCCTGTCCGTCGGACGCCAGAACGCCGCGTGCCACGGGGTTCCCTCCCTGTTTCCACATACCGAACGAAGCGAGGGCGCGCTCGGAGACGTCGAGGCGGGTCCACACGGCAGCCTCCAACTGGTTCTCGAAGCGGTCGGCGTCCTCCATCTCCCAGAAGGCGTAGTGGAGGTCGGCGCCGATGTCCAGCGTCGGTGCGGCTTTGAAGGCGGCGCTCAGGCCTAGGCGCGCGGGGATCGCACCAGCCACCGACGTACTCCGGTCTTCAGTGAAAGCCGGGAGTTCACCGGGACCGCCACCCCCCGGTGGTTCGGGTGTCTCAAGTCCTCCCTCGGCTCCCATATCTCCCTCGACGCGGAGCACCGTCTCGTACGATGCGGCGAAGCCGACCCCATCCACATGGTAGCTCAATCCAGCGGCGAGCTGGACGCCCCACGACGAGAAGCTCCCAGTGATGTCGTCAATCTGACTATCGATCGAGCCGCGCCCGAGGCCGAGCCGGACTCCGAGGTCGAGCGTGCTGCCCGAGGCGCCGACGGTGCGATAGACTACCTGCGAGGCGAGCACCTCTGCCCGCGCCGTCTGCTCAACGCACCACTCCAATGGCTCAATGTCCGGGTTCTCAGCCGTCTGGCGCGGGATGCACGTGTCTAGGCTCGATGCGTAGCGCTGGTTGTAGCTCAGCCCGAACGTCCACGCACCACGTGGGAGAACGACGGCCGCGCTCTGCGGACGCAGTCCGTTTGCCGGTCCGACCTCGACATCGTCCGCGATCTCCGCCGCCGTTCCCAATACGTACGACGCCCCCACGGTCGTGTGCTCGAAGCCGCCGAGCGCGGCCGGGTTGGCACCACCAACATCGGTCGCGCTCACGCCGAACGCCGACGACAGCCCGCCGCCGCCGAACGCCGCGGGAGGCTGACCCTGGGGAGACAAAAAATAATCTTGCGCGAGCGCGAGGCTGGGGAGTACGAGCAGGAGCGTGAGCGACGCGAGGCGGAAGTTGGAGAGCATGTTCGGTCGGCTGAGCGAAAAAGAAACGGGCCGATGGTACGCCCACCGGCCCGCTTTCGCAAATAGAACCGCAGACGGGTCAGAGCCCGACTCCGACGCGGAGGAAGAACACGTTCACGCTCCCGTCCGTCTCGAAGTCCGTCGCCGGGATCTCGCTGAACGTCCCGGAGAGGTCGAACGCGTAGCGGAGCTCGGCGAACACCTCCGGCCCGATGATCGCGCCGAGCTTCGCGCCGAGGCCGACGTTCGCCGTGAAGTTCACGCTCTCGACGCCGTCGAGGTCGGCGAGGTCGCCGAGGGGGAACCGCACCTCGGGGCCGACGAGGGCATAGGGCTTCACGAGCGGGGACGGGAAGCTGTACTTGAGGTCGACGGGGATCGCGATGAACGACACGTCGGAGTCGAAGGCGTCGGCGGGGCCGAAGGCGTCGCTGAAGTCGAGCTCGCCGAGGCGGAGGTAGAGGAGGGCCGGGCGGACGCTGATGCCGCCGAAGCCGAGCTCGCTGTAGACGCCGATGTGGTAGCCGGTGGAGTTCTCCAGGTCGACGCCGGTGGCGTCGGAGAGGGAGCCGAAGTTGAGCCCGCCGGTGGCGCCGAACTTCGGGATGATCTGGGCGTGGGCGGAGGACGCGGTGCAGGCCGTGGCGCAGACGACGGCGAGCGCGAGGAGGGTGGTGCGGAGAGGACGCATAGGAGCGAGGGATGGGCGAAGGGGGGTATAGCCGCCGGCACCCGGAGGGCGTCGCAGGTGGCGAAGCACGCTGCCGGGGCCGGTCGACGGTGCAGGCAACTTATCCCGAGCACGCGGAGTTTCCACGCCGCGATCTCCCGCTCCCACGTCGCACTTCTTTTCCAGCGACTCTCTCCGTTCCCATGCGCATCGGCATCACCTGCTACCCCACCTACGGCGGCTCCGGCGTCGTCGCCACCGAGCTCGGCAAGGCGCTCGCGCGGCGCGACCACCAGGTCCACTTCATCGCCTACGCCCCGCCGCAGCGGCTCCCGCACATCGCCGAGAACATCTACTTCCACGAGGTGCAGGTCAACACCTACCCCCTCTTCGAGTACCCACCCTACGCGCTCGCGCTCACGAGCAAGATGATCGACGTGGTGAAGTACGAACGGCTCGACCTCCTCCACGTCCACTACGCCATCCCCCACGCCACGAGCGCCGTCCACGCCCGGCAGATCCTCGCGTGCGAGGGCCTCCACGTCCCCGTCGTCACGACGCTCCACGGCACCGACATCACGATCGTCGGGCAGGACCCCTCGTTCGTGCCCGTCGTGACGCACGCGATCAACACGTCGGACGGCGTCACGTCCGTCTCCGACTACCTCCGCAACGAGACGTACGAGCAGTTCGCCGTGGAGCGCGAGATCGAGGTGATCCCCAACTTCGTCGACACCGAGCGCTTCAACCGTCAGGAGAAGGGGCACTTCAAGCGGGCCATCTGCCCCGACGGCGAGAAGCTGCTGATCCACGTCTCCAACTTCCGCGAGGTCAAGCGCGCGACCGACGTCGTCCGCGTCTTCCACCGGCTCCACGAGGAGGCGCAGCACGACGGCCCCGGCGTCAAGCTGCTGCTCGTCGGCGACGGGCCGGACCGGCCGGCGGCCGAGGCGCTCGCGCGCGAGCTCGGCGTCTACGGCGACGTCCGCTTCCTCGGCAAACAGGAGCCCATCGAGGAGATCCTCTCGATCGCCGACGTGTTCATGATGCCCTCCGGCTCGGAGACGTTCGGCCTCGCCGCGCTCGAGGCGATGGCGTGCGGCGTGCCCGTCGTCTCGTCCGACATCGGCG
>CAYTJT010000367.1:0-3142 GCA_964438105.1 uncultured Rhodothermales bacterium | reverse complement strand
TCGCTCTCCCAGATGTTGAGCCCCGCCACGCGCCCGTAGACCTGCCGGCTGTTGTTCGTCGCGAGGTTCGCCGTGAGGTCGTCGAGCACGACGACCTCGGTCTTCTTGGCGTCGTAGAGCGCGACGCCCTCGACGTCCACCGACCGGAGCCGCGCGAGGCCGAGCGTGGCTTCGGCTCGGTCGGCCACGACGACTTCGCCGAGCTCCGCTTGCAACTCATTCAACTCGAAGTCCAGTCGGACGTCGCCGGTGAGCGCGACGGTGCGCGTGACGAGGCCGTAGCCGGTGGCGTAGGCGCCGACGGTGTACTGCTCGGAATCGAGACCCGCGAGCCGGAACGAACCGTCAGCGGCACTCACGTCGATCACGGCGCCCTCGGCGGTGACGAAGCGGGCGGTGAGGGCCCCGCCGAAGCGGGGCAGGCTCTCGGGCGCCGCCGTCGAGTCGCCGGTGGCGGGGGTGGCGAAGACGGTCGCGCCGGGGAGCGTGGTGCCGTCGTCGCCGGTGACGGTGCCGGTCACGACGAACGGCTGCGCGGCCGTCGGCACGCTGGCAATTGCGAGAAGAGCGAGGATGAGGAGACGCACGGTCATCGCTGACGCTCCACCCATCGGTCCTCGGTGTCGTCGAACGGGAGCACCCACGCTTTGTGGCCGAGCCCCAGCTCGACGGCGGTCAGATCCACGGCCGGGTCGATCATCAACTGGCTCGGGCGGCCGTTGAGGGTGACGTGCGCGCGGACGGTGATCTCGACGTCCTCGAACCCCTCGCGGCGGTATTCGTCTTCGAGGTGGTGGGCGAACTGGAGGATCATGTCGGGCTGCGTCGCCATCATCTTCTCCTGGTTCGGCGTGAGGTGCTCGTAGTTCGCCGCCTCCCACTGCCGCCCGGTTTCGGGGTCGCGGACGTGGAACGTGGCGGCCCCCGCCTTCTCCATCAGCATCACGCGCCACGAGAAGCGGTATCCCTGCTCGTTCCAGAAGAGGTCGCCGGGGTAGGCGAAGGCGCGGAGCGGGAGCGCGAGTTGGAGGGCGAAGTGGACGGCGAAGAGCACGCCGAGCGCCGTCCCCGCCCGTCGCCCGAAGCGGAAATGCATCGGAGCCCGCGCGGCCTCGACCGCTGCGCTCGTCCGGCCCACGAGCGCGCGGCCGAACGTCGTCGCGCGCGCGATCACGCGGTCGTGGAAGCGCGGCGAGAAGAATACGAGCGTGCACGCGATCATCACGTACGGAAACATCCCGATCGGGAAGAGCGCGGCCGTCGTGGCATGGAAGCCGACGACGGCGACGTAGGCCAGCGCGCGCGTCCGCCCCCACAGGAGGAAAAAGGGGATCGTGAGGTCGTAAAGCGCGCCCGCCCAGCTGAAGAGGTACGCCGTCTCGACCTCCGCCAGCAGCGGTCCGACGACGGGGAGGTGGGCGTGCGCCGGCAGCCACAGCTGCAGCGGCATCGCCTCGAAGAGCCAGTCCGGGTGGAGCTTGGCGAGCCCGGCGAAGACGTACACGATCCCGAGCTGGAGCTTGAGGGCGTTGACGGTCCACGCCGGCACGGTGTCGGCCCGGAGCTCGGGGCGGCGGCGGACGTCGAGCGAGAACGCGCGGTGCGCCGGCAGGAAGATGAGCATCCCCGCGACGATGCTGACGAAGTAGTAGTGGTTGAGGTAGTTCGCCTTGTCGATCAGCTCGACGTAGGTGAACAGCAGGAAGAACGCGGCGGCCGAGAGGCGGTAGCGCCAGCCGAGCATGACGCCCACGGCGGCGAGCCCCATCACGGCGAAGAGCGCGTGCATCCCCACCGCCCCGAGCGGCTGCACCCAGCCGAACCCGTAGAAGGTGAAGTGGTACGTCGGCGCGACGTACAACTCGCCGATCCACCCCATGGCCGCGAAGCGCAGCACGCTCGCGGCCATGACGAGGCCGAACAGCACCCGGAAAACGGCGAGGGGCGCGATCGATACGGGATCGGTGAGGTGTTTCCGCATGACGGGCTCAGTCGCCGTCGTTGTCTTGGAACGTGATCGTGACGCCGAGGATGGAGGTCATGTCGGCTTTGAGAAGGACGACGGTGTCCTGCATCTCCTGAAAGGCCGCGAGGACCGGCGCGTTGTCGCGCTCGATCTGCTCCGAGAGCGGGTCGTCGAGCGCCTCCACCGCTGCGACCGCCTCGTCGAACTCGGTCGTGACGCGCGTGGCGAGCGCCTCGGCGTCGAGCGAGCGGAGGTAGTCGTCGAGGCCGGTGCCTGCGGTTCCGTCAGAGGCGTCGCCGAGGAACAGCCGCTGCACGGCGCGGAGGCTCGCCGCCGCGAGCTCGGCCGAATAGCCGCCGTAGTACGCTTCCGTCGAGGTCGGGCGCGGGACGCCGGCGCTGCGGACGCCTGCGGGAATCCCGATTTTGCCGTCGCGGATAAAGCGCTCGTAGTGGAGGATGAACGCGTTGACGAGCATGCCGAGCGAGGAGCCCACGTCGACGCCCGCGTTCGCCTCGCTGAGGAACATGTCGAGGTAGTCGCCGCCGGACGACCACGCCTCGGCGGTCGCGTCGACGGCGTCGGCGACGAAGGCGACGTTGTCCCGGAGATACGCGCGTCGGTCGGTGGCGTCCGGGGCGTCGGTGTACGCCGCGACGATCTCCTCGTCCGTGCCGCCGACGCCGTGGAGGAGGTAGCCGAGCGTGGGGAGGCCGACGGCGTCGCGGTTGTCAACGGCCCCGAGGATGACGTCGCCCTCGGCCACGTTCGCCTCGACCTGCTCCACGTCGACGGGGTAGGTGTTCAGGCTCGTCCGGAGCCCCACCGACTCGGCCGGGCCGAACTGGAAGAGGCTGGCGTCCTGCCACGCGAGCCGCGCCGTCTTGAGCGCGGCCTGCGCCTCCGCGAGGCTCGCTACCGTTGGGTCGGCGGCGAATGCATCGACCGAAGCGCCGAGCGCGTCGACGGCTTGTTGCAGCGCGGCGTACGAGGGCGCGATGATGTCCGTAGCCACGGTCTCGAGCAACTCGGACCGGTCGAACGTGTCGGGCGGAAGCTCGCTGCCGTCGCCGCTGTCGCAGGCGGCGAAGCCGAGCACGAGGGCGGTGAGGAGGAGGGGGCGGAGGAAAGAGAGGCGGGTGGTCATGAGAAGAGCGGGGGTAACGGGGTCGAGCG
>CAYTJT010000366.1:0-3151 GCA_964438105.1 uncultured Rhodothermales bacterium | reverse complement strand
ACCGTCGAGCACCGCTGGAGCGCGTTGACCATGAGCGCGTTGACCTTGCGCGAGGTCATCGGAAGGCTGAGTATGGCGATGTCGCGCTGGAGCTCGGGATCGAGGCTGTGCCAGAGCCCGCAGATCTCCTGGAAGACCTCGAGCCCTTCCGGGTCGTCCTGGATGGAGCTGGGGTCGGGGCCGGCGAGGACGAGGCGGACGAGGTCGAGGCGGCGGCGGTGGCGGTCGCTGAGCTCGCCCTTCCGCCCGAACCGCCCCTCTTTGAGGTGCGCGAAGCCCTGGAGCAGCGGGACGAACCCCTTGAGCCGGTCCCACCGCGACACCTGCGTGACGATGGGCCGGAAGAGCAGCCCGAGGTCCTCGCCCTGCGCCGACGCCGCGAACGAGCCGTCGGCCTGCAACCGGAGCGCGGGCGTCGCGAACGGCGGCGTCACGACGGGGTGCGTCGTCACCATGAGGCCCGCGTTGACGAGCACGCCCGTCAGCTTGTGCGGGCTGAGCGGCCGGTTCTTGTGGCTCAGCGGGTCGATGGCCGGGTGGATGATCTCGGCCTCGTCGGCGAGGTAGTCGGGGACGTACTCGGGGAGGGAGAACACCGTCTGGTCGTAGGGCTCCAGCCACGGGCGGAGGAACTCCCACCCCGCCCGCGTCGAGGCGTTCTGCGTGTCGAGGCCGATGTGGCAGCGCCAGATGAACGGGAGGCCGGTCCGCCGTTTGAGGAGCGCGCCCATCCCCGCGGGCTGCGGGTCGTGGATGACCACGACGTCCCCCTCGCTCAAGCGCTCTTCGAAGCGGTCGGCGAGGGTGTGGCTGATCTCCCGGTACAGCTCGGCGTCGTCGGCGGCGAGGTGCGGGTCGCCCGCGCCGTGGAGCAGGTTGTGCAGCCGCTTCGTGAGGGTGAAGAACCGCTCCTCCTCGGGCTGGATCACCACCCACCGCGCGTCCACGCCGAGCTCGCGGAAGAGCCCGATCATCTTCGGCATCATCTCGGCCACGCCGCCGCCCTGCGCCGTCGAGTTGACCATCCACACCGTCCGCCCCTCCAGTCGTCGGGCGGGCTCGCGCGCCGCCTCGCGCAGCGCGTCGACGGCCGGGGCGAGGTGGCTGAACGCCTCATAGTCGGCAAGCGTGGTGTGGACCTGAGCGTCTATGGTGTGCAGCATGGCGGGGATGAAATGGGGAAATGAGAGGGGATGTGGACGACCGACCCGTCCATGATATCGAAGACTGGGGAATTGTACCTACCCCCGCATCCACATCGCGAGCGGCCCCGCCTCGCGTGAAGTCAGGGCCGCTCGAGACGGGACCAATCGCGAACCCGATCGGCGCGGCTAGCGGACGACGGTCATCCGGCCGGTCGCCGTCCACGTCTGCCCGGCCGCCGCGGCGGTGAGGCGGTAGACGTAGACGCCGGAGGCCCACCCGGCGGCGTCGAGGCGGAGGTCGTGCGTGCCGGCGGCGAGCGCGCCCGACGCCTCGCGCAGCACCTCGCGCCCGAGCACGTCGTAGACGACGACCTCGACGTCGGCGCTCGACGGGAGCCCGAAGGCGAGCGTGGTCGCGCGGCTGAGCGGGTTCGGGTAGAGGCCGTCCACGGAGAACACGAGCGGCGTCGCGGCCTCCTCCGTCGGGACGCCCATGCCGCCGAGCTCGATGCGGCCGTTGCCGCCCTCGGGGTAGTCCGCCGCGGCGACGAGCCCGCCGAGGGACTGCTGGACGTAGTTGCTCAGCGTCTGCTGGTACGTCACGCCGAGGATCGTGAGGTCGGCGTCGCCGAAGAGGAACTCGTCGCCGCCGCGCGCGGTGAAGTCGACCGTCGCGACGTTCACGGCGGGCGCGTCGTCCACGACCGCGCCGCCGTCGACGAGCACGGTGCCGTCGTCGAGCACGACGCGCTGGATGCGCGCGCCGGGCGTCGTGATCTCGCCGTCCTCGATCTCGATCGGCGTGCCCGTCGTGTCCACGAAGACGGTGAAGCCCGCGACCTGGGCGAAGCGACCCGATCCACTCGGACTGGGGCCGGTGGCGATGCGCGAGTACGCGTTCTCGAGGAGGTCCTTGAACGTCGCCGCCGGGACCTCCTCGACGATCGTGAGGAAGTTCGAGAACGGGAGGATGTCGAACGTGTCGAACTCGGTGAGGTCGCCGACGGGAATGATGTCGTCGTTGCGGATGCCGCCGCCGTTCGCGAGGGCGACGTCGGGGTCGGGCGCGCCGAACGTCTCGTTGAGCTCGTCGGCCTGCCAGAGGTAGGCGTCGGCGATGAGGTCGCCGAGGTTCGTCTCCTCGAAGCGGATCGCCTCGCGGCGGCCGTCGAGCGGGACCTCGGTCTCGCCGATCACCGTCGTCTGGAGGTCGGCGACGTAGGCCTCGACGGGCGCGACGACGAGCGACTCGATCTCGGCGTCGGCCGTGTAGCCGTCGGCGGCGGCGACGCGCACCGGCCCGCTCTCGTCGAGCACGGCCACGACGTCCCCGTCCGCGTCGAACTCGACCACGAGGCGGCCGACGTACTGGTAGCCCCCGGCCGTTGTCGCGACGGGCACCGTCTCGCCGTCGGCGTCGGTGGCTTCGAGCGGGTAGGCCCCGGCCGACTCGTCGCCGGGCAGCAACACGTCGTCGTCATTCGCGAGCAGTTCGTCGCCGCCGCCCGCGATCGCCACGTCGAGCCCGCTGAGCCCCTCGATGAGGGCGAGGTCTTCGTCGATGCCCTGGAGGTGCGAGATGAGGAGGATGATCCCGACGCCCTCGGCCTGCAGCGCGTCGATCTCGGCCTGCACCTCGGCTTGCACGTCCTGCAGCACCTCGACGTTGCGCGGGCTGGAGATCGTCCGGAGCGCGGGCGTCGTCGCGCCGATGATGCCGATGGAGCGGCCGCCGCGCTCGACGACGACGCGCTCGGCAATGCGGCCGACCGACTGGAGCGAGGCGAGCGCGGGCTCGGCGCTCACGTCGAGGTTGGCCGAGAGGAACGGCGCGGCCTCGGGGAAGCTGGCGACGAACGCCGCGAGCACGTCCGGCCCGAAGTCGAACTCGTGGTTGCCGATGGCGAGGGCGTCGTAGCCGACCAGACTGAGCCCGAGCGCGTCGTAGTACGGCGGGCCCTGGTCGAGGCTCGCGTTGAACTCCGGCCCGGCGAGGAAGTTATCGC
>CAYTJT010000365.1:0-3158 GCA_964438105.1 uncultured Rhodothermales bacterium | reverse complement strand
TGAAGTCGTCCCAGTCGGAGCGGTAGGCGCGGAGGGTGTTCTCGGCCTTGCTGTGCGCTGCGAAGTCCCGCGCCGCCTCGGCGTCGTCGCGCAGCGCCGTCGGCAGCGACGGTAGCTCACGGTCCCCCCGTTCCTTTTTCTGAAGGTCGGTCGGTGGGACTCCTTGGGTCATGACGAGGGAGGGTTAGATGTGCGAGGTCGTGGACGTGCGCCGGGTCAGGGCCTGCTTGGGAACTGCGCGAGCAGGCCCCGCACGCGGCGGACGAGCGCGCCCGGCCGGAGCACCTCGACGGCGTCGTCGCCGGGCTCGTAGTCCTTCGTGTTGAACGTGGTGAGGAGCGGGCACCCCTCGCGGAGGGCGCAGGCGAGGAGGGGGAGGTCCTTCGGGTGGGCCTTTCCCGCGTGCGGAGCCAGGGCCTCCCGTTCCGGGTCCGGCACGACACGGAGGGCGCGGGCGACGAGGTGGCGGAAGGCGGCGAGGGCGCGCTCGGCGAGCGGCTCCGGCAGCTTCGCGCGGAGGTTCCGCTCGCACTCGGTGACGGCCTGCTCGCTCGTCACGGCGGCGAGGAGCGTGAGCTCGGCGAGGCGGAGGACGACGAGGCTGGCCGAGCCCGAGGGGTGCTCGCTGGGCGAGGCGGCCCCGGCGAAGAGGACGTCGGCGTCGACGAAGACGCGGAGTGCCGGGGACGACGGTCGCGGAGTTGCTGAGCCTGGCTCGGTGGTTTCAGCCATTCGTGCCGGCTGTGTCTTCGTCGGAGGCGTCGTCTGCTCCGATGCCGTACCGTTCACGAGCGTAGCGCTCGCGCTCGCGGCGGAGCCCGTCGAGGAGATCCTCCGTCGAGAGCCCGGCCTCGGTGCGGAGCCGCTCGATCTCGCGGGCGAGCTCGGGCACCATCGGCACGAGGGGGGTCACGACGAAGACGCCGTCGAGGTCGACGACGCGGAGGGCGTCGCCGGGGCTTAGGCCGTAGCGATCGCGGAGCGCCTTCGGGAGGGTGACGACGCCGCGGTCGCGGAGTTGGACGGTGGCCTCGTTGATCGAGGCCTCGTCGAGCGCGGGCTGAGCGGCACCCCTAGGAGAGGTGCTTCCGGGGCGGGCGGCTGTGGAGGGCATGGGCTCGGGGAGTCGGTAGTAATCACGTCGTGCAGAAAATCTGCTCGTGCAGGTTAACTGCTCCGGGCGAAATTGGTTCGAGTGGGAGTCGGAATATAGGGAGTGTCGTCCGATAATGTTGCCTTATCGGACATATAAAAAAGCTGTCCGTTTCCGCGCATCTGTCCTTATCCGAAGTGACAATAGGCCCCCTGTAGTAGCAGCACTACCCAGTGAGTCGAACACGTCGAGGCAAGGACAGAATGCGTCCATAAGGCAGTCCCCACTGCGGCGGAGCTTGCATTGCATAGCTGCGTACAACCTCCGTCACAAAGTACAACCCGTACGCTGATACCGTACCTCAGTCTCTCGTTCATTCCTCGCTCCCGATGGCTAGTACTCCAAGTCAGCCCCCGCACAATCCAAGCCGCTCGTCGCGGGTCTCACCGAAGGGACAGGTCACCGTTCCCAAACCCGTCCGCGACCTCCTCGGTCTATACCCCGGCACTTCGGTCGAGTTCGAGCTCACCGGCGAGGGCACCGTCGTCCTTCGCAAGCGGCCTGACTCAGCCCGCTCGCTCCGCGGCATCCTGAGCGCCTACGCTCCCGACTCTGCGCTCACCGTCGAAGAAATTGACGACGCACTGGGTCGCGAGGTTGCTCACCTCAATGCCGTGAGCCGGAGCGGTGCCGAAGATGGTGCGAACGAGAAACCGGGACGCGACGATGCCTGAACATCTTGAGCCACGCGCTGCGGACGAGTCGGCTGCGGATGCGCCTGCTGGGTCCGACCTCGCGCGCGGCCTCGACACCAACGTCCTCGTTCGCTACTTCGTCGCCGACGACCCCAAGCAGCACGCCGAAGCCGTCGCCCTCATCGAGGGCGAGCTCACCCCGGAAGCGCCCGGTCTCGTCCATCCGGTCGCGCTCTGCGAGCTGGTGTGGGTCCTCCGCCGGGCCTATAAGGTCCCGAAGGCAGAGATCGTCTCCCTCCTCCGCCTCACGCTCTCCGTCCGCTCGCTCCGCATTCTCGACGAGCCGCGCGTCCGCGAGGCCCTCGCGCTCTACGAGTCCCACGGTGCCGACTTCGCCGACTGCCTCCTCCACGCCGCCTACCAGACCGAGGGCACCGGACTCACGACCTTCGACCAGGTGGCCGCTCTGCTCCCCGGCGCGGCCCACGTCAGCGGCCCGAGCACGAGTCCTCCGTAAGTATCCACTCAGCATCACGCGCACTGCTACGCACAATCGCGGTCCCGCCGAGGCCTATTTGTTCCTGAACCCTTCCCTCCGCCACGTCCGATCGTCGACCAGAACGCCGAATTCGAGGGAGTCCGGGATCGGGGATTCGTCGTCATAGATGGCTCGGTGGTAGCAGAAAGTGCCTGGGCGTTCGGCCACGTAGCGCTCCATGCTCCGAAACGCTTTCCCCTCCGCCGACCAACCCCGGTTCAGCTCTCGCCTCTGGGGGAAGAGGTTAATGTCGAGCCGTCCCCCACTGGCGTGTGCGATGAAGTGGCCCCTATCCGCGACGAAGACGGGCTCCCCGTCGCTCCCGGTAGGAATAGGCTCGACCGGAAAGCCCTGCATCCGGCTCGAATCACGTTCGGCACCCTGATCTCTCGACACCGCGTAGGCTATCATCACTCGGTCTCGCATGAGGTCGTAGATGAACACGCTCATCCGGTCGGAGATCTCGCGCAGCTCAGACGGGGACCAAGACGCTCGGTACGCGCGGCACCACGCGCCCTCCTCCTCTTCCCATGTGCTCAAGGCACTCGGGACAGGGCGTTCCACGAGGCTGTACAGTGCGCTCAGAGCGGACGGCGACTCCATCGGGGTGAGAAGAGACAGCTTCAGGCTGTGAAGGGAGGCGATAGGGTTGCCGCCGAGGGACTCGTGCGGCGTCATAATCCCTAAAGGATGCGTCAAGCTCGTATCACCGTGTCCAATATTTCTTGCCGGAGCCGCAGGGGCAAGGGACGTTCCTCGGAACCCGCACTCGCTTAGTAACCAGTGGTGCTAGTTCAGAGGCCGAACTCAGCGATGGAGAGGCGGACGAACC
>CAYTJT010000364.1:0-3173 GCA_964438105.1 uncultured Rhodothermales bacterium | reverse complement strand
CCCTGGATCACGAGGAGCGGCGTCGTGATGCGGTCGGCGAAGTTGAGCGGGCTCTGGGCTTCGAGCTGGGCGCGGCCCTCGTCCGTCGTCGGGTCGCCCATCCGCTCGTGGAAGATCACGCGCCCGGCCTCCCAGTACGGCGGGATCGACTCGAGGAGCGTGATGAGGCTGCTCGGGCCGACGATCGAGACGGCGGCGGCGTAGAGATCGGGCGTGAACGTCACGCCGGCGAGCGTGGCGTAGCCGCCGTACGAGCCGCCCATGATCGCGACGCGCTCCGGGTCGGCGACGCCCTCGTCGATGAGGTACTGCACGCCGTCGGTGATGTCGTGCTGCATCGCGCCGGTGCCCCACTCCTTGTTGCCCGCGTTGAGGAACGCCTTGCCGTAGCCCGTCGAGCCGCGGAAGTTGGGCTGGAGCACGGCGTAGCCGCGATTCGCGAGGAACTGCGCGAAGCTGTTGTAGCCGTAGCGGTCGCGCGCCCACGGGCCGCCGTGCGGGTTGACGACGACGGGGAGGCTCCGGGGCTCGACGCCCTGCGGGAGCGTGAGGTAGGCCGGGATCTCGAGCCCGTCGCGCGCGGTGTAGCGGATGGCCTGCATGTTCGCCATGTGCTCGCGCGGCACCTCGGGGCGCGACTCGTAGAGCATCTCGAGCTCGTCCGTCTCCCTATTGAAGCGGTAGACCGTGCCGGGGTCGACGTCGCGGCTGACCGAGACGATCATCATGCGGTCGTCGGCGGTGAGGCTGCCCAGCCCGAGCTCGCCGTCGGGGAGATTCTGGCGGAGGACGTCGAGGTCGGCGGCGATCTCGTCGGTCTTCGGGTAGAGCCGCGTGCGGTCGCCGGTGTAGACCGTGAGGACGAGCTCGTCGGTGACGTTCGAGAAGAGGGCGCCGCCGAAGTCCACCTGCCCCTCGGGGTCGCGCTCGACGAGCTCTTCCTCGCCCGTGGCGGGGTCGAAGAGGACGAGCTCGGTGAGGTCGCGGTCGCCTTTGTTCGTGACCATGTAGACGCGGCGGCCGTCCTTGTGGTAGCGGTAGGTCCCGCACGTCTCCATCACCGTGCACGTGTAGACGGGGTCCGGGTCAATCGAGAGGTCGTCGGCGACCTGGAGGATCTCGGTCGAGCCGTCGCTGGTGGTGCGGAGGGCGAGGCGGACGTTGCCGTTGTCGTCGACTTCCCAGCCCGCGATCCGCTCGGTGTTCTCGAGGACGAGTTCGCGCTCGCCGGTTTCGAGGTTCACGCGGTAGACGTCGTGCCAGGCCGGGTCGCGGTCGTTGAGCCCGACGACGATCTCGTTGGGCTTGTTGTCGGGCACGGCGAGGATCTGGGCGCGGACGCCGTCGACGGGCGTGAGGTCGCGGGCGGGCGGGACGCCGGTGGCCGGGTCGGCCTCGGCGGAGGGGTTGACGGCGTAGACGTGGTAGTTCTCGTCGCCGCCCTTGTCCTGGACGTAGAGGACGTAGCGGCCGTCCTCGCTCCAGAAGTAGCCGGGCACGGGGCGGTCGTCGGCCGTAAGCGGGCGCGCCGCGTCGAACGGCTCGTCGATGCCCTTGACCCAGACGTTCATCACCTCGTCGCCGCCGACGTCGTAGGGCTTGCGGAAGGTGAGGTACTGCCCGTCGGGGGAGAGCTGGGCGCCGGAGATCTCGGGGTCACCGAAGAACACCTCGCGGTCGACGAGCGGGGGCAGTTGGGCGTGGGCGGTCTGGGCCGTGGCGAGGGGTAGCGCGAGCGCGGCGAGGAGCGCGCATCGGATCAACAGAGTCATAGCAGGGAAGGTTGGCGGAGGGGATACGGACCGGAGGGGTGTCCAGAGTATAGGCAGAGCCCTACGAAGAAATCGCACGGGTGGTTACGCCGGAGGGAGCCTCTGTCCCCCTCGCCGCGTCGGCAGGGGGTCAGCCTCGCCGTCGCACCCGGACCCCGTCGAGGTCGGCGTCGGGGAGGGGCGCGAGCGTGAGCGGGTAGTCCACCTCGAACTGCTCCAGCCAGAGGTCGGGGAGGCCGTCGAGGTCGGCCACGCGGGGGCTGGGCGTGCCGCGCTCGCTGCGCGCGCGCCAGAGGTAGTAGTCGCCGGAGCCGAAGCCGCTGAACCACACGCCCTCGCCGATTTCGTCGCGCAGGGCGCGGTAGACCTCGGCCAGCGAGGCGAGGCCGGGCGCGTCGATCTCGACCCGCTCCCCGGCGGGAAGGGGGTTGGCGTAGGGGCCGTCCCGCCCCTCCACCGTGAGCCGGAAGGCGCCGGCCGCCCCGCCGAGGTGCTCGTCGCCGCGCGCCGGGTAGCGGAGCGTCAGGCCCGCCTCCTCGAAGGTCTGCTTGATGCTGGTGATCTGCTTTGCCCGCCGCGCCTCAACGGCCGTCACGACGGTCTCCAGGAGCGCCGTGAAGACGGTGAGGGGGTAGGACGAGCGCCCGATCCCCTCGGGCGTGTAGCGCACCGGCAGCGGGTAGTGGTCCTCAGGAGACGCCTCGGCCTCGAAGAACTCCTCCATCAACTCCTCGACGGAGAATTCGTCCGGCAAGCCGAAGCCCGTCGGCAGGAGCGCTTTCAGCAGGGCGAGGTCGTCGGGCGAGGGCGGCGGGCTCGGGTCCACGGGCACGGGCTCAATGCCGAGGGCGCGCAGGTGCATCCCGTCCTCGGGGAGGAGCGTCGTGAGCGGGAAGAGCGTCACGCCTTCGAGCGCCCCAGCGGCATCGAGCTGGGGCGACGCGCTCGCGCTCTCCATCAGCTCGAAGGGCGACGCCTCGTTGTGGAAAAATCGGCAGAGGCGGAGCCACGAGTCGAACAGGCTCAGCCCGGGGTCCTCGCCCGCTTGGCCCATGACGTTGGCGTAGAGCCACGGGCCGTCGCCGAGCTGGACGCCGAGGTAGCGGTCGCCGCGCAGGCGCTCCCAGGGGCGGGCGCGGTAGAACCGGTGCGCGGCCTCGGAAAAGGCGCGCACCTCGCCGTCATCGTGGGGCAGGAAGAGGGGCGTCTGCAGGGGTGTGCCGAACCCGGCGGCGGCCCCGGTGAGCGCCTCGTCGGCGAGGGGGGTGGCGGCGGCCTCGACGGCGATGCCGGCCGGGGCGAGCGCGTCGGCGAGGGTGTCGGCGAGGGCGTCGTCGTCGACGTGTACGGCGCGGGGCCGCCCCTCGTCGAACCCGGCGAGGTCGTTCTCCCGCGTGGCGC
>CAYTJT010000363.1:519-3196 GCA_964438105.1 uncultured Rhodothermales bacterium | reverse complement strand
CGAAGCGGCTGGAGACGATCTCGCGCGAGAGCTGGCTGAGGATCTGGCGCTGGAGCGACTGCTCGAAGTCGGCGAGGGGGTCGCGCTGGAAGCGGCTGGAGCCCTGGTCCTGGTAGAGGTTCTGCGTCTGCGCCAGGGAGATCAGCCCCGAGTAGTTGAGGGGGGAGCCGCCGAAAGACGGGTTGTTCGGCTGGTAGACGAACTCCTGCGCGGAGGCCGAGCGGGGGACGGCGACGAAGAGGGCGAGGGCGGCGGCGAGCACGAGCAAACGGGACATGGGCGTAGGTTGCATTGGTGGGTTAGATTCCGCGTGAGAGCGGGGCGGCGGAGGCGAGCGCACGTCGGGTAAACCCTACGGCAGTGAAGGCCGCTTGCTGGATCCGCTCATACCCGGGCTGGAGGCGGGTGTCGAAGGCGACCTCGTCGTTGAGCCGGACGATCAGCCGCGTGCCCCGGCCCGGCACCGGCTGCTCCTCGACCACGATCGTGTAATTGATCGAGTTGTCCGGGGCCACCCACGCGTCGTAAAAGACGTCGTAGAAGTCGCGGCCGATGGTTGTTCGCGTCTCGTCCACGACGAGCCCGTTGATCCCGTACGACGGCGGCAGCAGGCGGCGCTCGGCCTCGGTGTCCGCGTCGCTGGAGTCGGCCGGGGCCGTCGTCAGGGGGGCCGAGGGCGAGGGGACCTCCTGCTCGGGGAAGTCCTCCTCCGTGACGTTCTGCGCTTCGGTGGCCTCCTCGGTGGGCACGGCTTGGACGGGAACCTCCTGCGCCGCCGCGGTCGAGGCGAAGCACAGCAACGCCACGAGGAGCCCTGACGTGCCGACGTTGCGAAGCGGGCGGGAGCATGACCGAACGGCTGATGCGACGATCGGGCAAAGGGGCGGAGCGATCATAGAGGGCGGTAACAAAACGCTGCGGTTCAAGAGGGAAGCACAGCGATCACAAGTCGCAGGAATAAAGCTTCGAGCAGGAAGCGTACCGGCCGGCATCTCCTATCTATTGTAGGCAGGTCGGCGTTACGTTAGCGCGTCAACGTTAATCAGTAAACGAGCCGCGATGAGCGCAGTGCATAGTAGGGGCGATGGGGCGATTTGTCAAGAGATGTAATCGTGATGCGCAGCATTATGGGGGCACGGGGGACGTCTACGCTGAAATGCAGTGCGGTTAGACTAGGTGATCTACAGTAAAGGCTTAGGTGAATTCACATAGTCTCGCCTATGGATTGGCCCGTGCGCCGCAAAAATAGCTAACACGATCCGGTGCACAGGGAGGGGGTCATCTCGAGATGAGGATCAAGGAAATTCACAGAGTGATCGCCCCCGCCTGGGTTCCTGAGCAGCCCGACCGACGGACCCGACTTGCCCACCGAGCGTAGCACGGCTATGATTCGACCCGACTTCGAGCGCGTCTCCGCTTTCGAGCGCGAGCGCATCCGTCAGACCCCGCCCGACTTCGAGCACAACAGGCGCATCGTGGCGGCACTCTACCAGGAGGCCACCGCCCTCGGCGTGTGGGAGCGTCCTACCTTGCAGGGCCTCGCCCCCGACTTCCGCACGGCCGATGCCTTCAATCTTCGACCTTCTCCTCGGTCGGCTCGCTGACGCCTTTGACGCCGCCGATCTGCCCTACATGGTGATCGGAGGGCAGGCCGTACTGCTCTACGGCGAGCCGCGTCTCACGCAGGACATCGACGTGACGGTGGGAGTTTCGCCGGACCGCCTCCCAGAGGTCCTCGCTGCCCTCACCGAGGTGGGAATCCGCCCGCTCGTAGACGCTTCGTTCGTCGAGGAGACCTTGGTGTTACCCTGCGAGGACCTCGAATCCCGCATCCGCGTCGATGTCGTCTTTTCGTTTTCCGGCTACGAGCAGGAAGCTTTGCAGCGTGCGAAGCGCGTGGACGTTGCGGGCACGGAGGTCAAGTTCGCCTCGCGCGAAGACCTCCTCATTCACAAGATCGTCGCGGGGCGCCCGCGCGACATCGAGGATGTGCGGGGCGTGCTGCTCAAAGCGGACGAGATGGACGTGATCCACGTCCGGCGATGGCTCGGCGAGTTTGAAGCAGCGCTCGGGCAGCCATTCCTCGACGCGTTCGAGACGCTTTACCGCGAGACGCACTGAACCTACTCGTACTCTTCGACCGGCGGGCAGGAGCAGACGAGGTTGCGGTCGCCCCAGGCGTTGTCCACGCGGCCCACGCTCGGCCAGAACTTCGCCTCGCGCGTCCACGCGGCCGGGTACGCCGCCTGCTGCCGCGAGTACGAGCGGTCCCACTCGTCGGCGGTGACGACGGCGGCGGTGTGTGGGGCGTGGCGCAGCGCGCTCGCCTCCACGTCCACCACGCCGATCTCGACCTCCTGAATCTCCGAGCGGATCGAGATCATGGCCTCGCAGAACCGGTCGAGCTCGTCCTTCGCCTCGCTCTCGGTCGGCTCGACCATGAGGGTGCCGGCGACGGGCCAGCTCATCGTCGGGGCGTGGAAGCCGTAGTCGATCAGCCGCTTCGCGACGTCCTCGGCGGTGACGTGGGCAGCGGAGAACGGCCGGAGGTCGAGGATGAACTCGTGCGCGACGAAGCCGGTGGGCCCGCGGAAGAGCACGTCGTAGTGCCCTTCGAGCCGCTTCGCCATGTAGTTGGCGTTGAGGATCGCGAGCTCGGTGGCGCGCGTCAGCCCGG
>CAYTJT010000363.1:0-509 GCA_964438105.1 uncultured Rhodothermales bacterium | reverse complement strand
GCGATGTAGGCCCACGAGATCAGCAGGATCGACGCGCTGCCGTAGGGCGCGGCCGAGATCGGTGCGATGCCCTCGTCTCCGCCGACACCGTCGACGACGGGGTGCGCGGGGAGGAACGGGGCGAGTTTGTCGTTGACGCAGATCGGCCCCATCCCCGGCCCGCCGCCGCCGTGCGGGATCGAGAACGTCTTGTGCAGGTTGAGGTGGCACACGTCCATCCCGAACGCGCCGGGGCGGCAGAGCCCGACCTGGGCGTTCATGTTCGCCCCGTCCATGTAGACGAGCCCGCCGTGCTCGTGGATCAGGTCGGCGATCTCGCGGATCGTGCGCTCGAAGACGCCGTGCGTGCTCGGGTACGTGATCATGAGCGCGGCGAGGCGGTCGGCGTGCTGCTCGGCCTTCGCCTTCAGGTCGTCCATGTCCACGTTGCCGTGCTCGTCGCTCTTCACCACGACGACGTCCATCCCGGCCATCACGGCGCTCGCGGGGTTCGTGCCGTGCGCGGACGA
>CAYTJT010000362.1:0-3201 GCA_964438105.1 uncultured Rhodothermales bacterium | reverse complement strand
ATACTATTACCGATCTTTCAACCCCCCTTCACCACGGCGCGCGGGAGTGTCGCTATGCTTGGGGGACCTCAAGCAACACCGATGGATAGCGGTTACCGGATGACCTTCCACGCCTTCGGCATCAACCACGAAACGGCCCCCGTCGCGGTGCGCGAAGCGTTCGCGCTCGATGGCGAGGCGCACCGCCAGTTCCTCCGTCTCCTTCGGCTCTCGCCGTCGGCCGAGATCGTCCTCCTCTCGACGTGCAACCGCACGGAGGTCTACCTCTTCGGCACCGGGACCGACGTCGTCGCTGTGCAGGCAGCGCTGAGCGTGTACGCCGGGACGCCGTGGCCCGCCGCCGATAGCTTCGCCCTCGACGACGAGGCCGCCGTGCTCCACGTGCTCCGCGTCGCGGCCGGGCTCCGCTCCCAGGTGCTCGGCGACGCGCAGATCCTCGCGCAGATGAAGGAGGCCTACCGCATCGCCGTCGACGAGGGGCACGTCACGACGGTCATGCACCGGCTGATGCACGCGGCCTTCCGCGCCGCCAAGCGCGTCCGCACCGAGACCGCGCTCTCCGAAGGCGCCGCGTCGATCTCCAGCCTCGCGGTGCGCGCCGCCCGCCTCCACTTCGAGACGCAGGACGGCGCCGGGCTCACGGGCCGGCGCGTGCTGCTCCTCGGCACGGGCGAGATGGGCATGGCCGCCCTCAAGGCCCTCGCCGGCGAGCAGGCGCACCTCACGATCGCCAACCGCTCCCGCGACCGCGCCGAGGCCGCCGCCCGCACGGTCCGCGCCGACGTGCTGGCGTGGGACGACCGGCACGAAGCCGCCGCCGGGTCCGACCTCGTGCTCGTCGCCTCCGGGGCCCCCGAGCCCGTGCTCTGGGCCGACCGCCTCGCTCCGCGCTCCGACGCCTCGCCCAGCCTCGTCGTCGACGTCGCCCTCCCGCGCAACGTCGATCCCGCCGTCGCCGACCTCCCCGGCTACACGCTCCTCGACCTCGACCGGCTCAGCGGGTGGCGCGCCGAGACGACCGCCGCCCGCCGCTCCGCCGTGCCCGCCGCCGAGGCCATCTGCGACGAGGGGCTCGCCGAGTTCGTCGCGTGGGTGTTCAACCACGAGGCGCTCCAGCCCGCCGTCCAGGCCCTGCGCGACACGTTCGACGCGATCCGGCAGCAAGAGGTCGAGCGCCACCTCCACCGCTTCGACAGCGTCGACCACGACGACCTCGACCGGCTGACGCGCTCGATCATGCAAAAGCTGCTCGCCGTCCCCATCGTCCGGCTCAAGAGCACCGACGCCGACAGCCTCGACTTCGCCCGCGGCATCCAATTCCTCAGCCACGTGTTCTCCCGGCCGGGCTGCGACGACGCCTCGCCCGCCGAGCGCCGCGTCTCGCTCCGGAACGCCCCGTGCGGGCGGATCGCGCCGTGCCCGTTGGAGCACGAGGCCGCTACGTCGCAAGCCGAGGAGGCACCCGGTGAAGCTCGGGACTCGCGCGAGTAAGCTCGCCCTCTGGCAGGCCCACCACGTCGCCGGCCGGCTGCGCGACGCGGGCCACGACGTCGAGGTGGTCACGTTCTCGACGAAGGGCGACCGCATCCTCGACAAGCCCCTCGCCGAGATCGGCGACAAGGGGCTCTTCACCCAGGAGCTCGACCGCGCCCTCCTCGACGGCTCGATCCACCTCGCCGTCCACTCGCTCAAGGACCTCCCGACGACGCTGCCGCCGGGGCTCACCCTCGCCGCCGTCTCCGAGCGCGAGGAGCCGTGGGACGCCTTCGTCGCCCACCCCGACTTCGACGGCGGCCTCGCCGCGCTGCCCGAGGGCGCGATCCTCGCTACGTCGTCACTGCGGCGTCAGGCCCAATTGAAGGCGTGGCGGCCCGACCTCCGCGTCGTCCCGGTCCGTGGCAACGTCCCGACGCGCATCGCCAAGCTCGACGCGAGCGGACCGCTCGACGCCGGGGCGGAAGCTCGCGGGTGGCACGGGGCGATCCTCGCCGCCGCCGGGCTCGTCCGGCTCGACCTCGCCGACCGCATCCGCGAGCGCATCGACCCCGCCGTGATGATCCCCGCCGTGGGGCAGGGCGCGCTCGGGATCGTCTGCGCCGAGGCGGACACCGCCACGGCCGACGCGCTCCGCACCGTCCTCGCCGACGCCGCTGCGACCGTTGCGACGGCAGCCGAACGCGCGCTCCTGCGCCGCCTCGAAGGGGGCTGCCAGGTGCCCGTCGCCGCGTGGGCTCGGGAGGAAAACGGGCGGCTCCGCCTCGACGGTGCCGTCGCCTCGCTCGACGGCAGCGACCACGTCCGCGGCCGGCTCGACGGCGACCCCGCCGACGCCGAAGCGCTCGGCGTCGAACTGGCAGAACGCCTCCTCGACCGGGGTGCGGGCGCGATCCTCGCTGCCATCCGCGACACGGCGGCGCCTGACGTCCGGCTGACCTGACCCCCCGTTCGGTTCGTGGTCGCTGCGCTCCCTCGCTCACCGAACTGTCCCCCTAGCATAGGGGGACAGCCGCGCGTAGTTGGGAATGAGCGCAGCGAGTGACTGCGAGCGCAGCGGGGGGTTACACCCAGCATCACCGAACCGACCATGCCCCGCCGTCCGCACGTCCTGCTGCTCCGCACGCCCCGCGAGCCGGACCCGTACGTCAAGGCGCTCGATGACGCAGGCTTCTCCGCGCGGTGCGTTCCCGTGCTCCGTTTCGAGCCCGTCGGGCGCGCCGCGCTCGCCGAGCGGATGCAGCAACCGCACGACTATGCCGGGCTGATCCTCACGAGCCCGCGCGCTGCCCACGCGCTCCGCGACCTCGACCTTGCCGTGTGGCGGGATCACCCGACGTTCGTCGTCGGCCCGGCGACGGCGGCCGAAGCGGCGAACCTCGGGCTCCGGCCGGTGGGGAAGGAGGCCGGCTCCGCCGCCGACCTCGCCGACGTGATCGCCGCGCGCTCGTTCGACCGGCCGCTCCTCTTCCTCTGCGGCGACCGCCGCCGCGACGCGCTGCCGAACCGTCTGCGCGCGACTAAAACTGCGTTCGACGAACGTGTCATCTACCGCACGGTCGGTGACGCCGACGGGCTGCCGGAGGCCGTCGAGCGGCAGCGGCCGGACTGGCTCGTCTTCTTCAGCCCGTCGGGGGTCGAGACGGCCGACGTCCTCGCGGGACCTTCGTGGAACCGGATCCGAAAAGCGGCCATTGGACCCACCAC
>CAYTJT010000361.1:0-3224 GCA_964438105.1 uncultured Rhodothermales bacterium | reverse complement strand
GATGAACGCCTTCCTCCAGCTCCAGGGCTGCACCGGCTACATCGCCTCCGAGGAGCTCGGCGAGGCCATCTTCTTCGCCCGCAAGCACGACGTCACGAACGGCCTCGTCGTCGAGCGCGGCGCGGGCTGCTCGCTCTACGCGAACGTCGACGACGCGCTCCTGAAGGCGGACTTCACGCAGCTCCCCTCGGAGATCATGATGAGCTCCGTCGCGCTCTCGATGACGGAGACCCTCTTCGGCGACCTGCCGTAGCCCCGACACCCCGGCCGGCCATGACCGACGCGGCCTCCGACCCGCCTCCCGCGCTCGACATCGCGCAGGCCCACCCGACCCGCTCGCTGGACGAACCCGCCCTCGCCGCACTCGTCCAGCGCGCCATCGACGGCGAAGGCTTCACGCTCCGCTCGCTCGGCGTCGTCCTCGCCGACCGCGCGACGGTCCACCGCCTCAACCGCGAGTTTCTGGACCACGACTACCCGACGGACGTCCTCTCGTTCGCGCTCGACGACGGAGCCACTTCGGAGGGCATCGTGGATGGTGAGGTGTACGTCGACCTCGACACCGCCGCCGAGCGCGCGCCGGAGTTCGGGACGACCTTCGAGGGCGAAGCGCGGCGCTACGTCGTCCACGGCCTGCTGCACCTGATGGGCTACGACGACGCGACCGACGCCCAGCGCGCGGCGATGCGCGAGCGCGAAGACCACTACCTCGGCACGACCTGACCACGCCCATGCGCCTCCTCATCGTAGAGTCCCCGACGAAGGCGGACGCGCTCGCGGGCATGCTCGGGACGGGATATCGCGTGCGCGCCACGAAGGGGCACGTCGCCGACCTCCCCGACGACGCGCTCGGCGTCGACACCGCCGACTCGTTCGAGGGCGCGTGGACGACGGCGAACGGGCAGCGCAACGTGCTCGCCGGGCTCCGTAAAGATGCGGCGGGCTGCGACAAAATCCTCCTCGCCACCGACCCCGACCGCGAGGGCGAGGCCATCGCTCGCCACCTCGCCGACGCGCTCGAACGGACCGGCGTGCCCTCGGCGCGGGTGTCGTTCCGCGAGGTCACCCCGGAGGCCGTGCGCCGCGCCATCGCCCGGCCTCGCCCGATCGACGACCGCCTCGTCGCGGCTCAGCACGCGCGCCGCGTCGTAGACCGGCTCGTCGGGTACACCCTCAGCCCCGTGCTCCGGCGCACGGTGCCGAGCCCGCGCCCGCTCTCCGCCGGTCGCGTGCAAACCGCCGCCCTCCGCCTCCTCTGCGAGCGCGAGCGAGCCGTCGCCGACTTCCAGCCGACGGAGCAATGGGGGGTCGAGGCCACGTTCGCAACCGGGGCGGGCGACCGGTTCGCGGCCCGGCTGCACCGCGCGTATCGGCAGACGCTCGAAGCCGACACGCTCGACGAAGGCGCGGCGTGGCACCTCGTCGAGACGATGCGACCGCTCCGCTTCACCGTGCGCGCCGTCCGCCGCACGACGGAGCCGGTGAAGCCGCCGCCGCCGTTCACCACGGCCGCGCTGCTGTGCGCGGCCTCGGAGCGCCTCGGCTTCGATCCCGCGCAGACGATGCGGACGGCGCAGCAGTTGTACGAGGGCGTCGAGCTAGAGGACGACGTGCGGATCGGGCTGCTGACGTACCCGCGCACCGATGGCGTCCGCATGGCGAAGTCGGCGGTCGCGGCCGTCCGGCAGGTGATCGGGCGCGACTTCGGCACGGCGTACCTGCCCCCCCGCCCGCTCAAGCACACGCGCTCCGGCGCGGGCGAGCCCGAGGCGCACGAGGCGCTCCGCCCCACCGACTTCGACCGCCCGCCGAAGTCGATCCGCAAGTACCTCACGCCGCATCAGTTCCGGCTCTACGAGCTCGTGTGGGACCGCGCCGTGACCAGCCAGATGGCTCCGGCGATGCTGGAGCGAACGACGGCTACGATCGCGGACGGCTCCGGGCATTTCGTATTCGAGGCGACGGGGACGCGCGTCGAATCGCGCGGCTTCCGCCAGTTCGACCCCACGAGCCCCACCGACACGCTCCTTCCCGCATCACTCGTGAAGGGCGGCGCGCTCCGCACCTGCGACCTCACCCACACCCGCCTCCTCTCGACGCAGCCGGACTTCTACACCGAGGCCGGACTCGTGGCGGCGATGGAGGCGCACGGGATCGGACGGCCGAGCACGTTCGCGTCCACCCTCGCTACCCTCCGCGAGCGCGGCTACGCGACGCTGTCGGAGCGCCGCCTCCGTCCGACGGAGATCGGGCAGCGCGTCTGCACGTTTCTGACGCGCCGCTTCCCGTCGCTCTTCGACCTCGGCTTCACGGCCCAACTCGAGGCCACGCTCGACGCGATCGCGGCGGGCAAGGCGGCGTACCAGCCGACCCTCCATCACTTCTATCACGACGGCCTCCTCCCCGCCCTGAACGCACGCCCCACGGCCCAAGCCCTGTCCGGCTCGTCGCCGCGAGTCGCATCGCTGCGCGAGTCGCCCGACTGCACGCGGTGCGGACGGCGGATGGTGCGGCGCAGCGGCCCGCACGGCGCGTTCTACGGGTGCTCCGGCTTCCCGGACTGCCGCGAGACGCAGCCCTTCATCGACCCCGCCCAGAACCGCCGGTGCCCCCGCTGCGAACGGGGATGGGTCGTCGAGCGCACGACGAAAACCGGCCGCACGTTCGAAGGCTGCTCGGCGTATCCGGCGTGTGACTTCGCGCGATGGACGACCCCATCGGCGCAGGGCTCCGGCGGTTAGCGGCGGCTCTCCCCGGCCGCCGCCGAGATTCACTTGACAAAACGACCGGCCGGCGCTATTCAAAGGGGTACCTCTCTCCTTCTCCATTTACCTCAGAGGTACGTATGCCTACCCGCATCACCGCCCGTCACACGGAGCTCTCCGACGGACTGCGCGCGCACATCGAGCGGTCCGTTTCTAAACTCGACCGCTACTACGACGGCATCCACGACGCCCACGTCGTCCTCGACGGACACGACTCCGACAGCCTCGGCAAGAAGGCGGAGGTGAAGGTGTCGGTCTCGCGCCGCACGCTCACGGCTCAGGACTCCGGCTTGACCTACCAAGACGCCGTGAACGGCTGCGTGCGACAGCTCCGGCGGCAGGTGCTCCGCTACAAAGGCAAAATCCGAAGCACCGACAAGGACGCCCACAAATAGGCGCCGCACGCCCCCAACTCACCAACGCGCCCCCGACTGCCGATGCGGTCGGGGGCGATTTATA
>CAYTJT010000360.1:0-3224 GCA_964438105.1 uncultured Rhodothermales bacterium | reverse complement strand
CCGGCCCGGATGAGGTCGTGGAGGAGGCCGCTCGGGAACGAGCTCCCGCGGCGGCCCTGCTCGGAGATGACCTGGGTGAGCACCTGCACGGTCACGTCCTCGCCGGTCTCGTTGTCCACGACCTCGACCTCCTGCCCCGCACGGATCATCTCTGCGACGGCCTGCATCGAGACGTAGCGGCTCGCGCTGGAGTCGTAGAGCTTGCGGCTGCCGTAGCGTTTGATCTGTCGGGGCATGAGCGGGGGCGTTGGGCGATTGCGGGTGGTATGACGCATTGCGGCAAAGCCTTGTTTCGCTCTTTGCCGCAATGCGTCATACTTCACCATAACGTCATGCAGCGCCGCTTTCGTGCCGCACCGAGACAGGCGTTCCCTGATCCGGATTCCGATCTCCGACGTCAGGATACCCGCCGCCGTCGAGGCCGTCCTCATCGCCTCAGAGACGCTGCATGCTGCGTCTCTACCGTCGGTCGAGCTGGAGTCATACCGACATCGACGAACAGAATCCGTATGACGGGAAACATCCGTATGACGGGAAACAAAAAAAGGCCGCCCGGTCTCCCGGACGGCCTCTGGTTTTCGGATCTGCGCTCGTGCGTGGTCAAACCTCTTCGAGCGCCGTGTTGCTCGCGACCACCTCTTCTTGCACGTGCCGCGGCATCGTGTCGTAGTGGTCGAACTCGGCGTGGTGGAGCCCGCGGCCCTGCGTCATCGACCGGAGCGACGTCGAGTAGCGGTACAGCTCGGCCTCGGGTACGTCGGCGATGACCTTCTGGAACGGCCCCTCGACCTCCATCCCTTGCACGCGCGCGCGCCGGGTGTTGAGGTCGCCGAGCACGTCGCCCATGTGCTCCTCGGGCACGAGCACCTCGAGGCGGAAGACCGGCTCCAGAAGGGCCGGGTTGGCCTGCCGGAACGCGTCGCGGAAGCAGCGGCGGCTGGCCGTCTTGAACGCGTTCTCGTTCGAGTCGACGGGGTGCATCCCACCGTCGTGGATCACGACGCGGACGTCGCCGACGGGGTAGCCCGCGATCGGGCCCTCCTGCAAGGCGTCGGCCACGCCTTTCTGAATCGCCCCGAAGAACCGCCGCATGTCGATCACGCCGCCGACGATGGCGTCGACGTACTCGACGGTGGAGCCCCAATCCGTCTCGACGCTCTCGACGTTGCGCACTTTGATGTCGGACGGCGGGCGGAACTCGCCGCTGAGCGGCTCCACCATCATCGAGATGTCGGCGAACTGCCCGGCGCCGCCCGTCTGCTTCTTGTGGCGGTACGAGGCGCGCGCGTTCGAGCGCACGGTCTCGCGGTACGCCACCTTCGGCCGGTCGAACTCGACCTCGACGCCGAAGCCGTTCTTCAGGCGGTAGCGCGCGATCTCGAGGTGCATCTCGCCCTGCCCGGCGAGCGTCATCTGGCTCAGCGAGGGGTCGTGCTCGACGCGGAGGCTCGGGTCCTCTTTCTGGAGCTGCGTGAGGCCCTGGGCGAGCTTGTCCTCGTCGCCGCTCTTCGACGGTTTGATGGACACGCGCATCCGGGGCTCGGGGAACACGATGGGCCGGCGGACGGCGTCGGAGCCCTTCGCGCGGAGCGTGTGGTTCGTGGCCGTGTCGCGGAGCTTCACGACGGCGCCGAGGTCGCCCGCGATGAGGCGCGGCACCGACTCCCGGTCGTGCCCGTCGATCACGTAGAGCTGCCCGAGGCGCTCCGTGCTCCCGGTCTGCGCGTTCTCGAGGTCCATGTTCGGCTCGAGCGTGCCGTTGTGGAGGCGGAAGAAGCTGTACTCCCCGACGTGCGGCTCGGCCATCGTGCGGTAGACGAACGCGACGGGGTCGCCGTCGGGGTCGTACGCCGCCTCGCCCGACACCATGTGCGCGGGCGGCATCATCAGCGGGCTCGGGCACACGTTGTCGATGAAGCCCATGAGCCGGTCCACCCCGATGGCCTCTTTCGAGACGGTCAGGAAGATGGGGAACAGCTCGTGGTTGATCATCGCCTCGCGCAGCCCCTTCCGCATCTCGTCCTCGGTGAGCTCGCCCTTCTCGAAGTAGAGCTCCATCAGCTCCTCGTCGTTCTCGGCGATGTTCTCGACGAGCTCGTTGTGGAGCTCCTCGGCGCGGGCGCGGAACTCCTCGGCGATGGGCTCCTCCACCGCGCGCCCGCGGTCGTCGAAGCGGAGCTGCTTCATCAGCAGCACGTCGATGATCGTGCGCGAGCCCTTGCCGCCGGGGAGCTGCACGACCGTCGCCGCGCGCCCGAACCGCTCGTGCATCTGGTCCACGATCTGGTCGAAGCTCGCCTTCTCCTGGTCCATCTTGTTGATGACGAACATCGACGGCGTGCCCGTCTTCGTGCAGTAGCGCCAGCTCTGCTCGGTGCCGACCTGGACGCCTTCGACGGCGTCGAGCACGAAGATGGCCGTGTCCGCCACCTTCAGCCCCGTCACGACCTCGCCGACGAAGTCGAGGTAGCCCGGCGTGTCGAGGATGTTGATCTTATGCCCCTTCCACTCGGCGTAGAGCAGCGACGTGAAGACCGACATCTCGCGCTCGTGCTCGCTGGGGTGGTAGTCCGAGACCGTGTTGTGTTCCTCGACCGAGCCCATCCGGTTGATCGTGCCGGCGACGTAGACCATGGCCTCGGCGAGGGTGGTCTTGCCGCTGCCCTGGTGGCCGACGAGTGCGACGTTGCGGATGTGATCGGCGTCGTAGACGTTCATCGTGGGGGGAGTTGAAGTGGCGGGAAACTGGAGCCTTAAACTGGAGCCTTCAGGAAAGGGGGCCTTTAAGATAGGTGGGGGCTAGAAATAGTCAAGGCGCAGAGCGGGCATAAGGCAGCAGAGGCTACTCCGCCCCCCCGCCTGTGCCGTAGTTTGCCCCCGCCCTCTATCACCTTTCCCCTACAGACGCCGCCGTGCTCCTCGCCCTCGAAACGGCCACCGACGTGTGCAGCGTCGCGCTCGTCGACGCGGCCGGCCGCCTCGCCGGTCTCGCCGAAACGCTGGAGCCGCGCTCGCACGCCGCCCGCCTCGTCCCGCTCATCGACGGCCTCCTGCGCGAGCACGGCCTCGGCCCGGCCGACCTCGACGCCGTCGCCGTCTCGGCGGGGCCCGGCTCGTACACCGGCCTCCGCATCGGCGCGAGCACGGCGAAGGGGCTCGCGTGGGTGCACGGACTCGACCTCGTCGCCGCGCCTTCGCTCGAAGCGCTCGCCTGGCAGGCCGCT
>CAYTJT010000359.1:0-3230 GCA_964438105.1 uncultured Rhodothermales bacterium | reverse complement strand
CGCCGGGGCCGTGGCCGGGCGCCGCGTGCTGCTCGTGGACGACGTGCTCACGACGGGCGCGACGGCCGTGGCGGCGGCGGCCCCGCTCCGCGCGGCGGGTGCCACGGTGTCGCTCGCCACGCTCGCCTGCACGCGGGAGTGAGAGGCTGAGGGGAAGGAGAGGCTGGAAGGCGGGGAGGGAACGGAAGGGACGAGCTCCCCTTCGCCTTCAACCAATGCCCTCCACCCTCTCCCTTCTCTCCTCTCCCTAAATCCCCACCTCGACGCGCTGCTCGCAGAGCGCGGCCTCGTGGTCCACGTTCGTCGCGATGAGCAGGATACCCCCGTCGGCGCAGTGGGCGCGGGCCGTCTCCACCACCACGGCCCGCCCCGGCGCGTCGAGATTCGACGTGGGCTCGTCGAAGAGGAGCAGCGGCGGCTCGGCGAGGAGCGCGGCGGCGAGCCGGATGCGCTGCTTCATGCCCGAGGAATACGTCCGCACGAGGTCGCCGCCGCGCTGGCCGAGCCCGACGCGGTCGAGCGCGGCGGCGATGCGCGCGGCGGCGTCGGGCAAGCGCCGCGCCCGCGCGATGAAGTCGAGGTTCTCCACGGCCGAGAACGCGTCGTAGACCTGGAGATAGGGCGCGACGAAGCCCGTCCGCAGCGGCCGGGCCTCCGGCGCGACCTCGTCGCCGTCGAGCCAGAGCCGGACCGCGCCCTCCGTCGGCGACTGCACCCCGGCCACGATCTGCAACAGCGTCGATTTACCCGCGCCGTTCGCCCCCGTCACCGCGAGCGAAGCGCCCGGCCGGAGGTCGAAGTCGAGGCCGCGGAAGAGGAGCCGGCGGCCGAAGCGTTTGGCGAGGCCTTCGGCGGACAGGCGCGGCGTGGGGGGCATGGAGAAACGAGAACCGGATACACGGGGAGGAGTCGTAACATACCGATTCACATCCCCGCTCCCCTACCCCCCGCCCCATGCCGCTCCGCGTCCTCGCCCTCTCTCTCGCCCTCGTGCTCGCCGGCTGCGCCGAGCAGCCCGCGCCCGCCACCGACGGCGACACGCTCTCCACCCTCACCCCCGGCGCCGACCTCGACACGACGTCCACGCCGATGAGCGCGCGCGGTGTGATCGAGATGCCCGACGCCGCCGCCGAGTTGACCCCCACCGAAGGCAGCGACGTGCGCGGCGAGGTCACGTTCGCGCAGATCGAAGACGGCGTGCTCGTCGTGGCCGAGGCGTCCGGGCTGAGCGCGGGCCGGCACGGCTTCCACATCCACGAGACCGGCGACTGCAGCGCGCCCGACGCGTCGTCGGCCGGCGGCCACTACAACCCGGCCGACACGCCGCACGGCGCCCCCGGCGCGCCCGCGTCCGAGCGCCACGTCGGCGACCTCGGCAACATCGAAGCCTCCATCGACGGGACGGCCCGCTACGAGCGCGTCGACGCCGTGATCTCGCTGAGCGGCCCCAACTCCATCGTCGGGAAGGCCGTCATCATCCACGCCGGGGAGGACGACTACACGTCGCAGCCCACGGGCGCGGCCGGGGGCCGGCTCGCGTGCGGCATCATCGAGGCCACAGAGGGCTGAGCGCAGCACCCGGCGTCCGACCTTCACCGAACCTCACGGAACCCTCGGCTCGGACGGCCATGCTATACCTCCCCCTCTCACCTCGCTCCGCCCGCCCGTGTCTGACCTGATCGGTCACCCGTACAAGCCCTCGTCCGAACGCCGAACGCCGCGCTCCGCGAGCCGCGCGGAGCCGGAGCCGCCGGAGCCGCGCGCGTCGCGGCCCGTGTACCGTAAGAAGCGGTTCCTCATCCCCATCGGCCTCGTCCTCGTCGCGCTCGGCGCGCTCTCCGTCGTGTCGTACCTCGCGAAAAAGGCCGAAGAGCGGCGGCAGATCGTGCTCGCCGAGCGGGCGCAGTTCGAGGCGTACCTCGAAGCGCAGGAGGCGCAGTACCTCACGATCCCGCTCATGACGCCGCGGCAGCGGGCGCTCCTGCGGCGCTCGCGCAACGCCCTCCACGTCGAGACGGCCGAGCGGCTAGGCGTCGCCTCCGTCGCCGAGCGCGACGACGTGCTCGACCGCGCCGAGGACGTCGGCCTCGTCCCGATCGACGAGAACCCGTACTACTGGGTCGCCGAGCTGACGCACTCCGTCCCCTACGTCACGCCGTCGGCCGCCGCCCTGCTCGACACGATCGGCGTGCGGTTCCACGAGAAGCTGGCCGAGGCGGGCCTGCCGCCGTACAAGTACCACATCTCGTCGGTGCTCCGCACGCAGGAGGACCAGGCGGCCCTCCGCCGCATCAACGTCAACGCCGCGCGGACGACCTCCAGCCACGAGTTCGGGACGACGTTCGACATCCAGTTCCGGAAGTACCGCTACGGCGGCGACCCGGCCGAGGAGGTGCAGCGCGCACTCGGCGAGCCCGCGTTCCCCTTCCTCGAAGCGGAGTTCGCCGCCGACCTCGCGGCGTTCTACGCCGAGATGGAGGAGCGCTACCGCTCCCGCCTCCTCTCGCTCCTCGGCGAGACCCTCGTCGAGTTGGAGGACGAGGGCCTGCTCATCACCGTGATGGAGCGGCGGCAGCCCGTCTTCCACACGACCGTCGCCGAGCGGCTCGTCCCGGACGGCCTCGCCGCGACCGACTGAGCACGGCGCTACGCGGTGGCGTTACGCGGTGGCGTTACGCCGCCTCGGCCAGCTCCTTCGGCGCGACGTCGTCGAGCGTGAGCACCTCGTCGACGGGCTGGTACGGCCGGCCGTAGAACTCGACGTCGCGGAAGGTGTGGATGTGCTCGTAGGTCCGGCGCATCGCGTCGAACACCTCGTACTCGCCGTGGTCGCCCGGCGTCCAGTAGAGGATCTCGAGCTCGTTGACGCGGTCCGTCGCCAGCGAGCGGCGGCGGTAGCCGACGCGCTCGGCGTGCTGGAACCCCTCGCGGGCGTAGAAGCGGCGGCGCTTCTCGGAGTCGGAGTCCTCGTAGTCGAGCGGCTCCACCTCGAGCAGGATCGGCTTGCCCTTCTCCTTCAGCTTGTTGAGCAGGTCCCGGCCGATGCCCTGACCGCGCGCCTCGGACGAGACGAAGACGTAATCGATGAACACGAAGTCCTCGGCCTCGACGTACATCATCACGTGGTGCGGGCCCTCGTCCTTGTGGTACACGTCGGCGCGCTCGCGGAGCAGCGTCTCCATGTGCTCCTGCGACTTCATCTCTTCGATCGGGAAATACTGGTTGAGCTT
>CAYTJT010000358.1:0-3250 GCA_964438105.1 uncultured Rhodothermales bacterium | reverse complement strand
AGGTAGGCCGCGGGGTCGCTCAGTCCGTCGACGTGGTCGACCCTCAGCCCGTCCACCTGACCGCCCCGCACGAGATCCAGTGTCAGTCGGTGGACGTCGTCGAATACCGCCTGATCCTCGACCCGGGTCCCGACGAGACCTGTCACCTCGAAGAACCGCCGGTAGGACAGGTTCGTCCGTGCCTCCCGCCAATCGGTCAGCACGTAGGGCTGCGCCTCGTGCAACCGTGCGATCAGCGCCCGGTCGTTCGAGATGTGCCTGAGCGCCGTGTCGTAGCGACCTCCGGCAAGTTCCTCCTGCATGCGTGCGTGGAACGCCGCGGCCTCCTCGGGTCGGGCCGCTTCCGCCGCGTCGGTCAGGGAGCGCAGCGGCGCCCCGGCCTCCGCCAGCAGACGATAGCTGGGCGGCGTCAGCGGGAACGCGTTCTCCCAGTAAAGGAGCGCCAGGCCCCGCCTCTCGGGATCCGTCCCCACCGTGATCTCGCCCGCCGCGATCACCTCGTCCGCCGGGGCGCCGAGCACCGGCAGCGTCAGGCGGCGGCTCCAGTCGATGTCGAAATGCCCCGAGTGCCGCGCCGCCGGCCCCCACTCGATGCAGTCGCGCCACCAGGCGTTCTCGGGCGACGCCGCCATGTGGTTCGGCACGATGTCGAGAAGAAGGCCGATCCCCGCCCGCCTGAGCGCCTCCGACAGCCGGTCGAACCCCTCGCGCCCGCCGATGGCCGGGTCGATCTCGTTGTAATCGACGACGTCGTAGCCGTGGGTCGAGTCCGCGGTCGCCGTGAAGAGCGGCGAGGCATAGAGGTGGCTGACACCGAGGCGCTGCAGGTACGGCACGATCTCGATGACGCTGTCGAAGGTCGTGCCCTCGCGGAACTGCAGGCGATAGGTGGCGATCCGCTCGCTCATCGCGCGTCATCCGCCGAGAAGCCGACCCAGAAGGCCGGAGCGTCGGCGGCGCTGCCGTCGCCCGAGCGATAGACCTCGCGTCCCGACGCCCCGGGCAGCGCCCGGTTCTCGTCCGAGAGATTCGCGCGCAGCTGCCACGATCGCGACCCGAGCTGCCAGTCGACGGCGATCTCGCCTTCGCTGAAGTGCACCACCCGACCGGCATTTCCGCGAGCGTCGGCGAGGTGCGGCACCACCTCCGCTTGTCGCAGCGCCAACAGGTCGCGCAGGCGCGTCATCGCCGCCTGCCCCCCGGGCGTCGCGCGATGGGCCCAGTCGATCCTCGACGCCTCGAACGTCGACATGGCGTTGGGGTCGGGGATGTGCGCCACGTCGCTTTCGTCGCTGAACGCGGCGAAATGCATGAACTCCCGCCGACGCCCATCGCGAACCGCCTCCGCCAGCTCGCCGTGGAAGTCGGTGAAGAAGCAGAACGGCCGCGTCTCGCCCCACTCCTCGCCCATGAAGAAGAGCGGGATGTGGGGAGAGAGGCAGAGGATCGAGGTCAGCGCCTCGACCATCCGGTGGTCGGCCAGCGTGATCAGCCGGTCGCCGAAGGCACGGTTGCCGGTCTGGTCGTGGTTCTGCAGGAAGTCGACGAACGCTTGTGGCGGCAGGTGCGCCGACGGCTCGCCGCGGGGCGCATCCTGGTACGGCGAGTGCTGACCCTGATAGGCGAACCCCTCGGCCAGCGCCTGCGCGAACAGCTCCCAGCGGTGCTCGGTGAACTCGCGGTAGTACCCCTCGCTCTCGTGCGTCGCGATGACGTGGGCGGCGTTGTGGACGTCGTCGTTCCATTCGGCGGTATGCAGAGGCACGCTGCCGCCCTCGCCCCGCTCGTGCAGGCGGGTGATGTTGCGATTGTCCTCGGTCGTCAGGTGGACGGGGCGGTCGGTGATCCGCGCCCGCACCTCCTGCGCCAGCTCCACCAGCACACCGGTCCCGGACGGGTCGTGGATCGAGTCGATGGCGTCGAGGCGGAGACCGTCGAACCGGTACTCCTCGAGCCAGTAGAGCGCGTTCTCGATCGCGAAGCGGCGCACCTGCGGGCGTGCATAGGCGATGGCCGGCCCCCACGGCGTGTCGCGTGCAGCGTCGAAGAAGTCCTCGGCATAGGAATGCAGGTAGTTCCCGTCGGGTCCGAAGTGATTGTAGACGACGTCGAGCAGCACCATCAGCCCGCGCCCGTGCGCCGCGTCGACGAATGCCTTGAGTTCGTCCGGCGTCCCGTAGGCGCGATGCGGCGCGTAGAGCAGCACCCCGTCGTACCCCCAGCCGCGGTCGCCCGCGAACTGCGCCACCGGCATCAGCTCGACCGCCGTGATCCCGGTCTCGGCCAGGTGTTCGAGCCGCTCCGCCGCTGCGGCGAACGTCCCCTCCGGCGTGAAGGTCCCGACGTGCAGCTCGTAGACCACCGCCTCCTCCCACGGGCGGCCGGACCAGTCGTGGCGCCAGGCGTAGGACCGCGGGTCGACGAGCCGCGACGGACCGTGCACGTCGCCGGTCTGCGCCCGCGACGCCGGATCGGGCACCACCAGCCCGTCGGGCAGGACAAAGGCGTACGCGTCGCCCGGCCGCGCGTCGGCGACCCGCTCGAACCAGCCGTCGCCTGCCACATCCATCGGCACGTCCTCGCCCCGGAGCCGCAGGATCAGCGCGTCGACCTGCGGCGCCCAGAGCCGGAAACGGGCACGTCCGTCGCCGAGGACCGTCGCGCCCCATGTCGTCTCGAATGCGTGGTGCCGGGCGCTCGTTCCCGCGCCGGCCCGGTCCTGATCCGTCATCGCTGTCCCCGCGTCTCTCGTTGGCCCCGGACGTCGCCTTTTGCAGTCCGACGGATGCGAGCTCAACGCGAAAGCGCCCCCGGGGTGCCACCGCCTTGGGAAGATTCAGGCGGCCTCGCTCTCCGGCATCTTGGCACCGGTCATGAACGCCACGGCGTCCGACATCGTGTAGTCCTTGGGGTCGATGATCGTCAGCCGCTTGCCGAGCCGGTGGATGTGGATGCGGTCGGCCACCTCGAAGACATGCGGCATGTTGTGGCTGATGAGCACGATCGGGATGCCGCGCGAGCGCACGTCGAGGATGAGCTCCAGCACCTTGCGGCTCTCCTTGACGCCGAGCGCCGCCGTCGGCTCGTCCATGATGATGACCTTCGAGCCGAAGGCGGCGGCGCGGGCGACGGCGACGCCCTGCCGCTGACCGCCCGAAAGCGTCTCGACCTGCTGGTCGATGTCCTGGATGGTCATCAGCCCGAGGTCGTTCAGCTTTTCCCGCGCCACCCGCCGCATCTCGCCCCGGTC
>CAYTJT010000357.1:0-3253 GCA_964438105.1 uncultured Rhodothermales bacterium | reverse complement strand
GCGGACACGCCAACGGGCGGCGACGCTCACACGGCACGTTTCACGGAGTATGCACCGCCGCTAGCCCTCGCCGCGGTTTACGAGTCGCCGCGGTTCACGAGCGGGCGCGCCACGATGATCCCGGTCTGCGCCTCGACGCCCTGCACGTAGCTGGCGAGGTCGTCGTCGGTCTTGACCTCGCCCGAGAGCGAGGCGTGGAGGAAGCCGGTGCCGCCGTCGTGCTTGTAGACGAAGCCGGTGTGCGTCACGTCGAGCCCGCCGATGCCCGTCGCCGTGGCGATGATGTCGCCGGTCTGAAGCTGGTCGTAAATCGCGCGGATGCCGTCCTGCGGGACGTAGTAGATCCCGTGGTCCGCCAGCCCGGCCTCGACGCGCTGGATGCAGGCGTAGAGGCTGTCGTTGTCCGCGAGCTTGGGGTACGCGTCGCGGTGGTTGCTCATGAAGTCGATCGTCTTGTCGAAGGGCTCGCCGAAGTCGCGCGAGACGAGCTCGACGTTGCCGCGCCGGGCGTTGTCGAGCATCCAATCGCTGAAGTAGTGGAGGCGGCTGCAGTAGCCGTCGAGCGCACCGCCCCGGTAGCGGAGGCTTTCGAGGTTGGCGACGTAGGCCGCGTAGCTCGGATCTTCCGTCTTGATCGCCTGCGCGAGCGCGACGACGTTCTCGACGTACGTCACGCAGTCGAACCCGAGGAGGTCCACGACGAGCACCTCCCGCTCGCTCGCGTCGAGCATCCCCTCGACGTACGGCTTGCCGAGCAGTTGCAGCCCGACCGCTTCGATGATTTCCCCGAGCGGCCGTGCGGCGAGGTCGTTCTCGCGGGCATACGCCACGACGTCCTCGAACGCCCGCGCCGTCGCGGAGTCCGCCGCCATCGGCGCCTCGACGGTTTCGACGGGCGTCACCGGCGCCGGCTCGACGGCGGGCTCGGGCTCGGACGTGCACGCGGCGAGCAGGGTGCAGAGACAAAAGGCGCAGAGCAGGCGGTACGGCATAGGCAGGGGCAGGTCGTGAAAACTGGGCGTGATACGCGCGGAGCGTCCGGGGTGTCCGGCCGTTCGGTTAAAACTCCGTCTGTTCAGCGATGCTCAGCGGTCGGTGAGGTCGGCGAGCGGGGCGTCGAGCGCGGCCGTCCCCTCCGCCCAGTCGGCGTCGACGTGGAGCGCGGCGAAGAGCCGTCGCTTGTAGATCTGCTGGGGGATCTCGACGGCGCCGAACTGCTCGAGGTGGGGCGTCACGAACTGCGTATCGAGAAGCGTAAACCCGCCGCGCCGCAGGCACGCGACGAGCCCGACGAGCGCGACCTTCGACGCGTCCCGCACGCGCGAAAACATCGACTCGCCGAAAAACGCCCCACCGATCACCACGCCGTAGAGCCCGCCCACGAGCCGGCCGTCCTGCCAGCACTCGACGGAGCGGGCCGCGCCGCTGCGGTGGAGCGCCGCGTACGTCGCGATGAACTCCTCCGAGATCCACGTCGACTCGCGCCCCGGCGCCGGGGCCGCGCACGCCCGCATCACGGCTTCGAAGTCCCGGTCCGCGACGATCTCGAACGGCCGGCGCCGGACGAGCTTACGCAGGGTCGAAGGGACGTGGAACGCGTCGAGCGGGATGATGCCGCGCGGGTCCGGGTCCATCCAGTACACCTCGTCGCCCTGATCGGGGTCGGCCATCGGGAAGAGGCCAAGCCGATAGGTGTGGAGCAGCAGTTCGGGCCGGAACGACGGGACGGACATGCGGGGCGAACTCGGGTTGCGTAGATTTGGGGAGACCGACGCCGCCCCCTCTCGCCTCTAGCTCTCGCGTCCCATGAAGTTCCAAGCCCTCGTCGCCGACCAGTCGTTCGACCTCGCCCTCGACGGCGACTCCGTCACGATCGACGGTGCCCCGGTCGATGTCTCGTTCAAGCGCATCGCGCCCAACGAAGTCCTCCTCTTGCTCGACGGCCATAGCTATCCGTTCACGACGGAGCCGCAGGACGACGGCACCGTCCGCCTCACGCACGCCGGCCACGGCATGAACGTCCGCGTCAAGACCGAGCGCGACCTGCTGCTGGAGGAGTACGGCGTGGAAGAAGGCGCCGGCGCCGCCGAGCGCGAGCTGCGCGCGCCGATGCCGGGCCTCGTGCTCTCGGTGCTCGTCGAGGCCGGGCAGGAGATCGAGGAGGGCGCGGGCCTCGTGGTGCTGGAAGCGATGAAGATGGAGAACGAGCTCCGCGCCCAGAACGCCGGCACCGTCGCCACGGTCCACGTCGAGGCCGGGCAGCCCGTCGGCAAGAACGACCTCCTCGTCAGCTTCGAATGATCCTCGTCACCGGTGCCACGGGCTTCCTCGGCTCCGTGCTCGTCCGCCAACTCATCGCCGAGGGCGAGCCCGTCCGCATCCTCCGCCGCGCCACCTCGTCGCTCGACCTCCTCGGCCCCGACGGATCGGAGCAGGCGCTGGCCGACCGCGTCGAGCACGCCGTCGGCGACGTGACCGACGCCGCGTCGGTGTGCGAGGCGATGCGCGGGGTCGAGTTCGTGTATCACACCGCCGCGTTCGTCGGCTTCGGCGGCAAGCGCGACGCCGAGCGGCTGCACGCTGTCAACGTCGTCGGCACGGCGCACGTCGTCAACGCCGCCCTCGCCGAAGGCGTCCGCCGCCTCGTGCTAACGTCGAGCCAGGCCGCCCTCGGCCGCCCCGAAACCCCGACGGGCGTCATCGACGAGACGGCCGAGTGGACCGCGTCGAAAGCGAACACGGCGTACGCGCGGAGCAAGCACGAGGCCGAGCTCGAGGTCCAGCGCGGCGTCGCCGAGGGGCTCGACGCCGTCGTCGTCAACCCCGCCGTGATCTTCGGGCCGGGGCGCCCGGGCGAGAACACGACGGAGATCGTGGGGAAGGTGCGTCGGGGCCGGATGCCGGCGGCGCCGTCGGGCGGGACGAACGTCGTGGACGTGGAGGACGTGGCCGCGTGCCACCGCGCGGCGATGGCACGCGGCGACACCGGCGAGCGCTACTTCCTCGGCTCGGAGAACCTCCGCTGGAAAGAGATCCTCGACACGCTCGCCGACGCGTTCGGCGTGGCCGGGCCGCGGTTCGTCCTCTCCCCGAACGTCGCGCTCGCGGCCGGGACGCTCGCCGAGGTCGCCGCGACGCTCACCCGCCGCCGCCCGACGCTGACGCGCGAGACCGCCCGCATCTCGGGCCGGTTCTACCGCTACGACAACCGGAAAGCCCGCGAGGCGCTCGGCGTCACGTTCCGCCCGTTCCG
>CAYTJT010000356.1:0-3257 GCA_964438105.1 uncultured Rhodothermales bacterium | reverse complement strand
GGTTCGTCCGCCTCTCCATCGCTGAGTTCGGCCTCTGAACTAGCACCACTGGTTAGAAGAGACCGCGACGACGAAGGCCGACATCACCACGGCGCTCAAGGATGCCTTCGCGTATTGCGACGGCGTCTACGCCGCGATGACCGACGCGCAGGGCGCCGAGGCCCGCACCCTGTTCGGCAACCCGATGGCCGCCTCCGCCGTGCTCGCCTTCAACACGACGCACAACTACGAGCACTACGGCAACCTCGTCACCTACATGCGGCTGAACGGCATCGTCCCGCCGTCGTCGCAGCAGTAGGCCCCCACGTCTCTGTTCGCATCGAGGCCCAGCTGCGCGCGCGGCCGGGCCGCGCGCTTTCGGATGCCGCCCGGCAGCATCGAGCCCGAGCACGAGGGGGTCGAACCATCGTTCGCCCTGCCCGTTGACGGAATCCGACCCTCACCCGCGCTCACCCCCATGCTCCGCCGCTCTTCCGCCCTCCTCGCCCTCGCCTCGGCGTGCATCCTCGCAGGTGCTCCGGTCGCCCTCAGCCAGTCCGTGCCGGTCGGGCAGGGCAGCTACGCTACCACGCTGCCGCCCGGCGCGCTCGGCCCGTCGAACGCCGAGGGCGCGCCCGTCGAGCCGCTCGTGTCCGCCGACTTCGACCAGCCGATCCAGACGAGCGATTTCTGGAGCAGCCTGCTCTTCCCGTTCTTCGGCGATCCGTACTCCGGCCCGCTCTTCGCGCACCCGGTCAACGCCCGCGCCGTCGCCGAGGGCTTGCAGATTGGCTACACGCCCGACCCGGTCTTCGCGGCGGACGACTACCTCTACCCGTACGCCCCGCAGATGAGCGTCGGGCTGGACGGGCTGGGGGCCGAGCGCACCACGGTCAGCGGCTACGGCGACTGGACGGTGACGGCGCGCTGGGACGACGGCCCGACGACGCTCGAAGCCACGCTCGGCCACGGGCTGCCGTTCGTCTTTTTCGAGCGAACCGGCAACGCCGACGCGCGCATCGTCCTCTTCACGAGCCCAACGATCTGGGCCGACGATGGGAATGTGCTCGGGCTCACCGTCGCGGGGCGGCATTACGGCGTCTTCGGCCCGAGCGGCTCGGACTGGGAGGGGTTCACGACGCTGACGTCGTCGCTCGGCAGGGAGGATTATTTCTCCGTCGCACTCCTGCCCGACGCCACGGCGGACACGTTCGCCCGCTTCCGCGCCCGCGCCTACGCCTTCGTCACCGGCAGCCGCGTCGACTGGAGCTACGACGAATCCACCGCCCGCGTCACCACGACGTACGCCTACGAGACCGAACTCAAAGAGAGCGGCGACGGGCAGCTCGACGAGACCCTGACGGCGCTCTACCGCCACCAGTGGCTCCACACCGACGCCCCAGTCACCGATCTCACGTATGCCTCGCCGCGCGGCACGATGCGCCTGCTCGAAGGCAACACGTTCACGACCGACCTCCCGTTCGACGGTGTCCTGCCCATCTTCCCCGACGTGGGCGCCTACGACCGCGAGACGCTGCGCGGCTTCGCCGAGCAGGTCGCGGCCGAGACGCTGCCGATCGTTCCGACGTACGAGAGCGGGAAGTCGATGGGTCGCTTCGCCCGCGTCGTCCACATCGCCGATCAGTTGGAGATGGCGGACGAGCGCGACGCGCTCCTCGCCCAGATCAAAGCCCGGCTCGAAGACTGGTTCACGGCAGGCGGCCCGCAGCAGTACGTCTACGACGACACGTGGGACGTGCTGACGGGCTACCCGGCGAGCTTCGGGGCCGACACCCAGATCAACGACCACCACTTCCACCACGGCTACGCGATCATGGCCGCCGCGACGGTCGCGCAGTACGACCCGGATTGGGCCGCGCCGGAGAACTGGGGCGGGATGGTCAACCTCCTCATCCGCGACGCCGCCAACCCCGACCGGGCCGACGAGCAGTTCCCCTTCCTCCGCACGTTCGACGCCTACGCCGGGCACGCGTGGGCCTCCGGGCACGGCGCCTTCGGCGACGGCAACAACCAGGAGTCGAGCTCGGAGTCGATGCAGTTCGCGGCGGCGACGGCGCTGTGGGGCGAGATGACCGGGCAGCCGGAGATCCGCGACCTCGGCGTCTACCTCTACGCCACCGAAGCCTCGGCGATCGAGCAGTACTGGTTCGACATCGACGACGAGGTCTTCCCCGAGGCCTACGACCGCACGGCGCTCGGGCTGATCTGGGGCGCGAAGGGGGCGCACGCGACGTTCTTCGGCAATGAGCCGGAGTTCATCCACGGCATCAATATCCTGCCGCTCACCGGCGGCTCGCTCTACCTCGGCCGCCACCCGGACTACGTCTCGGCCAACTACGACACCGTCGTCGAGGAGCGCGGCGGTCCGCCCGTAATCTGGAAAGACGTGCTGTGGCAGTACCTCGCCTTCAGCGAGCCCGACCGCGCGCTCGACCTCTACAACGCCGACCCAAACTACGAGCCGTTCGACGGCGAGTCGCGCGCGCACACGCTGCACTGGCTCTACAACCTCGACGCGCTCGGCCGCCTGGACCGCACGGTGACGGCCGACGTGCCGACGTTCGCCGTCTTCCGCGACGACGACGGCGTGCCCACGTACGTCGCGTTCAACGCCGACGACGAGACGCGCACCGTGGCGTTCTCCGACGGGTTCACGCTCGACGTTCCGGCGCGCAGCCTCGCCTCGGCGAATCCGCCGCCCGTGGACGCGGACGGCGACGCAGCGGCCCCGGCCCGGTTCGAGGTGTTTCCGAACGCGCCGAACCCCTTCGCCGAGCGGACGACGATCCGGTACACCCTCCCCGAAGCGAGCGCGGTGACGCTGGAGGTGTTCGACGCGCTCGGGCGCAAAGTCTTGCAGATCGCCGAGCCGGTTCGCCCCGCCGGACGCCACGCCGTCGAGATCGACGCGAGCGACTGGCCGAGCGGGGTCTACCTCGGCCGCCTCCGCACCGACCGCGCCGCGCAGACCATCACGATGACCGTGCTCCGCTGAGCGACGAGGCAGAGTAGTTGGACTAACCTACTTTTCGGGCGAACTGTGGACGATTCGGCATAGTGTGCAGGGCGAGCGCATGCTAAACCGAGAGGCGGTGCCGGCCCGCTGCTCCCCCCGCTTCTCAGCCGGTCGCAGAGGCTACGCCTCCGCTCCCAGGCCGAGAAGCTGTCCCCCTCGGACCGAGGGGGACAGCCTCGCGCAGCAGGGAGCGTAGCGATCGCAAGCGGGGCGGGGGGAGCGAGTTAGCATGCGCTCGCCC
>CAYTJT010000355.1:0-3265 GCA_964438105.1 uncultured Rhodothermales bacterium | reverse complement strand
AGGCGCGGGCCGTGGCCCGGCCGATCCCGGCTGAGGCTCCGGTGATGACGACGACTTCGGGTTTTCCGTTCGAGCGGGACATGGAGCAGCAGAGAAGAGAAGGGCGAATCGAGAGGGGTAAGATTAGACGGATCGCGCGGGCGGAAGGTCCGGCGCGGATTCTTCGCCGCGGTCGTGCGTTAGAACGGGCGCACGATTTCTCCCGACACCCCGCTCGCCTTACCCGCTCGTCCCCATGCCCGACTCCCTCCAGCTCGGCGACCGCGTCCGCGTCCACCTCTACACCCGCGAGGGCCTCCTCATCGGCTCTATCGAAGGCAAGGTGAGCGACTTCGCCCCGGACACCGAGGTCGCCCCCGGCGTCCGCAAAAACCTCGTCTGGGTCACGGGGATCGAGGGCTACGAGCGCCCCAACGACCTCGGCCAGCCCGAGCCCACCGACGAGGGCTGGTTCGCCGACACCGACGTGGAGAAGATCGAAGAGGGGCGGCCCCGCTTCTTCAGCAACTGACGCGGGTTACGGCCCGAGCCAGCCCAGCCACCGGATGAGGGTAAAAGCGAGCCCCGCGGCGAAGAGCCACCCGAAGATGAGCTTGTTGTAGCGCGCCAGCCAGAGCGGGAGGTAGATGTCGAAGTTGTCCCGCCGGTCGTCGGTGTAGCGCGCGGCCACGTCGGTGAGCGGGCAGCGCATCCCGTTGAGGAGGAGCACGACGACCTCGCCCAGGACGAGCACGATGAGCACGGCGGCGAGCGCGAAGTCCCCGCGCCACGCGGCGACGGGGAGCGCGAGGATGCAGCCTGCAAAGAGCGCCCACGCAAGCGTGTGGAGCGCTTTGATGGCGCGGAGCGAGACGGCTGGGCTCGGCATCGGTCCGGAGGGTCCGTCGGCGGTCGATGCAAGGTCGGGCCGACGGCCCGTGCGTGCTGTAGGGCGCGGCCCGCATCGTCCGTGAGCGAAGCTCTGCGGTCCGGTTACAGCACCTCGGCGGCGAGGTGGTCCGCGATGCGGTACGCGTTCGCCACGATCGTCAGCGTCGGGTTCGTGGCGGCGCTGGAGGGGAAGACGCTCGCATCGGCGACGAAGAGGTTCGCGACGTCGTGTGCGCGGCCGTTCGGGTCTACGACGCCCTCGGCGGGATCGGCGCTCATCCGCGCCGTGCCGCACTGGTGGTTCATCACGCGCAGCGGCATCGGCACGCGGTAGAACGCGTCGAAGCCGATGCGGCGGAGCTTCGCCTCGAACCGGTCCATCAGCCGGACGTGCGAGGCCTCGTTCGTCAGGCGGTAATCGATGTGGATCTGCCCGCCGGGGCCGAGGCGCACGCGGTGCTCGGGAACCGGGAGGTCCTCCGACTGCACCCACCAGTCGAGCGAGTGGGCGGCGATGCGGCGGGCCTCGTCGGGGGCGAGGCCGAGGTCGGGGCCGAGCATCTCGGGGAGGTGCTTGCCCATGAGGTGGACGTGCCCGAGCGGCCACGCGTCGTCGCCGGCCCGATAGAAGTCGTTGACGGCGAGCGTCTTCTGGAAATACGTCTCGTTCGGCCGCTGCGCGTCGACGCTGTAGAGCTTCGTCGTGACGTGGCGCATGAAGTGCCGCCCGACGCGGTCCGAACCGTTCGCGACGTCCGACTGAAGTAGAAGCGCGGCCGTGTTGACGGCGCCGCACGCGAGCACGACGACGTCAGCCGTCAGCTGGGTCTGCTGCCCGTCGATCTCGGCCTCGACGTGGGCGATCTCGCGGCCGTCGGCCGTCGGGACGAGGCGTGTGGCGGTCACGCCCGTGCGGAGGCGGACGTTGTCGAAGGCGAGCGCGGGGCGGACGCCGCACGTCTCGGCGTCGGCCTTGAGATGATTGGGGTCGGGGTAGCCGTCGAACGTCTCGGCGCCGTTCGCGCGGAACAGCTCGCGGAGGACGTACGGCTTCTCGGGGTCGCGCTCGGGGTTGGGGATGAGGCCCATCGGGAGGGCGAAGGGGCAGAGCCCGACGGTGCGCAGGTCTTCAGCGACTTCGGCGACGCGGGGGGAGTGCGGGATCGCGGGGTAGGGGAACGGCGGGGCCGGCGGCTCCGTCGGGTCCTCACCGCGCGTGCCGTGGACGAAGTAGTCGGCCTCGGCGCGGTCGTAGTACGGGGCGAGGTCGTCGTACGAGATCGGCCACGCGGGGGAGAGGCCGTCTTCGGTCTGCACGTCCTCGAAGTCCTCGATCCGCATCCGCAGCATCGCCGCGCCGTAGGTCTTCGTGTTGCCGCCGACGTGGTAGTACATCGACGCGCGGAAGTCGAGGTCGGTGAGCCCGTCGCGCCAGCGGTCCTCGGTCTTATAGCGCTCCTGCTGGTAGACGAGCGCCGGGCTCCAGTTCTCGGCCTCGCGCGGGAGGAAGCCGCCGCGCTCGACGAGGAGGACGTCTTTGCCGGTGGGCGCGAGGGCGCGGGCGACGGCGCCGCCGCCCGCCCCGGCGCCGATGATGAGAACGTCTGCGTGCGGCGTGCTCATCCCGACCACGCTTCCTGGAAGGCGGGGTAGAGCGTCAGCCCGCCGTCGACGAAGACGGTCTGGCCGGTCATGTACGGCGCGGCGTCGGAGGCGAGGAGGGCGATCATCCGGGCGATCTCTTCGGGCTCGGCGACGCGCTTCATCGGGATGTGCTCTTCGACGACGGCGCGCATCCCGGGCTCGTGGCGCCACGAGTCGTTGATCGGCGTCGACGTCGCGCCCGGCCCGATCGCGTTGACGCGGACGTGGCGCGAGGCGTACTCCAGGGCGAGCGACTGCGTCAATCCCTTCAGCCCGAACTTGCTCACGGCGTACGAGACGAAGTCGGGGCGGGGGATCCGCTCGTGCACGCTCGACACGTTGACGATCACCCCCGGCGATTCGGCCGTGCGGAGCGGGTCGCCCGATGGGGTGAGCCACTGCCGGAGCGCGGCGCGGGAGCAGAGATACGCCCCGCGCAGGTTGACGGCGAGGATGCGGTCGAACACGGCGATCTCGGCCTCGTGCGTCGCGCCCTTGACCTGGATACCCGCGTTGTTGACGAGCACGTCGAGCCCGCCGAACGCGGCGGTCACGCGCTCCATCATGGCTTCGACGGCGTCGGCGTCCGACACGTCGGCGCGGACGGTGAGGCCGAGCAGCGTCCCGTCGCGGCCGACGAGCCGGGCGTCCTCGCCGTCCGGGACGATCCGGGCCGTGCCGAGCGGCGGGGCCCCGTCGCCCGCGGCGACGCCGACGGCAACGCCCGCGTCGATGCAGAGCGCCTCGGCGG
>CAYTJT010000354.1:0-3272 GCA_964438105.1 uncultured Rhodothermales bacterium | reverse complement strand
TCACGCGCCGGCCTCGTAGGCGGGGGCGGAGGCGAGGAACCGCCCGTAGGCCGCCGCGTCCGGGTGGCGGAACTGCTCGGCGAGCGGCCCGCGCTTGCGCTCCGTCGCGCCCATGTCGGCGAGCAGCTCGTCGAAATGCTTGAAGTGGAACGGCGCCGAGCAGAGGCCGCCATAGACCTGCGCGGCCGGCCGCTCCCTCCGCTTCCAGTCGAGCATCGCGTCGATGTCGGCGTTCATCTCGTCCTCCGTGGGCTGATGGGCGAGCTTGCCGTCGGCGAAGCGCACCAGCCAGTTGGCGATCATCTCGGCCGAGAGGATCGTGCAGAAGCTCGAGTTGAAGCCGACGAAGCCCATGTCGGGCAGGTCCGGGTTCACCGCGAGGCGGTAGACGCGGTACTGGCCGTCGGGCTCGATCAGCTTCTCGCGACAGGCCTCCGGCAGGAAGGGCACGCCCAGCTTCCAGCCCGTCGCCATCACCGCGAGGTCGCAGGGGATCGTCTCGCCGGTGCTGAGCCGCACGCCCGCGTCGGTGTATTCCTCGAAGGTGCCGCGCACGGCGCGCAGGCTGCCGTCGTCGAGCGCCTCGAAGAAGCCGGGCGTGACGATGGGGACCGAGCAGGAGACGGTGTGCTCGATCGGCTCGTCGGGCACCATGTCGTGCTTCCTGAGGCCAAGCTGCGTCTTGAGCAGCATCTCGAGCCCGCGGAAGTTCACCCAGACCAGCGGCTTCATCGCGGCGGCGACGGCGCGCTGCGCCGGGCCCTTGCCCCAGGAATTGAACTGCACCTCCTGCGCGCGCATGTAGAGCAGGTTCTTGAAGTTGATCCCGCCCACGAAATACGGGATGCGCCAGACGTTGCGCCGGTAGACCAGCGTGACCGAGGCGGCGCCGTTGCGCGTCGCGTTCACCGCGATGTCGGTGGCGGACTTGGAGCCGCCCAGGACGACGACGTGCTTGCCTTCGCAGATCGAGGGATCGGTATAGGCGGAGGAGTGCAGCACCTGGCCGCCGCGCGCCTCGAACGCGTCCTGCCCCGGATGCGAGACGACGTTGCGGTCCGAGAACTGGCCGGTGCAGGCCGCGACGAAGTCGAAATCCTCGGTCCACTCCCGCCCGCCCGCCTGGAGCGTCAGCGTCCAGCCTGGCGCGCCGTCGGCCCGCCGGTCCATCGTCAGCACGGTCGTGCCCAGCCGGAACAGCCGGGCGAGCCCGTGCTTGCGCGCGTAGTCGTGCATGTAGGCGTGGACCTGCGGCCCCTTCGGCCATTCCGGGTAGTCCTCCGGCATGGGCATGTCGGTGTAGCGGTAGAGGTCCTTGGGCGACTGCGTCTGCACGTCCGGATAGCTGCGCGAGGGCTCCCACACGCCGCCGAGATCGTGGCTGCGCTCGAAGCCGACGACGCGGTGGCCGCGTTCGTCGAAGGCCTTCGCGGCCGCGAGCCCGCTCACCCCGCCGCCGATGACGGCGACCTTCTTGCGGGGGATCATGCCGCGACGCCGTCCCCGGGCGGCGGAAGGAAGTCGACCTCGTGGGCGGCCGAGATGCGGACCAGCTCCGCGGGGTCGGTCACCCCGTCGAGCTTCGAGAACAGATCGAAGAGCTTGCGCGCGGGCGCCACGCCGAACATGCAGGTCGCCTCCGCGCCCGAGCGGTTGAAGATGCCGTGCGCCTCGCCCATCGGCATGCGGATCGTGTCGCCGGGACCGGCCTTGTGGACGTCGCCCATGAACTCGACCTCCAGATGGCCGCTCAGCACCACGATCCACTCGTCCTGCATCGGGTGGACATGCGGCGGAACGAAGCTGTCGACGGGGATCGTCGCGTGCCAAAGGAAGGCGTTGGGGCTGTGCAGCGCGGGCCGATAGGTCTGGCCCACGACGTTCCAGGCGATGCCGTCGAGCCCCTGGGCCGCCGGCGTTATGCCCTTTTCCATCTCGTCTCTCCTATTCGTCTTCCGGTTTGCCTTTCGTCTTCCGCACTTCTCCGCACTTCGGGGGGACGGCCGCTCAGGCGAGCAGGCGTCCGCAGCCCGGCACCTTCGGCTCGAGGCCGAGCGCCGTCAGCATCTGGTGGACCGTCGCCACGGCGGCCGAGACCACCGGGATGCCGGTCGCGTCCTCGACCTTCTGGATCGAGGGCAGCGAGGGCATCTGCACGCAGGCCGACAGCACGATCGCGTCGACCCCGGTGAGGTCCAGCTTCTTGTAGTGCTCGAGCAGGTTGGCCGGGTCCTGCGCCGCGACCTCGAGGTTGTCGGGGATCTCGAGCGCCACGTAGTCCCGCACGGTCACGCCCTCGGCCTCGATGTACTCGGCCACCATCTTCGTGAGCGGCTTCATGTAGGGGCAGACGATCGAGACCGTCTTGGCCCCCATCAGGTGAAGCCCGTCCACGAGCGCGCCCGCCGAGGTGACGACCGGCGCGGGGTTGCCCGCGTCGACCGTGACCTGGTGGAGGCGCTTCTGGCTCTCGCGGTGGTAGCCGTGGCCCATCGCCATGATCGCGACGAGGCAGGCATAGCCCATCACGTCGACGGCCGCGTCCGACAGCTCCAGCGCGCAGCGGTCGCTGTCGCGGTCCATCGCCGCGAGCTCCTCCTGCGTGACCTTCTTCATCCGCATCCGCGAGGAGTGGAACGAGAACCGCTCGGGGAAGTGCTCCTCGCGCGCGCGCAGCATGGCGGGGATCTCGCGCTCCATCGTCAGGTTGGACGAGGGGACGATCTGGCCGACCTTGATCATTCGGAACGTCCCTCCTGCGGCGAGATGTCGATGACGGGGTTGCGCAGGCTGCCGATCCCGTCGACGCCGCATTCGATCACGTCGCCGGGCCACATCCATTCCTGCGGGTCGCGCCCCGCGCCGACGCCGGACGGGGTGCCGGTGGCGATCACGTCGCCGGGCTCCAGCGTCATGCCCGTGGACAGATCGGCGATCAGGGTGGGGATGTCGAACAGGAGGTGCCGCGTGTTCGAGCGCTGCTTCTCGACGCCGTTCTTCCTCAGCCACAGGTCGAGGTCGTGCGGGTCGGGCACGTCGTCGGCGGTGACGATGCACGGCCCCATCGGCGCGTAGCTGTCCATGCCCTTCGAGAAGATCCACTGCCCCGCCCGGCGGTTGTCGCGCGCCGAGACGTCGTTGAGGATTGTGTAGCCGAAGACGCAGGCCATCGCGTCCGCCTTCGCCACCCGCGTCGCGCGCCGCCCCATGATCACGGCCAGCTCCACCTCCCAGTCGAGCTGCTTCGTCATCGACCCGTCGTGCCGGATCGG
>CAYTJT010000353.1:0-3276 GCA_964438105.1 uncultured Rhodothermales bacterium | reverse complement strand
CCCTCGGTCAGCTCGACGGCGCACGACGGCATCAGCTTCGGCATGAAGTTGATGACGGCGTTGCCGCTCTCGTCGCGCTCGACCTCGCCCGTCTGCCGGTTCTTCGCCGGCGTGCCGACGCGCACGAGGCACTGCCGGCAGTTGGCCGGGATCGACATCGCCGGGTGGTAGCAGAAGTGCGGGATCTCGACGCCGTGGTCCAGGCAGTGCTGGAGCACGAGGTCGCCGGGCTCGAACTCGAAGTCCCGGTTGTCTATCGTGGCGACGGGCATGGGCCGGTGGGCTTGCGGGTGAGGGCGTGCGTGAGTTACGACTGCGGGGTGACGGTCTCGGCGAGCGCGCCGCGCTTGACGAGGGCACCGCGCGCGGTGAGGATGATCGTGCGTTCGGGCTCGGTGATCGCGTCGATCTCTTCCTGCGGGAGGCCTTCGTCCTCGGCGAAGTGGCGGAGCGTCTCGACATCGGTCGAGTCGGACGTGACGGTGCCTTCGACGATCACCTCGGCCGCGCCGAGGTCCATGGGGAAGGTGTAGACGTACTCGCCCTCGTCGTCGCGCGGCACCTGGACGCGGACGGGCGCCGACGCCGGGGTTTGGAACGTGAGCCAGCAGCCTTTCATCTGGCAGACCTTGGCGACGGTGCCCTCGACGCGGACGACGGTGTTCTCGTACGTCCCGAGGTCTTCGGCGAGCACGGCCGCGTCGAGCGCGACGATGCCGTCGGGGTCCACGGGCAGCGGGTCGCCGTAAGAGACATATTCGTCGCCGTCGATCTCGACGACCGCTTCGACCTCTTCGCCGAGCGTGTCGTCGGCGAGTTCGAGCTCGTCCGTGGCGGGCCGGTCTCCGCAGCCGACGAGGAGGAACGCGAGGCAGAGAAGCGGGAGGAAGCGATTCATGGTTTCAATCATTGGCGTGGGGGCGACCGGCCGGTCGCCCGTACAGAGATCGGGTCAGGTTACGGGCGCGGGCTCGCCGGTCATGCCGTCGCCCTCGAGGTCGGCGCCGGCGAACGTCGCGGGCCTGCACTTCGCCTCGAACTCGGAGCGGAAGCGGCGGATCGTCCAGCGGACGGGCCACGCGGCGGCGTCGGCGAGGGCGCAGATCGTGCGGCCCTCGATGTTGTCGCAGAGCTGGAGCAGGAGGTCGAGGTCGCGGAGGTTGCCCTCGCCCTCGTCGATGCGCGTGACGAGCTTCTCGAGCCAGCCCGTGCCTTCGCGGCAGGGCGTGCACTGTCCGCACGATTCGTGGTGGTAGAAGTGGGTGATACGGCGGAGGAACGCGACCATGTCGGTGTCCCCGTCCATCACGAGCATCCCGGCCGTGCCCAGCATCGAGCCAGCCTCGCGGAGGGATTCGGCGTCCATCGTCACACCGTCGCACATCTCGGCGGTGAGCACGGGTGTGGACGACCCGCCGGGCACGAGCGCTTTGAACTTCTTCCCGTTCCGCATCCCGCCGCAGACCTCGTCGATGAGGTCGGAGATGAGCATGCCGGTGGGGAATTCGTAGACGCCGGGCTTGTTGACGTGGCCGGAGATCCCGTAGAGCACGGGGCCGGGGTGCTTCTCGGCGCCGGTGCCCGCAAACCAAGGGGCGCCCTTGTTCACGATGAGCGGGACGCACGCGAGCGTCTCGACGTTGTTAATCGTCGTCGGGCGGCCCCAGATGCCTTTCTGCGCGGGGAAGGGCGGCTTGACGCGGGGGTAGCCGCGCTTGCCCTCCAGACTCTCCATCAGCGACGTCTCCTCGCCGCAGATGTACGCGCCCGCGCCCTTGTGCACGATGACGTCCGTCGAGAAGCCAGAGCCGAGGATATTCTCGCCGATGTAACCTTTCGCGTAGGCCTCATCGACGGCAGCCTGGAAGTGGTCGATCCAGCTCGCGTACTCGCCGCGGATGTAGATGTAGCACGCCTTCGCCGAGATCGCGTAATTCGCGAGCACCATCCCCTCGATCACGAGGTGCGGGTTGTACTCGAACAGCTGGCGGTCCTTGAACGTGCCGGGCTCGCTCTCGTCGCCGTTGCAGCAGAGGAAGCGCGGCACGTCGGGGTCGACGGGCGGCATGAAGCTCCACTTCATCCCGGTGTTGAACGCCGCGCCGCCGCGCCCGCGCAGGCCGCTCTCTTTGACGTGCACGCCGAGTTCTTTCGGATCGAATTTGCCGTCGTTGAGCACGGCGCGGAGGGCGGTGTAGCCGCCGTTCTGCTCGTACACGTCGAGGGTGTGGAGGTCGCGGACGGGCGGGAGCAGCACGCGCTCGTAGTTCCGCCAGTCTCCGGCCTTCGTCGTTCCGTCGTTCAGGTTGCGTTCCTGGGGTTGCATCGGAGAGCGGGCTTAGGGGATCAAATCGGCGACGATGATCGCGTGCTCCGGCCGCGCTCCGGGAGCGACGGTGTCACCGTGTCGCAGCGTCGTCTTCGTGCGGTACGTGTCGCCGGCCGGGTCGCGGTAGACTTCGAGGCAGGCATCGGGCAGGTTCGCGATCCAGTATTCGGGCACGCCCGCCGCGGCGTAGACGGCGAGCTTCACCGTCCGGTCGAGCGCGAGCGTGGCGTCGGAGACTTCGACGAGCAGCACGGCTTCGGTCGGGTGCGCGTCGAGATAGTCATGAGCGCTGCCCTCGGCCACGTACACGTCCGGCTCGGGCACCGAGGCTGCGCCGAGCGAGATCGGCAGCTGTACCCGCACGTCGAATCCGTCACCGAAGACCTCGCGGAGGGCGGCGGCGACGAACTGAACGGTGGTGGCGTGGCGGCTTCCTTGCGGGCTCATTTCGATGATCTCTCCTTCGATCAGCTCCAGCCGCGCATCGGGCCGGAACGCGCCGACCTCGACCATGTGCTCGTACTCCTCCCGCGTCCAGCGGTGCGGCCGGACGACGGAGCGCTGCGATGGTGAGGCGAGCGTCGGCATCAGTGGATCGTTTCGGAGACGGGCGGAGGCTGGTACGCCTCGACGACTTCGGCGTCGGAGCGGCGGTTGCCGCCGAGGTCGGTCTCGTCCTGGGGCAGCGTCACGGACTCGAACGCGGGCAGGGTGCCGTCGCGGAGGTCGGCGACGAGCCGGTCGCACTTCTCGGGCGTGAGGTTGTGGACGTAGGGGCCGTTTGTGACCTGGAGCATCGGCGCGGAACCGCACGCCCCGAGGCACTCGACCTCCTGGATCGAGAACATCCCGTCGTCGGTCGTCCCCCCCTTCGGGATGCCGAGCTTGTCTTCGAGGTAGTGCAGGATGTCGTAGCCGCCGCAGAGCTGGCAGGAGAAGCACGTGCA
>CAYTJT010000352.1:0-3287 GCA_964438105.1 uncultured Rhodothermales bacterium | reverse complement strand
GTGTGGACCTGGAAGGCGAAGTCCACGGGCGTGGCCCCGCGCGGGAGCGTCATGAGGTCGCCCTGCGGGGTGAAGACGTAGATCTCCTCGTCGTAGAGGTTGAGCTGGAACTCCTTGACGAACTCGCTGGCGCGGTCCGGCGTCGGGTTGTCCATGAGGTCGCGGACCCAGGCGTAGATCTGCTCCATCGCCTCGTCCGAGCGGACCTTCGAGGCGAGGCCGTCGCCGCCGGCCGGCCCCGCCCCCTCCTTGTACTTCCAGTGCGCCGCGACGCCGCGCTCGGCGATCGCGTGCATCTCCTCGGTGCGGATCTGGATCTCGACGGGCCGCCCGTCGGGGCCCAGCACGGTCGTGTGGAGGCTCTGGTAGCCGTTCGACTTCGGGACGGAGATGAAGTCGCGGAAGCGCTCGGGGATCGGCTTGTAGAGGTCGGTCAGGATGGAGTAGACGCGCCAGCACTCCTCGCGCCCCTTCTTCCCCTCGGACTTCAGCACGACGCGGATCGCGAAGAGGTCGTAGATCTCGTCGAGGTCCTTATTCTGCCGCTGCATCTTGCGGTAGATCGAGGTGATGCTCTTCGGACGGCCGTAGATCGAGAAGGCGAACCCGGCCTCGTCGAGCTCGTCCTCGACCGGTTTGATGAAGCGCTCGATGAACGCCTCGCGTTGCTTCCGCGTCTTGTTGAGCCCGCGCGCGATGCGGCGGTAGGCGTCGGGCTGGAGGTGCTTGAGGCAGAGGTCTTCGAGCTCGGTCTTGACCTCGTTGAGCCCGAAGCGGTGGGCGAGCGGGACGAAGAGGTCCTGCGTCTCCGACGCGATCTTGAGCTGCTTCCGCTGCCCCAGCGAGCCGAGCGTCCGCATGTTGTGCAGCCGGTCGGCGAACTTCACGATGATGACGCGGATGTCCGACGCCATCGAGAGCATGAGCTTCCGCACGTTCTCGGCCTGCCCGAGGTCGCGGGTCTCGAACACGTGGTCGATCTTCGTCAGCCCGTCGATGATGAGGGCCATCTCGCGCCCGAACTCGGCCTCGATGAGCTCGAGCGAGATGTCGGTGTCCTCGACCGTGTCGTGGAGGAGCGCGGCGGCGACGGAGAGGTCGTCGAAGGGCACGTCGCGCGCGACGATCGTGGCGACTTCGAGGGGGTGCGAGATGTAGCGCTCGCCCGAGGCGCGGCGGTCGTCGCGGTGGGCCCAGTAGGCGATCCCGAACGCCCGGCGCAGCATGTGCTCGTCGACGCGCGGGATGTTGCGGTCGCAGTACTCGAGCATGACGCGGAGCCGCCGGTCGAAGGCCGGCTCGATCTGGAGCTCGTGGAGCTGCGCGCTGAGGTACTTAGATGCTTGAATCATAGGGACTCCGAAGGGCGGCGCCCGGCTGCTGCCGGCGAGTAGAGTAAGGGGAGGATAGCGGCGCGGTTCCTCTGCCTCCCCCCGTCCGAGTTGGCTCGGGTCGTTCGCGCGAGAAATTAGCACCGGCCGAAACGACAAGCGGCCCCGCCCGACGTGGGGCGAGACCGCTTGCGGTGGAGTACCTGCTCAGCGCAGCACCGTGATGCGCTGAGTAAGCCGGAGGTCCCCGCTCTCGATGCGGATGAGGTACACGCCGGCCGGAAGGCTCGCGCTGTCGAACGCGAACCGGTGCGCCCCCGCCGCGAGCGGCCCCTCGTGCAGCACGGCCACGCGGCGGCCGAGCACGTCGTAGACCGCGACGCGGACGTCGGCCGCCTCCGCTAGCGCCACGGCCACCGTGCTCCGCGCAAAGGCCCCCACCGGGTTCGGGTACACCGCGAGGCTCACGCCCGCGTCCGGCGTGACCGCTTCGTCTTCGGCGTCCGTCCCCGCCGTCACGGTGAGCGTCAGCGGCACCTCGACGGCCGCGCCGCTCTCGGCCTCGAACGCTTGCAGCACCGCCGTGTATTCGCCGACGGCCCGACCGCCCGGCCGGAACGTCAACTCGACCTCCCGGCTCTCGCCCGGCGCGAGCCCACCCAACCAAGCCTCGACGACGAGCCACGACGGCGGGAGCGGGTGCGGGCGGATCGCCACGATGCCCGCGTCGTCGAACGTGCCCCACGGGTAGTAGAGCACGCCGTTGGGGTCGAGCACACTTCGCAACGCTTCACCGCTCACGACGCCCGGTGGCACGTTCGGGTTGTCCGAGGCGAAGGGCGTCTCCAGCGGCTCGGCCCCCGGCGCGGTGTCCTCGCCGTGGCGCCCGACGACGCCGATCCGGGGGGGCGGAGGGCCGGTCGGGCTAAGGGTGAGCTCGAGGCGGAGGCCCTCAGACTCCGAGGCCGCCGCGGCGGGGAGGACATTGAGGCCCCGCCCGAGCGAGGCACCGGGGTAGGCCTCCATCTGCACGGGGTAGCCCTCGACCACGTTACCGAGGGTGTCCACCGCCCAGATGTCGTCGTGGGCGACGTCGGTGAAGAAGAAGTGGTGCTCGCCCTCGTCGTAGCCGAGGCCGGAGGGAAAGCCCGTTTCGGAAGGGGGCGGGGCGTCCTCGGCCACGGGGATCTCGATGCGCCGTCCGGTCGCCACGCCGTCGAGGTCGCCCTCCACGAGCAGCGCCCGAATGACCGAGAAGCTACCGCCCTCGATGTTCAGCCACCACAGCGTCCCCGTCGCGGCGTCGTACGCCACCCCCGTCGTCAACGCGCTGTTGTCCAACTCCTCGACGACGGGGTGGGGGAAGCTCCGCACGAACTCCAACGACGGCGTGAGCTCGTAGGTCAGGTTCGTAGCGTTGAACCTCTCCGCGGCGAAGAGTCGTCCGTCCGGCGTCATCGCGAGGCCGTAGGGGTTCCACGATAAGGCTTCGATAGCGCTCTCGTCGACGAGGGCGAGCACCTCGCCGTACGGCCCGCACGCCCCGCCGAGCGCTTGCTCGCTGATCCTCGCCGAGCCGCCCGTTCGCTGCAACGGCCGGTCAAAGCTGAGGCAGAACGCGAGGGATTCGCTCCCGGTGTTCGTCAGCGCGAGGGTCCGCGTCGCCGTCTCGTGCTGCTCCACGGCCACGGTGAAGCTCGACGGTTCGGCCACAAGCTGTGCCCGCGCCGAGGTGCCCACGCCGAGCACGAAGCCCAGCGCGAGCACCCCGGCGAGCAGGGTACTATCGCAGCGGCGGCGCGTCATCGGACCACCGTCACGCGCTCGCTCAGCACCGTGCGCCCCACGACCGCGCGCACGACGTACACCCCCGCCGGGAGCGTCCGGGCCTCCAGAGCGAGCCGGTGCGCCCCCGCCGCGAGCGGCCCCTCGTGCAGCACGGCCACGCGGCGGCCG
>CAYTJT010000351.1:0-3304 GCA_964438105.1 uncultured Rhodothermales bacterium | reverse complement strand
CCCGCGCCGCGCCTCGGCGAGCGCCTCGTGCATCAGCCCGTCGAGCCGCGCGGTGGTGAGCGGTTCGGGGCCCGGCGAAACCGCGTGGAGCGCGTCGTCGAGGTGGGCGAGCAGGTCGGCGGCGTCGGCGTAGGTGACGCGCGCCCCGGCCGCGGCGAGGTCGGCAGCGTCGAAGACCCACGTCGTCACGCCGATCCCGACGACGCCCGCCCGCGTGCACGACGCGAAGTCGTACGGAGTGTCGCCGACGAGCGCCGCCTCCGTCGGGGCCACGCCGAGCTTGTCGAGCGCGGCCCGCACCACGTCCGCCGACGGTTTCGACTCGTCCACGTCGCTCTGGGTCGTCACCGCGTGCGCGTGCGCGCGGAGGTCGGTGCCCACGCTCTCGAACGTCGCCGCCAGATCGCTCTCGCTGGACGACGTGGCGATCGCCACCTTCAGCCCGCGCTCTTTCGCGGCGGCGATCAGGTCGAGCGCGCCGGGGAAGAGGGCGAAGTCGCGCTCGGCCGCGAGCCGCTCGAACGTCTCACCGTAGACCTCGCGGATCGCGTCGCCGTGCCGCTCGTCCGCCGCCGCGCCGAGGACGTCGGGGATGAGCTTGTCGCCGCCCATCCCCACGGCCCGGTCGATCCGGTCGCGGGCGACGCCGTAGCCTGCGGCCTCGAACGCCGGGAGGAAGCTGTCGACGTGGTGGCGGTTGGTGTCGGCGAGCGTGCCGTCGAGGTCGAGGATGAGCGCGGTCAGCATGCGAGCGAGGGGTCGGTTCGAAGAAGGGCAGCCTCTCAACGGGCCTCGCCGCGCCGGTGATCCGCTCGCGGCGGGCGTGTCTCTCCGAGCGGGCGTGTCTCTCCGAGCGGGCGTGTCTCTCCGAGCGGGCGTGTCTCTGCGAGCGGGCGTGTCTCTGCGAGCGGGCGCGTATTTTCGGGGAGCCCTCCCCACGTGCTCTGTTACCCTTCTCCCCCCTGATGGCCGACGCCGCACGCCACCGCGTTCCGCTCCCCGACACCCCCCCGCGCGTGCCGCGCAAACGCAACGCCGTCACGAAGGCGCTCAGCCGCGCCACGCTCCGCGCGGCGGGGTGGCGGTTCGAGGGCAGCATGCCGGACGAGCCGAAGTTCATCATCATCGTCGCGCCCCACACCTCGAACTGGGACTTCGTCCTCGGCGTGCTCGCGCGACGGGCGATGGGGATGGACGCGCACTTCATCGGCAAGCACACCCTCTTCAAACCGCCCTTCGGTGGGCTGATGCGGTGGCTCGGCGGGACGCCCGTGCGGCGCGACGTCTCGGCGGGCGTCGTGGAGCAGGTCGTCGAGACGATCCGCGCGCACGACGGGTTCGTGATCGCGATCGCGCCGGAGGGCACGCGGAGGCGCGTCGCCGAGTGGCGTACGGGGTTCTACTACATGGCCCTCCACGCCGGCATCCCCATCGTCCCCGCCGCCTTCGACTACGGCCGCAAGCGGATCGTCGTCGGCCCGGCGCTCGCCCCCTCGGGCGACCTCGACGCCGACCTCCGCACGCTCCGGCAGTTCTGCAACGACGTGACGCCGCTGAAGACGGACGGCGCCGACTGACCCGCGCGATCAGCCTGCCCCAGCCGCCGTGAGGATCGCCGCGACGAACTCGTCCGGGCTGCGGCCGGGCGTCCAGTGGACGTGGTGAGCGCTCTCCTCGTTGAGCCGCACCCAGCGCGCGAGGATGTTGATCTCGTCCACCTCGGCGCGGCCGAACACGGGCGGCGCTTCGAGGTCGGGGTCGAAGTGCTCGGCGACGGCGGCGCGGAGGTCGGCCACGTCGCGCGCGGACGGCGGAACAGGCAGCGGGCGCGTCTCGACGAGGCGGCCGAAGCGGAGGAAGAACAGCTGCACCTCGCCCTCTTTCAGCCCCGGCTCCACGAGCACGGCGTGCTGGTCGTGCACGGGCGCGGCGAACGGGCGCTGCCGCGCGAGCATCCGCCTCAGCCGCCCGAGCTGGTCGCGGTACCACCCGGCCTGCTCGAACTGGAGGTCGGCGGCGGCGGCCTTCATCGCTGCCTCGACCGTCGCGAGCACGTCGGTGTCGTCGCCGCGGAGGAAGCGGCGGACGCGCTCGACCTCGGCGGCGTAGCCCTCGGCACCCGCGTCGGCGCACGGGGCGAGGCAGCGGTCCATCGTCCCGTAGAGGCACGGCTGCCGCTGCGCCGACGCCGTCTGCCACGTGCTGCGGTCGCACTCGCGCAGCCCGAACACGCGCCCGACGAGCTCGACGATCTCCTCGGCCGTGCGCCGCCGCGGCAGCGGGCCGTAGTACTCCGCCCCGTCGTCGCGGACGGCGGGGGTCCACCCGATCGTCGGGAAGCGGTGGTTCGTGTCGAGTCGGAGGAAGGGGTACGACTTGTAGCGGCGCTGCGCGCGGTTGTAGCGCGGAAGCAGTTGCTTGATGAGTTTGGACTCGCGGAGGAGCGCGGCGAGCTCGCTCCCCGTCTCCTCCCACTCGACCACGCGGACGTCGCGGACGAGCTTCCGCAGCCGCGCCGGGTGCGCGTCGATGCCGGTGAAGTACGAGCGGACGCGGTTGCGGAGACTCTTCGCTTTGCCGACGTAGAGGACCTCGCCGTTCTTCCGCTTCATGAAGTAGACGCCCGGCCGGTCAGGCAGGTCGGGCAGGGTCACCTCGCGGATGCGCCGGACGTGCTTCGGCTCGCCGGTGGCGTCTTTGTAGCGCCGCCGCTGGAAGCCGACGAGGGCCTCGACCGTCTTGATCCCGAAGCCCGACTGCAGCCGTTCGAGGAAGTGGCCCAGCACCTCGGCCGTGGCTTCGGCGTCGCCGAGGGCGCGGTGGCGGGCGTTGTTCGCGATGCCGAAGTGCGCGGCGAGCGCCGTCAGCCCGCGCGACGGCAGCGACGGCAGCAGCCGACGCGCGAGGCGCAGCGTGCAGACGGCGTCGTTCTCGATCGGCGGGAGCCCGGCGCGGTCCAGCTCGGATTGCAGGAAGCGGAGGTCGAACGGGAGGTTGTGCGCCACGAGCACGCCGTCGCCGAGGAAGTCGAGAAAGCCGGGCAGCACGGCCTTCGCGGGGGGCTCGCCGAAGACCGACGCCGTCGAGAGCCCGGTGATCCGCGTGATGCGGCGGGGGACGTGCCGCTGCGGGTCGATGAGGGACTGGAACGTCCCGACGATCTCGCCGCCGCGCACTTTCACCGCGCCGATCTCGATCAGCCGGTCCTCGCCCACCCGAGTCCCCGTGGTCTCGGTGTCGGTGACGACGAACGTGGCTTCTTCGAGGCGCACGAGCAGCGGTGAGCGGAGCGGAACGGCGGAGC
>CAYTJT010000350.1:0-3327 GCA_964438105.1 uncultured Rhodothermales bacterium | reverse complement strand
CCACGTCGATCGTGAAGAAGATCGAGTAGAAGAGGTTCTGCCCCTTCGAGTTCGTATCCACGTCCGGCCACAGCCCGAACATCAGGCACAGCCCGAAGAGCACGGCGGGCCCGCCGATCAGCTCCAGCCCGGAGAAGCGCTGGTACGCTTGGTCGACGGAGAAGACGAACGCGAGCCCGGCGAGGTAGACGCCGAAAAACGCCGTCGCGCCCGCGAGGTGCCCTTTGTATCCAGCCACGAGGAGGGAAGTCAGCGGTGGGAAAACGGAAACGCCGTAGGGGCGACCCTATGTGGTCGCCCAGCCCCACGGGGGATGCCTACGCGCCGCCGTCGACAAAATACCGAACGGCGAGCCGATACCCCGCCACCCCGAAACCGGCGATGACGCCCGCCGCGGCCGGCGCGATCAGGAGCCGGTGCCGGAAGGCCTCGCGGCCGTGCACGTTCGAGACGTGGACCTCGACGACGGGCACCGAGACCGCCGCGACGGCGTCGCGGAGGGCAACGCTCGTGTGGGCGTAGCCGCCGGGGTTGAACACGACGCCGTCGAGCCCGTCCGCGTCCGCCGCGTGGAGGGCGTCGATGAGCGCGCCCTCGCCGCTGTGCTGCGCGAACGTCAGGTCCACGTCCGGGAACGCCGACCGCACGTCAGCCTCGACGTCGGCGAGCGTCGCGGCGCCGTAAACCTCGGGCTCGCGCTGGCCGAGGAGGTTGAGATTAGGGCCGTTGAGGATGAGCAGCTTCACGAGAGGCGGAGGTAGAGACGCAGCATGCTGCGTCTGTACGGGAGGATCATGCTGTGTCCGTCGGGAGCGTCATGCCGCGCCCGTACGGAGGATCAAGCACCATCGTCGACACGGAACGAGAGGCCGTCGTAGCCGAGGGCGACGTGGTCCGGGAGGCGGGCGTCCTCCTCGGCGTGGAGGACGCTGTGGGTCATGTGGACAAAGTACGTCTGCCGCGCGCCGATGCGCTCCGCCGCCGCGCCCGCTTCGTCGAGGCTGAAGTGCGTCGGGTGCGGCGTGCGTCGGAGCCCGTCGAGCACGAGCACGTCGAGGCCGTCGAGGAGCGGGAACGTCTCGTCGGGGATGCGGCTCACGTCGGTGAGGTAGGCGAAGCGGCCGATCCGGTACCCCAGAACCGGGAGGTCGCCGTGGAACGCCCGCAGCGGCGTGACCTCGACCGAGGCCCCGGTCTCGTACCGACTCTCGACGGTGAACGGCCCGTCGACCTCGCGGAGGTCGAGGAGCGCCGCGCCGGGGTAGGTCCGCTCGAAGATGTAGCGGAACATCCGGCGCAGCACCTCGGCGGTCTCGGCGCCGGCGTGGCACGGGATCGGCGCGCGGTTGCCGAAGAAGTAGGGCCGGAGGTCGTCGATGCCGACGACGTGGTCGAAGTGGTGGTGGGTGAAGAGCACGGCGTCGACGCGCGGGATGCCGTGGCGGAGCGCCTGCTGCCGGAAGTCTGGGCCGGTGTCGATCACGAGGTGGAGCGGGCCGCCCTCGGTCTCGACCTCGACGTGGGCGGCGCAGCGCGTCCGCGTGTCCCGCGCGTCGTCGGAGGCGCAGACGCGGCAGGCGCAGCCGATCACGGGGACGCCCGTCGAGGTGCCGGTGCCGAGGAGCGTGACGCGGAGGCGCGCGGGGCGATCGCTCATCTACGCGTCCTCGTCGAACTCGACCTCGACGCCGGTGCCGGCCTCGCGCGCGGCCCACGCCTCCTCGACGGCGTCACGGACGGCGGGGCGGAGGTAGACCTCGTCGGCGGGGAGCGCGCGGAGGGCCTCGGCGAGCACGGCGAGGTGGGCCTCGACCGGCCGCCGCTTGTTCAGCACCACCACCCGCGCGTCGCCGACCGTGCAGAGCCCGCCGCGGAAGCTGCCGCGCTCGCGGCGGACCTCCACGCCGAGCTGCCGCACGGCCTCCTCCAATGCCTCGACGATCTGCTGCGGCTTCATGTCGAATGTCGAGTTACGAATGACGAGCGACGAACGATCTTTCCGAGCACCCGTTCGTCACTCGGCGTTCGTCAATCGTCGTTCCTCCGATCGGGGTCGTACTTCTTCGTGAGGTTCTTGCCGGACTTCTCGTCGCGGACGGAGAAGCTCAGCGGGTCGGCGTCCTCGACCGGGTCGAGCCGGAATTTGAGGCGCGTGCGGAGCTTCCACCGCGTGAGCAGGCTCGGGATGCCGCGGTTGAGGTAGGCCCCGAGGAGCGGGTGGACGCGGACGAGGACGGGCCGCTTCCGGTGCTGCTCCTGCACCTCGGCGCGGTACGTCGAGAGCCACCGGTCGAGGTGGGCGACGACCTCGTCGGTGGTGGGCTGCGGGCCGGTCTGCTCCCCGCTGGAGTGGGGCGGGCGTTCGTCGGTCGCGGCCGACGCGGGGGGCGCGACGTGGCGCGGCTCCGGCTCGGGCAGCTCCTCAAGCGGCGGGAGGTCGTCGATGTTCGTCGTCGTGGTGATGCTCGGGCGGAGGCGCTGCCGCGTGATCTCGACGACGCCGAAGTCCGACATCGGGAGGAGCTTCGTGACGGCGCGGTCCTTCCGGAATTCCTTTTTCAGCTCGTCGTAGATCTTCTGGCGGGCGCTGTGGCTCCGCATATCGATGAAGTCGACGCAGATGATCCCGCCGAGGTCGCGGAGGCGGAGCTGCTTGGCGATCTCGCGCGCGGATTCGAGGTTGACGCGGAGCGAGTTCTCCTCTTGGGAGAGCCCGCGCCCGGCGCGGCCCGAGTTCACGTCGACGACGTGCATCGCCTCGGTGTGCTCGATGAAGAGGTAGCCGCCGCCCGGGAGCGGCACGCGCGTCTCGAACGCGGCGCGGACGTCGCGCTCGATCTTGTACGTGCGGAAGACGTGCTCCTTGCTCGTGTGGAGCGTGACGTTCGCGGCCATCTGCGGGGCCACGGCCTGCACGTAGCCCTTGACGTGCTTGTGCACCTTCGGGTCGTCCACGACGATGCGGTCGTAGTCCTCGGAGAAGAGGTCGCGGATGATGGAGGACACCATGTTGACGTCCTCGTAGAGCGGCTTCGGCGGCTTCGGCTTCTCCTTGAGCTGGTCCTCGATCTTCCGCCACTTCTCGAGGAGCAGCCGGAGATCGGTGTCGAGCGCCTTCGCGTCGCGGTGCTCGGCGACGGTGCGGACGATGAGCCCGAAGCCCTCGGGCAGGAGCGACCGCGCGAGCGCCCGCAGCCGCCGCCGCTCCTTCGACGACTCGATCTTCTTCGAGACGGCGACGTAGTCGGCTTGGGGGATGAGCACGAGGAAGCGGCCCGCGAGCGACACGTCGGTCGAGACGCGCGGCCCCTTCGACGAGATCGGCTC
>CAYTJT010000349.1:0-3341 GCA_964438105.1 uncultured Rhodothermales bacterium | reverse complement strand
CCGAATCCCCCGCCGCCGCGCCGTCCTCCGCCCCACCCGCCAGGGAACACAATCACGGGCGGCAGCCCGCCGCCCCGCCGCACGCGCCGGCCGCCCTGCCCGCCGCGGCCGTCCTTGCCCGACGAGATCAGCGCGATCACGATCACGAGCACGATCACAACGAGCGCGAGCGGCACGCCGTCGCCGCCGCCGCCGCCGCCGTCGCGCGGCAGCGCTTCGTACTCGCCCTCGGCCGCCGCCATCAGCGCCGAGACCGCCTGCGCGATGCCGCCGTAGAACTGCCCCTGCCGGAAGTTCGGCACGACGACTTGGCGCACGATCCGCCCCGCCACGGCGTCGGGGATCGCGCCCTCGAGCCCGTAGCCCGTGGCGATGAACACCTCGCGGTCCTCCGTCGCGACGAGGAACACGACGCCGTTGTCGCGGCCGTCCCGCCCCACGCCCCACTGCTGCCCGATCGCCGTCGCGTACCGCTGCGCGTCCGCCCCGCCGAGCGACGGCACGATCACGACGACGATCTGGTTCGAGGTCGTGTCGTCGAAGGCGACGAGCTTCTGGTTGAGCGCCTGCCGTTCGGCGCCGGAGAGCAGCCCTGCCCGGTCGATCACGAGCCCCTCCGCGAGCGACGGGCGCGGCGGGACGTCCTGCGCCGCCGCATCGCCCGCCGCGACGGACGCTGCGAGCGCGAGGAGAAGAATAGAGAGCCGGAAACGCATGAGCGCCATTCTGTAGGGGCGAGGGGCAGCTCGCCCGCGCGACGGTTTAGCTACCGAAGTCGACCGTCGGGGCGTTCTCGGCCCCTTCCTGCGCCTCGAAGGGCACGCGGCGGTCGAAGTCGAACAGCCCGGCCCAGACGTTCGTCGGGAAGGTGCGGATCGTGCGGTTGTAGTCCGTCGCGACCTCGTTGTAGCGGCGGCGCTCGGTGTTGATGCGGTTCTCGGTGCCCTCGAGTTGGTCCTGGAGCGAGAGGAAGTTCTCCGTCGCCGTGAGGTCGGGGTAGTTCTCGCTGATGGCGAGGAGGCGGCCCAGCGCCCCGCCGAGGCGGTTCTGCGCAGCGAGGAACGCCTCGACCTGCTCGGGGTCGTCGAGGTCGTCGACGTCGAGCTGGATCTGCGGCGACGTGGCCGCGGCACGCGCTTCGACGACTTCTTGCAGCGTGCCGCGCTCGAAGTCGGCCGCCCCTTCAACGGTGGCGACGAGGTTGGGGATGAGGTCGGCGCGGCGCTGGTAGACGCTCTGCAGGTTAGCCCATTGCTCGTTCACGTCCTCGTCGGCGCCGACGAGCGAGTTGTACGTGCTGCAGCCCGCGCAGCCGGCAAAGCCGATGAGGAGGACGATGACGAGGAGGACGATGGCCCCGGTGCTTCGCATGGTTTCGGGAGGATGGGTGAGGGGACGGCCGGCGGCGCGGTGCCGCCGCGCGGGTTCGCCCCAACATACTCAGAACCCCTCCCGATGTGCCCGGCCGGAGGGGCGGGACTCGGGCGACCGGGGCCGGCCTCTGTGCAGGCGGTGTTAATTCAGCCGCGGTGCGGTCGATACCCGGTACCAAACGGTTGCCCGGCTTTCCGGCGTCGACGACCTTCCGCACGCTCGCCGGCACGCTCGGCTTTACACCACAAACCCTCAACCGCATGCACCGCGCACTATTCGTTCTCGCCGCCCTCCTCCTCGCGCCCGGCGCGCTCGCCCAGGAGTACGCCATCGACAAAGGCAGCTACCTGTTCGGCGGCACCGCCTCTTTCTCCAGCCAAGGGAGCACGATCGAGGTCGACGGCTTCGGCGAGCAGGAAGCCGACCGACTCACCGAGATCGTCTACAACGTCAGCTTCGCCTACTTCGTCGTGCCCGGCCTCGCCATCGGCGGCGACAGCCAGTACCGCCGCCGTTCGGAGGGCGACGTGACAGGGACCGTCACGAGCGTCGGCCCCAGCCTCGCCTATTTCTTCGGCACCCCGACGAGCAAGGCCTACCCGTTCCTGACGGCGTCCGCCGGGCTCTCCACGGTCTCGGTCGAGATCGACGGCGACTCGGGCAGCTCGAACGGCCTGCGGTTCGGCTTCGCGGGCGGGCTCTCGTACATGATCGCGCGCAACGTGGCCCTCACCGGCGCGCTGTTCTACCAGAACGAGTCATTCGACGACGACGGCGTGTCCGTCACTGACGAAGCGTTCGGGTTCCAGGGCGGCGTGACGGCGTTCATTTTCTAACCCCAGATCCCTGCTTCAGCGCGGCGCTCTCGGCATCGGGAGCGCCGCGTTTGGGTTCAGCCCGAGCGCGTCGCGCAGCAGCACGGCGGGGTGCCGGGCCGCGCGGCCCGTCGTGTCGGCGATCTGGTGGCGGCAGCTCGTCCCGGCCGCCACGACGTGCGTCTCCGGCGCGGCGGCGCGAACGGCGGGTGCGAGCACCCGCTCGGCCATCGCCAGCGAGGCCTCGACGTGCTCGGCTTCGTAGCCGAACGAGCCCGCCATCCCGCAGCACCCGGCATCGACGAACTCGACATCGAACCCGGCCGCTTCGAGGCACGCCCGGCTCGGCGCGATCCCGCTGAGCGCTTTCTGGTGGCAGTGCCCGTGCAGCAGGACCGTGCCCGACTCGTTCCACGGCAGCGCGCGGAACGTCTCGGCGTGCGCAGTCACGAACTCCTCGAACGTCTGCGCCCGCTCGGCCACGGCGAGAGCTTTTCCGTCGCCCGGCAACAGCGACAGAAACTCGTCGCGGAGCGTGAGCACGCAGCTCGGCTCGATTCCGACGATCGGCAGCCCGGCCTCGGCGTACGGCGCGAGCGTGTCGACGGCCTCACGCGCTAGCGCCTTCGCCCGGCCGAGCACGCCTTTCGAGAGGTACGTCCGCCCGCAGCAGCGGTACGGCGGCACGACGACGACGAAGCCCGCCGCTTCGAGCACCGTCTGCGCGGCCCGCGCCACGTCGGGCTCGAGGTAGCGGCTGAACGTGTCGGCGTAGAGCACGACGCGAGACCCCCCGCTTTTCGGCAGGTCGCTGCGCTCCCGGCTCGAAAAGCTGTCCCCTACAGTTGAGGGGGACAGTCCGGTGCGCCCTGAGCGAAGCGATGGCGCATCGGACGGGGGGTCGAACGGGTACCGCGCGAACGGCGGGAGCGCACGCTCCGTCGTAATCCCGATCCGCTTCAGCACAGCCTGCGCCGGCTTCGACCGCGCGATCCGGTTCGCGAGCGGCGCGAGCGGCCCGGCGACGCGCTGCGCCTGCTTCGGGAGATCGGAGAACACGCGGGCGCGCAGCGGCAGCCCCTCCGCCTCCCACACCTTCGACTGCCACGCCGACTTCAGCTTCGCCATGTCGACGCTCGCCGGGCACTCGGC
>CAYTJT010000348.1:0-3347 GCA_964438105.1 uncultured Rhodothermales bacterium | reverse complement strand
CGTCATCCAGTAGTTCTGCAGCAGGTCGTTGAGGCCGTTGCCGTCGGGCGGGACGAAGCCGGCCTGCTGGAGCACGGGCGCCTCGGGGAACTTCTCGGCCAGCGTTTGGAACGGCGAGACGCCGACGGCGAACGCGCCGAAGTCGATCCCGGCGACCATCGAGAGCATGAAGAACTGGCAGAGCGCGACGACCGCCATCACCGGGGCCTCGAACGTCCGCCGCAGCTCGCCGTCTTTGCCGGCCGTCTTCCGCGTGCCCCATCGGATCAGGAGCGCGCCGAGAATCGCGGTGTAGGCGATCCAGAGGAGGAACGAGCCCTCCTGCCCGGCCCACGTCGCCGAGAGCGTGAAGTACGTCGGGAGGTCGTTCGACGAGTTCGCGTAGACGTAGGCGTACTGGTACTGGTGCGTCCCGAAGAGGTACACGAGCAGCCCGAACGCGAGGACGCTCGTGCCGAGCGACACGAACCACGCCTGCCGGCCGATGCGTTTCCACCACGCCTCGTCGGGCGGGGCCCCGGCGGCCTTGAAAAAGGCCCCGCCGGAGAGGATCGTCGAGACGAGGGCGGTGAGGATGAGCAGGTGTCCAACCAGTCCGATCATAGCACCTAGGCGATAATGGCACTCGCGCGATGACTCCTCGAAGGGCCTCTGGCGCGCGGTAACCTCTGGGGGAATACTCTGTTCCTCCAACGCGGCGGAGGACCGCAAGCATACGAACAAACCGCGCTTCAACGCGAGGTTCATGCGTTTTTGCAGGGTGCGTGGCGGCGGTTAGTCCGCCCGTTTCAGCAGCGCCCGCATCTGCCCGACGTGCTTCGGGAGGACGAGGAGCGCGAACCCGAGCACGACGGCGAATGCGGCGGTGCCATAGACCGCCCACGCCGCGAAGGGCACGAGCGCCGTCGCGGCGACGTTCCCGGGGATCGTGTCGCGCGCGCCGCGCCACGCGCCGAACGCCCCCCGGCCGAGGACGAACAGCGCGCCCCACACCGGCAGCAAGAGCGGCGTCAGCACGGCGAAGCCGCCCGCCGCCGTCGCCAGCCCCTTCCCGCCGACGAGGTGCCCGGCCCCGAGGGAGAGCCACGGGTTGTAGTTGTGCCCCGCGATCGCGCCCAGCAGGGCGAGGCTCTGCGGCCAGAACGATTCGGCCGCGCCGAAGGCCGCCGCCACGAGCCCGCCCGCCGCCACGGCCGCGACGCCTTTGAGCGCGTCGAGCAGCAGCACGACGACCCCGGTCCGCCGCGAGCCCGTCGTCCGCCACGCGTTGTTCGCGCCGACATTCCTCGAGCCCTCGGCGTGCACGTCGAGCCCGTGGCGGAGCTTGACGACGAGGTACGCCGTCGGGATCGACCCGATCAAGCAGCCGACGATCGCGCAGAGGACGAGGGTCACAGGCGGAGGGCGCGGGCGTCGGGGGCGGTGTAGATCTGTACCTGCCCGTCGCTGGAGACTTTGATCGCGACGCCGTGGCGGCTGAGGTGGCGGGCCGTCAGCTCGCCCGTGCCGTAGACGCCGGACACGACCTCATGGCCGGTATCCACGATGCAGCCGTAATGCAGCACCCCGCCGGAGCGGTCGATGATCGTCGCGCCGTCGCTGGAGAGCTGGCGGAGGAGGAACGCCCGCCGCTCGGCGTCGAAGAGCGAGAGCGGCTCGGTGAGCAGGCAGTTCTGCGTCTTGAGGCGGATGCGCTCGAGGCCGTCCGCGACGGGGATCCAGACGAGCGCGCTCGTGTGCTGCTGCGAGAGCTCGAGCACGAACGGGAGGAGCGCGTCGAGGACCTCGCGCGAGCAGTCGAGGCGGTGCCGCACGGCGGCGTAGATCGCGCGGTAGTCGCGGAGGCGCCACGAGTCGTTGTGGTACGAGAAGTCGAGCCCGTCGGGCGTGCTCACGGCGAACTCGCTCCGGCTCGTGACGCGGAACAGGGCCGCGCCCGCGCCGACGGCCCGGTCCAGCCACTGCCGCGAGGACCGGTGCGGGAACGTGAAGGCGTGGCGGGCGCGGAGCGTGCCGTCGCAGACGTAGAACGTCTTCCGCCCGTCGACCATGAACCAGAACCGCTTGTCGAGGGCGTGGGCGTCGTAGAGCGCGTGGGGCCGGGTGAGCGGGCTCAGCGTGCCGACGCCCGGCGTGAGCGCCTCGACGGAGGGGAGGAAGAGCAGCCCCGTCGTGAACGGCTCCCCCTCGAACGTCGCCGAGCGGAGCTTGCCGAAGAGCTCGATCAGGTGGAGGACGGCCGCCTCGGTCGGCGCGTCGTGCGCGAGGTACTTCGCCACCGTCAGCGCGATGAGCCCGTCGCCGAGCGTCCGCGTCGCATCCGTGAACCCGCGGCGGCGGCTCTCGTCGTGGCCGAGCCGCATCGCCGCGGCGAACGCGTCGAACACCCGCGCGGAGTCGGCCACGCGGGGCTTGCGGAGGTGGAGGCCGAAGGGGGCATCGCCGGCCGTGTGGCCCGCCAGAAACGCGCGGTCCCCGCCGAGGAGCGCGCTCGACAGCCGCCCGGCGCGGAGGTCATCGGCGACGTCCGAGGGCAGCGGTGCGAGCGCGTCGTCGAGGCCGTCGCCGATCAGCAACTCGGCGTCGGCGTTGAAGAAGCGGGCGGCGGTGTTGCACAGCACGCGCTGCCCCTGCACGCCGAGGGCGCGCGGGCTCCCGAAGTAGAGCCCGTCCGGGTCGAGAGGGGTTCGCACGGAGGGGATCGTAGGCTCCGGCGGCAGCATGGCGACGAGGCTAAACCGTGGAAGACTGCCGATGAGTCGGCGTACGCACCCAAGATAGGGGACGGGCTGCGTCGCGTCAGGGCGGCGCCGTCACCGTCGTATTACTTCGCGTACGCGACGGCGCGGACCTCGCGGATCACCGTGATCTTGACCTGGCCGGGGTATTGCAGGTCGTGCTCGATCTTTTTCGAGATCTCCCGAGCGAGAGCGTCGGCGCGGGCGTCGCTGACGAGGTCGTGGTTGACGATCACGCGGACCTCGCGCCCCGCCTGAATGGCGTAGACGCGCTGCACGCCGTCGAAGCCGCGCGCGAGGTTCTCGAGCGCCTTCAGCCGCTGGACGTAGTTCTCCAGCCCCTCGCGCCGCGCGCCGGGGCGGGCGCCGCTGATGGCGTCGGACGCCTGCACGATCGGGGCGAGCGGCGTCGTCATCTCGATCTCGTCGTGGTGCGCGCCGATCGCGTTGCAGACCTCGGGGTGCTCCTTGAAGCGCTGCGCCCACTCCATCCCGACGATCGCGTGCGGGCTCTCGAGGTCACCCTCGACGACCTTGCCGATGTCGTGCAGCAGCCCGGCGCGGCGGGCCTTGCGCGGGTCGAGGTCGAGCTCGGCGGCCATGAGCGAG
>CAYTJT010000347.1:2427-3410 GCA_964438105.1 uncultured Rhodothermales bacterium | reverse complement strand
CACCTCGCCCTCTTCCGTGAACTTCGCCGCGTTCGAGACGAGGTGCTCGGCGACCTGCTCGATCCGCGAGGTCTGCCCGAGCACGATGGGATCGCCGGCGGCGAGGTCGAGCACGAGGCGGACGCCGCGTGCGGCGAGCGCCGCTTCGTGCTGCTGGGCGACGCTCGTGAGGAGCGGGTGGAGCGCGACGGGCGCGAGGTCCACGTAGAGCCGCCCGCTCTGCAGGCTCGCGAGGTCGAAGATGTCGTTGACGAGGCGGAGCACCTTCTGGCTGCTCGTGCGGATCGTCTCGGCGAACTCGGTGACGACGACGGGGGCCTCCCCTCTCATTCCCTCGATCTCTTCCAGCAGCAGGTCCGCGAAGCCGCTGATGGTGCCGAGCGGGGTCCGGATCTCGTGGCTCATCGTCGCGAGGAACGTGGACTTCATCCGCGTGGCGGACTCCGCGTCCTGCTGCGCCTGCACGAGGGTGGCCTCGGTCTCCTTCGCCTCGGTCACGTCCGAGAGGATGCCGGCGACGACGTAGCCGGAGCGGTCGCGGCCCGGCGTGGCGCTCTCGCGGAGCCAGCGGAGGTGGCCGCTCGCCGTGCGTATGCGGTAGACGAGCCGGCTCTCCTGCTCGTCGCGGAGCGCCTCCTCGTGCCTCGCCACGGCGTCGCGGTCGTCCTCGAAGACGATGTGGGTGCGCCACGAGACGCGGCCCGAGAGGAGGTCGTCCACGGCGTACCCCGTCATCGCCTCCATCTGCCGGCTCGCGAACGAGTAGACCCGCTCGCCGTCGGCGTCGAAGGAGAACGAGAACAGGCTGTCCTCGACGGAGGAGACGACCTGCCGGTAGCGCGCCTCGGCGGCCATCCAGCTCCACAGCGTCTCGAACAGCACGCCGAGGTGGCCGAGCGCGTTGCACTCGACCTCCTCCCACCCCCCGTCGGCCGGGTCGGTGCGGGCGAGCAGGAGGCCGCCAGGTTGCTGCTCCTCCGTGG
>CAYTJT010000347.1:0-2417 GCA_964438105.1 uncultured Rhodothermales bacterium | reverse complement strand
CGCCCGCGCCGACCGTGGCGAGCGCGTCGATGTCCGCAGCCGCGACCTCCCCGCACGCCAGCGCGCGCCAGGCCGCCGCGTCGAGCCGCAGCCGGGGGGCCGACGGGTGCGCGTCGGCGCCCCACCGGGCCCGCTCTTCGTACGCGTCGGCGCCCTGGACCGGCAGCAGCACGAACACCCGGTCGGCGCGGGCGGTCTTGCCGAGGATGTGCGCGGCGGCGTCCAGAAAGGCGTGGGGCGTGCTCGCGCCGAGGGCGGCGTCGCGGAGGGCCAGCCCCGCCTCGTCGTAGCGCCGGAGCACGCGCAGCTCGGCCTCGCGCTCGTGCTCCTCGGTGACGTCGGACACCATCAGCACGCCGCCCACGATCCCCTCCTCGGGGTGCTGGATGGCGGTGCCGCGGACGTGCGCGATGCGCCGCTCGCCGTCGCTGCGGATGACGGAGAACTCCTCGCCGGTGAACGACCGTCCGTCCGCCAGCATCCGCTCCGCGAGCGGCGGCAGCTGCTCGTCGAGGGGGGGGATCTCGCGCAGCGAGCGCCCGATCCACGCGGCCTCGGGGTCCTCGCCGGTGATCGCCCGGAGCTGGTAGTTCTCGAACGTGACGACCCCCTCGGCGTCGAGGTGGGCGATCCCGACCGGGCTCTGTTCGAGGAAGGTGTGGTAGAGCATCTCGTTCTGGTACAGCGCGGCAGCGACCTCGTCCTGCTCGGTCACGTCGACGAGCGCGCCCCCGACGCCGTCCCCGACGGGCTGCAGGTGGAGCTCCACGCGCCGCATCACCCCGTCCTTCGTCCGGAAGCGGACGCTGGCTCGGGCACGGCCCCGCCCTGCAGCGTCGCGGAGGGCTCGCGTCAGCCGGTGCCGGTCCTCGGGGTGGGTGACCTCCAGCCAGAACGCCCGCCCGACCATCTCGTCGACGGCGTACCCCGACACGAGCGCGGCCTCCCGGTTCGTGGCCGTCACCGTCCCGTCGGGGTGCATCGTGACGAGCGGCAGCGGGAGCGCTGCCAGAGCGTCGAGCGAATCGGCCGACGGGGGGCCGCCGCTCATCCCCGCGTCCGCCATCGCCTCGGGGGCCGCGTGCCCCTGGGTATTCGGAAACAGAGCGTTACGATTCGTAGCAGGCATGGGGACGGGCCCGGGTGAGGACAGACGCGAGGGCGTCGAGAACGCGGTTCGGCCACGCTCGCACGAGGCGAACGTGGGGCGCCTCCCTCCCATTCAAACTTGCTGCCAACTCCGCCGGGGCCGAGCTACTCCGGCACGGCCGCCCGCCGCTCGCGCGGGACCACGACGAGGAGCCACCCGATGCCCGTAGCGACCTGCACGCTCGCCGCCACGAGGAACAGCGTGCGCAGCTCGGCCCAGCCCATCTCCAGCGCGAGTGCGGCGACGAGCACCGCCGCCGACTCGACGAGCGTGACGAGCAGCCAGTCCGTGGCGAAGACGCGCCCGCGGAACCGGTCCTCGGTGCGCATCTGCAGGAGGACCGTCGAGAGCACCCAGTTCGCGCCGCTCGCCATGTGCGCGAGGAGCACGAACGCCACGACCGCCACGATCCACCCCGCCGTGGCGGGGCCGGCTGTCGACGCGCCGACGGCGAGGTAGCCGAGCCCGCTCCCGATGATGCAGAACCCGAGCAGCCCCGGCCACCGCGCCGGGTCGACGAACACGGCGCGGGCGACGATCGGCCCGATGCCGGTCCCGATGCCGCGCGCGGAGAACAGCAGCCCGATGCCGAGCGCGGGGCGCTCCGGCATCAGCGCCTCGCCGAGGATGACGAGCATGAACACGGGCGCGCCGCCGCCGATGGCCCACGTCGCCTTCGCGAGCGCGATCCGCCCGACGCTCGGCACCTCGCGGAGCCGCCGCCACCCCTCGACGATCCGCCGCAGTCCGTCGCGCACGGGCGTCGCCGTCGGCTCCACCGCTTCGGTGTCCTGCGGAATCACGGTCCGCCAGATGAACCACGCCGAGAGGAGGTACGTCGCGCTGTCGATCACGAACACGGCCTGCGGCCCGAGGTACTCGACGGCCACCCCGCCCGCCGCCGCGCCGAGCGCGAGCATCGTGCTCCACGTCGCCGACATCAGCGCGTTCGCCGTCAGCAGGTCGCGCGGCGCGACGATGTTCGGCAGCGACGCGCTCTTGGCCGGGTTGAACACGGCGCTCACGACGATCTGCAGCGTCGCGAGCGAGTAGAGCAGCACGAGCCCGCCCTGCTCGACGAACAGGAAGCCGAGCACGATGACCGCGCGCACGAGGTCGGCCCCGATCATCACGCGCCGCCGGTTCAGCCGGTCCACGATCAGCCCCGCCACCGGCGACGCGATCGCGAGCGGGAGCAGCTTGGCGATGAACACGAGCCCGAGCGCGAGCGCCGAGCCCGAGATCATCTCGACCGTGCGGTAGAGCG
>CAYTJT010000346.1:0-3425 GCA_964438105.1 uncultured Rhodothermales bacterium | reverse complement strand
GGGGAGGGCCCCGCCGCCCATCGTGCAGACGCCGGTCTTGGGGTCGCACGGCGGGAGCGGGGGCGGGGGCGGGTCGTCGGCGCAGGGGTAGCGGTAGGACCACGCGTAGGCGTAGGGCTCGCGACCGCCGGAGGCGTTGGCCCACCACGTGGCGTACTCGTTCGGCGGGAACGTGTCCGGGCCGCCGATCGACGCGCTCAGCGGAGCCGGCCGGCCATGCACGGTGTAAGCGAACGTCACGTTCTGCGGCGTCGTCGGGAACCAGCCGATCCGCCTCCCCAAGCCATCGAAGACCTCGTAGACGTAGGTCCGCACCTGCGCCGAGGTGGACGTGACGGTGCCGGGGACGACCTCGGTGAAGGGTACGGCGACGTTGGGATTCTCCCGGCTCCAGCCGACGGCGCCGACGTGGCGGCCCCAGACGCTGACATTGTTCTTCGAGGGGTACGTTACGGTTTTGCGCACCTCGTGGGCGCGAACGTTGTACTGCGCGTCAGCGAGGCCAGGCGCGCCGTGAAATGTCACCTTCTCGTAGGGTCCGGCCCCCTGGTCGGTCCCGCCCGTGGCGGTGGCGCGGGCGAAGGTGTAGGGGGCCCGGACGAGGTCGAGCGCTTTCTTCGCGTTCACCCGTCCGGTGCCGAGATCATTATCGAATCCTGGCTTCGTGGCGACGTTGACATCATCAACGCCGAGGCGAATGATCGCCTTGATGTCGTCGTTCTCGAGACCGGGATTGACGGCAAGGAGGAGCGCGGCCAGCCCGCTCACGATGGGCGCCGAAAACGACGTTCCATAGTTGTAATTATAGCCGTTGGGAAAAGTGGTATAGAAGTAGTCGTTGTCTGACTGGGCCTGAGAGTTGTCGGCTCCTCCCGGTGCCGCTACGTCGATGTGCGGACCTCGACTGGAATAGGCGGCCCATGCGTCGGTGTTTGTCGTAGCCCCAACTGCGATAACGCCACTGAACCCGGCAGGAAACTGAAGCTCCGAGTCAGAGTCGTCGGCTGCATTCCCCATCGACACCACGGCCACCCTGTTCTGGAGGTACACGTCTTTGAAGGCGAGGCGGACCGTAGCGGAGTAGCGCCCTACAGGATCGGCGAGCCTCCAACTGTTGTTGATGACATGCGCTCCTCGCGTGGAGGCACTTCGGACGGCGGCAGCAAAATCGGCATCGGTAGCGTTTCCAAAGTCTCCGTTATAGTCTTCATTGATAATCCCCCCCACCCACACCATGCCCGCCACGCCCTGCCCGTTGTTCCCCGTCGCAGCGGCGATGCCTGCGACGGCCGTTCCGTGGTCGTCGTCGTCTCCGGGATCGCCCGTCACGCGGCCACTGAAGTCGGGGTGATCCGTTTGCATTCCTCCATCCACGATGGCGATGTTCACACTGCTGCTACCCGTCGTGATCTCCCACGCCTCCGTCGCATCCACGTCGGCATCGGGCGTCCCGGAGCCTTGCAGAGCCGTCCCATCGTTCTGCCACGCCCACTGGCGCGGGAAGTGGTCGTCGTTAGGCACGAGAAGTGGAGAGAAGGTTGGCTTTGCGAGAGGGGCATAGCTGACGACAGCGTCGTGCCCGCCGCGCCCGTTCGGCTCGGCATATGCCACTTCCGGCAACGCATTGAGCACTTCGATTAGTTTATCGCGCTCTGCCTCTGTCGGGACCCGGAGAAGGTAGACGCGCGACCAATCTGTGAGCTCGACGGTCTTCCCGGAGGCCAGGGAAGAGAAACGGTCTTCGGCCTGGAAGTCGGGGATGACTCGGGCGAGCGCCTCGACGCGTGAGGCCCCCAGCGCTGAGCTTAGGGTCGGGGACGCAACCGTGAAGGCGTCCGGTGGCCCGGTCTCGCGCCCGGCGGGCACCGTGACGACGCCGGGCTGAAACATGACCAGGAGCTCTCGCTCGGGGTCTACCGACAGCGACTCGACTTGAGCACGAGCGGGACTTGTGAGGCACCAGCCGCACAGGCAAGCCGCAATGAGGATGTTGCGAATGAGCATGGCGAATCTACCGTTGAGTGCGTTATAGAGTATTTGAGACTTCCTTGGTGAAAGGGAGGAATTCTTTTGTCAACCGAAATGCGCATTCCTGTTCTACGACTCACGCACAGACGTTTTGACTCTCCGGCTCTCGTCACCCACGTTGGCAGTTGGGGAGGCGACCTTGAGACGGGAAGTAGTCCGTGAGTTGGCGGGCGTCCGAGCCATCAGCATTCATCAGCCAGAGCTGCCCACTCCAGCGCGCGGGTGTCGTCGTATCGAGGCGGAGGAAGACGATGCGCTCACCGTCGGGACTCCAGTCGAAGCTCCAGGCGTGGTTCGGGGCGAGCCGGCGCAGCCCGGTGCCGTCAGCGTTGATGGTCTGGATGTGAAAGCCGGCCGAGCCGATGCGCGCCGTCTCGGACTGGAAGGCGACGCGGCTTCCATCAGGACTGTAACGAGGATGCCGATTGGAAGCCATCTGAGAATCGTCCTCACTGTTGAAGAAAGTGAGGCGGACCTCGGCACTCGTATCAGCTAAAGTCACTCGGTAGAGATCGTTATATAATCCCAAGTAGATCAAGCCCTCTCCTTCAAGAGACCAATCCGGCATTCGCCCCCTCGTTACAAATCGTCTCGCTTCACCATTCGCGGTGACGACAAGGATGCCGCAGGAGCTTGGCGGAATCGGCTCGGTCGGACCTCCGCAAATAGTGTTGTCATAGGCGATCCACTCCCCATCAGAGCTCCACGACGGAAAGAAGTTGCGCCCCTCGTGCGTGACCTGCCGCAGCGAAGCCGGGTCCACCCGCGCCTCGTCTAAATCATCCACCTCCACCGTGAAGATCTGCGCCCCCCGCCCCACCGCGAGCGTCCGACCGTCCGGGCTCCAGGCCGGGTCGGAATACCCCGGCACCAGCGGCCCCACCACCTCGCCCGTTCCGGCATCCACGAGCCACGTTCCGGTCACGAACGCGTCGAGGCGCCCGTCGCCGTCGGTGTCGAGGCTGTCGGCGTGCTCGGCGGCGATGTAGCGCCCGCCGGGGTGCCACGCCGGGTCGCTGAAGAACGTGCGGTAGGAGGGCGTCGCCTGCGGGTTATCGCAGGGGGTGTCCACGCCGCCGCTGTCGCAGCCGGCGAGCGGGGAGAGCGCGAGGGCGCCGAGCAGGGCGAGGGCGGCAGAGCGGCGAGGCATCGGGGGTGTTGCGGATGGGGCGAATAGGTTAGGGTTCGCCCCGAGTATACCGGCCGTTCCCCCTCGCGGCAACCGCGTCGTCGCCCCCCTCGGTAAACAAACGGTTGGCAGTCTCTCTTGTAACGGCGGCGTTCGCTTCAAGCCGACAAAAGCAGGCGAGCCCGGCCCCGCTGGCGCTTCGTGCGCTGCGGAGCCGGGCTCGCCGTTCGGTCGGAGTCGCCGGAGCGGCGGGCCGGGTTAGACGATC
>CAYTJT010000345.1:0-3437 GCA_964438105.1 uncultured Rhodothermales bacterium | reverse complement strand
AGGAGAACCTCCACGAGGTGATGATCTCGATGAACGAGGCCAAGCTCCACTTCCAGCTCATGACCGAGGTCCGCAACCGGATGCTCGAGACCTACCAGGAGCTCAGCCGGATGCAGGTCTGACGATTTGCGATTTAGGATTTCGGATCGGCGATTTGTTGCCGTGGTCCTGTCGATCCAAAATCCCGAGTCCCCAATCTAAAATCTCTCGATGCCCTTTCTCCAGAACGCCACCCAGTTCCTCGCCCGGCTCACGATCGGCCAGAAGCTCGCCCTCGGGACCGTGCTCGTCGGCGGGGTCGCCCTCCTCGTCGGCGTGGCGTACTGGGCGAACCAGCCCGACTACGCCCTCCTCTTCGGCCGGCTCGAAGCCACCGACGCCAGCCGCGTGGTCGAGACGCTCCGCTCGGAGAACGTCGCCTACAAGCTCGAAGAGGGCGGGACGGCCGTCTACGTCCCCCAAGAGAAGGTCTACGACCTCCGCCTCCGCTTCGCCGGCGAGGGCGTCGTCTCCGAGGGGCCGGTGGGCTACGAGCTCTTCGACGGGGGGACGCTCGGGATGACGGACTTCATGCAGAAGCTGAACTACAAGCGCGCCCTCGAGGGCGAGCTCGCGCGGACGATCGCGAACGTCCGCCAGGTGTCGCAGGCCCGCGTCCACCTCGTCCTCCCCGAGCGCAGCCCGTTCCGCGACCAGCAGACGCGGCCGAGCGCGAGCGTCGTGCTCCAGCCCGCCGGCCGCACCCGGATGGACCCGGGCCAGATCGAGGGGATCGCCTCGCTCGTGGCCGGCGCCGTCGAGGGGATGGCGCTCGCCGACGTCACCGTGCTCGACACGCGCGGTACGCTGCTCTCCGACCCCGATGCGGGCGACGCCGACGCCCGCCTCACCTCGACCCAGCTGAGGACGCAGCGCGCCCTCGAAGAGCACCTCACCCGGAACGGGCAGAGCATGCTCGACCGCGTGCTCGGCCCCGGCCGCGCCGTCGTCCGCGTCGCCGCCGACCTCGACTTCAGCCGGACCGTGACCGAGGGCGACGCCATCGACCCCGAGAGCGCCACCGTCATCAGCGAGGAGCGGCTGGAGGAGCAGGCCGCCGGCGACGCCTCCGCCTCGACCGTGCGCAACTACGAGCTCAGCCGGACGCGGCAGCGCACCGAGCGCAGCGCCGGGGAGATCGACGTGCTCACCGTTTCCGTCGTGCTCGACCACCGGCCCCCGGTCGTGCTCGCCGCCGAGGCAGACGGCGACGCCCCGCCGCCCGAGCCCGAGCCCTACACCGAGGCCGAGCTCAGCGAGGTCGAGGACCTCGTCAAGAACGCCGTCGGCTTCAACCCCGAGCGCGGCGACCGCTTCGCCATCCACCAGGCCCGCTTCGACACCTCCATCGACGACCAGATCGTCGAGGAGATGCGCGACCTCGAGCAGGGCGAGCGGCTCCAGCTCTACCTCCGCTACGGGCTGATGGCGCTCGCGCTCGGCCTCGCCGCCTTCCTCATCCGCTCCGCCGCCCGCACCGTCGCCACCGCCGACCCGATGAGCCTCGTGACGGGGCAGCCCGCCGCCGCCCTCCCCGGGCGCACGACGGCCGCCGAGCTCGCCGAACGCGCCGGCGCCCCCGCGCTCGAGAACGGCCAGCGGCCCGCCCTCCTTGCCGGCCCCGACGATGACGACGACGACTTCCACCTCGTCGACGACATCTACACGAGCAAGCTCTCGCCCGAGGCCAAAGCCCGCATCAAGGCCAAGAAGAAGCTCTACGAAGAGATCCAGCAGAGCGTGATCTCCCGTCCCGAGGACGCCGCCGACCTCCTCGGCTCGTGGATCGCGGCGGATCGAAACAAGGAAGCCTCTTGATGTAGAGAGCCCCCCGGATCCACGAATACCCCGCCCACGCACCGCCCGCCCCCCATGCCCGCCACCGAAGCCCTCCCGCTCCCCTCCGAGACGGACGCCCTGCCTGCCGCCGAGACGGCCGCCCCGAAAGGGGGGATCGAATCGCTCACGGGCACCCAGCGCGCCGCCGCGCTCCTCATCCTGCTCGGCGTCGACGCCGCCAGCAAGGTGCTCCCGCTCCTCAACGACGCCGACGTGGAGCAGGTCTCCGTCGAGATCGCCAAGTTCCGGAGCGTCCCCAGCGAGATCGTCGACGACCTCCTCCTCGACTTCAAGGACACCGCGCTCGCCCGCGACTACGTGGCGCAGGGCGGGGTGTCGTACGCCCGCGAGGTGCTCGAGAGCTCGCTCGGGCCGGAGCGGGCCGAGGACGTGATGATGCGCGTGGAGGCGGCCATGGAGGTCTCGGCGTTCCACCTCCTGCAAGCCGTCGAGATCGGGCAGCTCACCTCGTTCATCGAGCACGAGCACCCCCAGACGGCCGCGCTCATCCTCGCCCACCTCAACCCCCGCAAGGCCGCCGAGATCCTCGCCCGCCTCCCCGAGGAGCGCCAGAGCGAGGTCGTCTACCGCCTCGCCACGATCGGCAAGACGTCGCCCGAGCTCCTCCGCGACATCGAGGCCGTGATCCGCCAGCAGATCGGCTCGGTCTTCGGCGCCGAGGTCAGCGCCGTCGGCGGCGTCGGCCAGGTCGCCGAGATCCTCAACAGCACGCCGCGCTCGGCCGAGCGCAGCATCATGGAGGCCCTCCGCGAGCGCGACGGCCAGCTCGCCGGCGACATCAAGGCCCTCATGTTCGTCTTCGACGACCTCCTCAGCGTCGGCGACCGCGACATCCAGCGGATCCTCATGGAGGTCGACCAGCAGGACATCGTGCTCGCGCTCAAGGGCGCGCCGGACGCGCTCAAAGCCAAGATGCTGGGGAACGTGTCCGAGCGCGTCGCGCAGTCGATCGAGGAGGAGCTCGAGCTGCTCGGGCCGGTCCGCGTCCGCGAGGTCGAGGAGGCCCAGCACCGCGTGCTGGAGAAGGCGCAGGAGCTGGAGGAGAACGAGGAGATCTCGCTCGGGGCCGGCGGACAAGAGCAGATGATCTGACCCCCGCCCTCGCCCCACCCCCACGCCGCCCCCGATGTTCGCTCCCGCCCCGATCCTCAAAAACGCTCGCGACCGCGACCCGCAGCCGCCGTCGCCCCCCGACGACGCGCCGCGCTTTCTCGGCGGGGTGATCCGCGACGCCCGCACCCGGACCGTCCGCCCCTGCCCGGTCGACGGGCCGCAGTGGACCTCGGACTTCCCCGTGGCAGAACCCGCTGCGAAGCCCGCCGCTGAACCAGCGGCGCCTGCTTCCATCGACGTCGACGCGCTCCGCGCGACGTGGGAGGCCGAGGCCGCCGCCCGCGCCGAAGCCGAGCGCGAAGTGGCCGTCGCCGAGGCCCGTGAGGCCGCCTACGCCGAGGGCTACGCCGCCGCCGAAGCCGACCTCGCCGCCACCTTCGAGGCCGAGCGCGAGGCGAGCCGGCAGGCCCTCGACGCCGACGCCG
>CAYTJT010000344.1:0-3440 GCA_964438105.1 uncultured Rhodothermales bacterium | reverse complement strand
GCCTCGGCGGGCGGGAGCCCCACGGCGCGGCGGACGGCCCCGAGCGCGCCGAGCACCGCCGCCGCCGCGCTGACGGCGAACGCCACGGCCACGAGCGGCCACCGGACCGTGTAGCGGAGCGTCGGGAAGTCGAAGAAGTCGCCGTAGAGCTCGACCATCGCGCGCCCCGCCCAGATCCCGAGCCCGACGCCGACGGCCGCGCCCGCGAGCACGGCTACGAGCGCGAACCGGAGGTAGTGCCGGCCGACCTCGGCGTTCGTGTACCCAAACGCCTTCAGCACCGCGATCTCCGTCCGCTGCGTCGCGATCATCCGCCCGAGCACGATGTTGAGGAGGAACGCCGCCACGAGGAGGAAGACGGCCGGGATGACGGTCCCCGTCGTCCGGTTCTGCTCGAGCTCGCTCGCGAGGATCTGGTGCGAGGGCTGGTCCGCGCGCGCGTAGGCCCCGAGCCCGCCGTACGGGTCGAGGAGGCGGTCGAGGCGGGCCAGCACCTCGGCCTCGTCGGCGCCGGGCGCGAGCGTGAGCACGACCTCGTTGAAGGCGCCGTCCATGTCGTAGGCCGGCCCGAGCGCGTCCTCGCTCATCCACACGATCCCGAACCGCTCGTCCTCGGGGTAGAGCGCGCCGGGCGGGACGGCGTAGGTGTACTCCGGCGAGATCGCCGTGCCGACGATCCGGAGCTCGCGCAGGCTCCCGTTGATCACAGCGCGGAGCGTGTCGCCGGGCGTGAAGTCGTTCGCAATCGCGAAGTTCTTGCTCACGACGGCCTCGTCGCGGCGGCCCGGCGCGAGGTAGCGGCCCGTCGTGAGCGTGAGGTCGGCGAGGGCGGGGCGGCGGTCCTCGGGGACGGACACGAACCGGCCGAGCGCGGGCGCGTCGACGCTCGGCACGTCGAGCGTCGCGGCGAACGTCACGCGCGTCGCGACGGCGCCGACGCCGGGGATCGCCTCAATCCGCCGGACGAGCGCGTTCGGAGCGCGCTCCAGATTTGCCCACACGTCGGGGAAGCGGGCGTCTCGGTAGTAGGCCTCCTGCGAGACGACGAGGGACTCGTACGTCCCGCGCATCGTCAGCACCGTCATGATCCCGACGGCGACGACGGCCCCGATCGAGAGGAGCTGCCCGCGCAGCTTCCAGACCTCGCGGAGGAGCTTTCGGTCGATCGCGGTCATGGCCTCACCCTTCAGTACCCGTGGGGGCGGTACGCGTCGACAGCATGGGAGTCGGATTCATCGCGGGGCGGGGATCGGATTCATCGTTGTGGTTGATTCATGGTAGGGGCTTGATTAATCAAGCCCCTACGGCCGTTGTGTTGTTGCGGCCGTTGTGTTGTTGCGGCCGTTGTGTTGTTGCGGCCGTTGCGTTCGTTGCAGACCGTGGGGGCACGGAGGTGAGATGTCACCAGTGGATCTCGTCGAGGGCAGCGCGGCGGGCGTTCTCCGTCCGCTCCACGATCTCGCCGCTGCTCATCTGCACCACGCGGTCGCCGAGCGCGGCGATCGCCGCGTTGTGCGTGATGACGGCCGTCGTCGTCCCGACCTCGCGGTTCACCCGCTCGATCACGCCGAGGACGAGCCGGCCCGTCTCGAGGTCGAGCGCACCCGTTGGCTCGTCGCAGAGGAGCACGTCGGGCCGCTTCGCGATTGCGCGGGCGATCGCGACGCGCTGCTGCTCGCCGCCGGAGAGCTGCGCGGGGAAGTGGTCGGCGCGGTCCGTGAGGTCGACGAGGGCGAGGGCGTCGGCGGCCGGCATCGGGGCGCGCGCGATGTCGGTGACGAGGGCAACGTTCTCGCGCGCGGTCAGGCTCGGGATGAGGTTGTAGAACTGGAAGACGAAGCCGACGTGGTCGCGGCGGTAGCGGGTCAGCGCCCGCTCGTCGGCCGCGCTCAGCTCGTGGTCGCGGTAGAAGACCTCGCCGCTCGTCGGCGTGTCGAGCCCGCCGAGGATGTTGAGGAGCGTGCTCTTCCCGCTGCCCGACGCGCCGAGGAGGACGAGCAGCTCGCCCGCGCGCAGCTCGAGGTCGACGGAGCGGAGGGCGTGGACGGCGACCTCGCCCATCCGGTACACCTTCGACACGTCGCGGACGCGGAAAACGGCCTCGGCGGAGGGCGTGGCGCCGGGAATTGAAGCGGACATCGCGGAGCCCGAACGTGCGAGAGGGGACGATTCGATGGTACGGCAGAACGCCCTGAAGAAGCACTGAATTCGCCCTGACCCGCCTGCGGGTCCGGTGGCGACGCGCTACGGCGTCGGGACCGCGAGGTCCGCGGGGAGGCCGGACGAGACGACGGGCGCCTCGGCGGCCGTCCGCCACGGGGTATCGGGCCACCACGGCGCGGCCGGGAGGTCATCGAGCGTGACGCTCTCGCCGGGGCGCGGGAACGCGACGCGCACGCCCGCCGCCTCGGCCGCGATGCGGATGCGCTCGGCGGGCTCGGTCCAGCCGTGCAGCGAGAGGTCGAACATCCCCCAGTGGACGGGCACGAAGACCTCACCGCGCACCATCTGGTGGATCGCGACGGCCTGTTCGGGGCCGGCGTGGACGTCGGCCCACGCCGCGTTGTAGGCGCCGGACTCGACGAACGTGAGGTCGAACGGCCCGAGGCGCTCGCCGATCTCGGCGAAATCGGGCGTGAGGGCCGTGTCGCCGCTGTAGAAGATGCGGCGGTCGCTCCCGATAAACGCCCAGCCGGACCACAGCGTCGCGTCGCGGTCGGTGAGGAAACGGCCGGAGAAGTGCCGCGCCGGCGTGCTCACGAGCTCGACGCGGCCGGTATCGGGGTGGTCGATCTCGACGCGGTCCCACCAGTCGGCTTCGGTGATCCGCTCCGGCGCTACGCCCCAGGCTTCGAGGTGCGCCCCGACGCCGAGCGGGACGATAAAGCGCGGCACGCGGTCCGCGAGGGCGCGTATCGTCGATTCGTCGAGGTGGTCGTAGTGGTCGTGCGAGATCACCACGGCGTCGAGCGGGGGGAGGGCGTCGAGCGGGAGGAGGGGGGCGAAAAAGCGTTTCGGCCCGGCGAACGGCATCGGCGAGGCGCGGTCGCCCCACACCGGATCGACGAGGACGCGGGCGCGGTCGAGTTCGACGAGGAGGGTGGAGTGGCCGAGCCACGTCACGCGGAAGTCGGCCGCGTCGGCGAACTCGACGCCGCGGCGGCGGACGACCGGGAGCGGCTCGGTCGGCTCGCGGAAGTCGCTGCCGCCGAAGAAGAACTCGCGCGCGGCGTCGAAGCTCATCCCGCTCGAAATCGTCGGGATCGTGTTCACGAAGCGGCCGTCGCGGTACTGCGGCGACTGCTCGATGCGGGCGAGCCGCTCGCCGGAGGGCTTCGCGCCGAGCGCGGACCAGATGGGGATCATGACGAGAAGGGCAGGAAGTGCCAGAACGAGCAACCCGCCGCCGACGACACGCGTGCCGGAGACGCGGAGCCGTC
>CAYTJT010000343.1:0-3443 GCA_964438105.1 uncultured Rhodothermales bacterium | reverse complement strand
GCTACATCGACTATCCCGAGGGCTTCGCGCTCTGGAACTACGTGTCGAGCTGGGGCGCCTTCCTTTCGTTCGCCTCGTTCCTGTTCTTTATCGGAGTGATCGCGTACTCGGTCTTCTACGGAAAGCGCGAGAGCCGCTCGAACTACTGGAACGAGCATGCGGACACGCTGGAGTGGACACTGCCGACGCCGCCGCCCGAACACACGTTCGAGACGCTGCCCAAGCGCGAGGACTGGGACCGCACGCCGGCGCACTGATGCCGTATCGCTGGCAGGAAAGCAGTTCGGCCGGGGCTTCGGCCGAACTGCATCTCTGGCCCCACCGCTCGCTCGACGCGCGCGGGTTCGTAACATTCATCGGTTCTACCTTCGCGCTTCTCCTCGTCCCGCTTTCCGCCGTGATAGGTACAAAGGTGCTGTGGGTCCTGCTGCCGTTCCTGATGTCGGCCCTGGCGTTGATCTGGGTGGCGCTGCGGGCCAGTTCGGCGCAGGCGGCGTTGCGCGAGACGCTGACCCTCCATGCGGATCGCGTGGCGCTCGAGCGTCGCGAGCCCAAGGGCTCCGTGAAGCGCTGGGAGGCGAACCCGCACTGGGTCCGAGTGATTCTGCATCGCCGCGGCGGACCGGTCGAGAACTACGTGACGCTCAGGGGCGGGGGGCGCGAGGTCGAGATCGGGGCATTCCTGTCCCCGGACGAGCGGCTCCGTCTTCGGGAGGAGCTTGACCGGGCGCTGGTCCGCCCGCGGCCGACCTAGGGCCGAGCTTTCAAATGCGGCCGGCGGCGAGCCGCGGGCTAGAGCAGCGCCATCTCGCGGAAGGAGCGCTCCTCCGATCGGCCGACGATGATGTGGTCGTGGACGGCAACGCCGATCGCCTCGCAGGCGACCTCGATCCGGCGCGTCATGTCGATGTCGGCCTGCGACGGCGTCGGGTCGCCCGATGGGTGGTTGTGCACGAGGATCATCGACGAGGCATTCAGTTCGAGGGCGCGCTTCGCAATCTCGCGCGGATAGACGGGCACGTGGTTGACGGTTCCGCGCGCCTGCTCCTCGTCGGCGACGAGGATGTTCTTGGCGTCGAGGAACAGGATGCGGAAGTGTTCGACCTCGCGGTGCGCCATCGTTGTCCGGCAGTAGCCGACGAGTTCCTCCCACGACGCGATGACCGATCGATCGAGCACCCTGGCCCGAGCCATGCGCTCGGCGAAGGCCTCGACGAGGCGCAGCTTCAACCAGACCTTCTCGTTCGTCCCGGGCACCTGCAGGAGCCTCTGGCGGGACGCCCCGATGACGCCGCTCAGGTCGCCGAACGTCGAAAGGAGCGTCTTGGCAAGCGGCTTGACGTCGATGCGCGGGATGTCGTCGAAGAGCAGGAGCTCCAGCAACTCGTAGTCCGGCATCGGCTTGTGGCCGCCGGTCAGAAAGCGCTCCCGCAACCGCGCGCGGTGTCCCCAGTAATGTGGCCGCGACGGCCCCGTGCTGCCGCCCGGTCCGGGGCGCTCGCCTCGAGACAGGGGAACCGTGACGATACCGGGCGGGACCCGCGCATCGAGCTCGTGGAGGCCGCGAAGTGCGTCTTCCGAGAAGCCCTCAGGATCGTCGTTCATGGTGTCCGTCGGTAGTCGATTGTTGCCAACGCGTACGCTCGCCGAACTAGGTAAACGAAACCTTACGCGCTGACGGTCGTGCCTTCGCATGAGGCCGCCCGTCAGGGCGCGGCGCTTCTCGGGCGCGGCAAGACCGGGTTCGGGGACGCCGTCTTTGCGCGGCACGAGATCGTCGTCATGGTCGAGCTCGGTTTCTGAAGCGGTCCGACGCGCGTCGGCTTCCGGGTCTGTCGCGCCCCGATCCCGAAGCATCCGTGGAACGCGCCCCCGAACGCAGCCGCGTCCGGAGAAAGACGCTACGGAGGCCGCGCAGCATCGGCGCTAGGTCCCGAGCGCCGAGCGGATTGCCGCGACGGCCATGTCGAGGCCTTCCTGCCCCCGGCCGAGGAGTTCTCCGCCTCGCGCGGCCATGATGCTTCCGGCTTCCGTGCCGGCGAGGTCGAGGACGGCCTCCGCGATGGTCTGGGGCGTCTTCACCAGACGCGCCGCCTCGGCCGCGTCGAACTCCCGGTAAGGTGCGGCGAAGTTCGCCGTGTCTGGGCCGTGCAGGATCGGGATGCCCAGGAGCGCGGGCTCGTACGGATTGTGACCGCCGACGCCGCCGGTCGAGCCGCCGATGAAGGCGACCGCCGCGAGCCGATACCAAAGGCCGAGCTCGCCCAGCGTGTCCGCGAGGTGGACCGCCGAAGCGGATCCGGGCGGACCTGCAGCGCGCCGGTCCCAGGGAAGGCCGGATGCGTCGAGGAGAGCGGCGACATCCTCCCCCCGCTCGGGATGTCGCGGAACCAGGATCAGAAGGGCGTCCGGGCGCGTCGCGAGAACGCGGCGATGCGCCGCGATGGCCATTCGTTCCTCGCCGGCATGGGTGGAGGCCGCGAGCCAGGTCAGCCGACCAGCGAGCCTCCCCCGCAGGCGATCGGCCTCGTCCGCATCGATGGGGAGGGGGCGTGCGGCCACCTTGAAGGACGGGGCGGTGCGCAACCGCTCCCGCGGTACGCCGAGCCTCGCCAGAGCCTCTTCGGTCGCCGCGTCCTGAACCTGCACGTATCGAAAGGTGCCGAAGAGGCGCCGTGCGCTGGCTCGCGCCCAGTTCCAGCGCCGGCGCGTGCGCTCGCTCATCCGAGCGTTGAGCAGCAGAGCCGGGACGCCGCGCCTTTTGGCGGTGCGGATCATGCGCGGCCAGATTTCGCTCTCGATCCAGACCGCGACATCAGGCCGCCAGTGATCGAGAAAGCGGTCGACCGGGCCGCGGCAATCGACCGGCGCGAACTGGTGGAAAGCGCCCGCCGGGAGGCGATCGGCCAGAAGCTGCCCGGACGTTGTCGTGCCGGATGTCACGAGCACCGAGATGCCAGGGGAATCCTGCCGGAGCCGCTCGATGAGGGGCAGGGTCGACAGGCTCTCGCCGACGCTCGCCGCATGGAACCAGACGAGGTGGCCGGCGGGACGCATGCGGGACGCATGCCCCATCCGCTCGGGCAACCGCTCGGGGTCCTCCTTGCCGGACGTCAGGCGCCGGGCGAGCAGCGCACGTGCCAGTGGCGATGCCACCGACGTCAGTCCCATGTAGAGCGTCAGCATCACCGCCACGGGACCCGGGCCCCGGCGGTTCGGATGCCCCGTGGGCTCCCCTTGCGGGGGTCTCTGGGCGTCACTAAGACTCCGTTCACCAATCCCCCATACGCTTAAATGACCGTGAGGCAGCAGGCGGACATGCACGACCCCATTGAGCACTACATGCAACTCGTTCCGATGGTGGTCGAGCAGACCAGCCGGGGGGAGCGTGCCTACGACATCTTCTCGCGGCTCTTGAAGGAACGCATCGTCTTCGTCACCGG
>CAYTJT010000342.1:0-3446 GCA_964438105.1 uncultured Rhodothermales bacterium | reverse complement strand
GCGAGGATGTCCTCGCCGACGCCCTCGGTGAAGTAGGGGTAGATCTCGGAGTCCTCGAAGACGCCCGTGTGGAAGTAGGTGTAGTAGACCGAGCCGTAGGGGTCGACGCCGACGGTTTGGAGGTCGGGGTTGCGCTCCTTGAGGTACTTCGTCGCGCCGGAGATCGTGCCGCCCGTGCCGGCGCCGGCGAAGTAGTGCGTGATGCGGCCGTCGGTCTGCTTCCAGAGCTCGGGGCCCGTCGTCTCGTAGTGCGCCACGGCGTTAGCCGGGTGGTCGTACTGGTTGGGGTAGAACGAGTTGGGGGTCTCCTCGCTCAGCCGCTTCGCGACGGAGTAGTACGAGCGGGGGTCGTCGGGGGCGACGGCCGTGGGGCAGACGATGACCTCGGCGCCGAAGGCGCGCAGCACGTCGACCTTCTCCTGGCTCTGCTTGTCGGTCGTGGTGAAGATGCACTTGTAGCCCTTCGCGATCGCGGCGATCGCGAGGCCCGCGCCGGTGTTCCCGCTCGTCCCCTCGATGATGGTGCCGCCGGGCTTGAGCAGCCCCTTCCGCTCGGCGTCCTCGATCATCGCGAGGCCGATGCGGTCCTTGACGGAGCCGCCGGGGTTGAAGAACTCCACCTTCGCGAGGACCGTGCAGGGGACCTCTTCGGGGATGCGGTTGAGCCGCACGAGGGGCGTGTTGCCGATGCTGCCGAGGATGCTGTCGTGCCACATGATGTCGAGCGGGAGTCGGTGGGGTGGGGGACGGTGCAAGGTAGGGGCAGGTCAAGGTAGGGGCAGGTCGGAGAATATGCCGCAGCCGAGACGCGGATTCGCCACGACTTGACGGCGCGGCGCGCCACGCGACGCGGCGCCTTTCTCTCTTGCTTCCGACCCCGTCTGCCTGCTATCCTGTCCCCGTGCTCACCCCCCGCTCTTGCCCGTCCGTCGCCCCGCATGGAGCCCAGCTCGAACGACCTCCTCCCCCTCATCGCCCCCGAACTCCTCGCCGCCACGGCCACGGCCGACGGCCGGCGGCTGGGGTCGAACGCCGCGTGGGACACGATCTTCGGCCGGAGCGGGTTGTGGGACAACCTCTCGGTCGAGGACCGGCGCTTCGCGGGCGAGTACCTCGCCGAGGCCGGGGCCGGCTCCCTCGTGACCCACCAGGTGTTCCTCGTCGCACGGCACCACGAGGACCTCCCCGCCCCCGTCCTCCTCAACTTCATGCCGGTGCACCTCCCGGTGCACCTCCCCAACGCGGACCTCGGCGCGCGGCCCGTCGTGATCACGGGCGAGGTGCTGCAGGAGCCCCAGCGCTGGGCGCTCGACCAGACGAAGCGGCGGCGGATGGAGATGCTCGGGCAGATGTCGATGGGCATCGCGCACGACTTCAACAACCTCCTCACGAGCATCCTCGGCCACGTCGAGCTCCTCGCCGACCCCACCGTCCACGCCATCCCGGACGACGCCCGCGGGCAGCTCGCCACGATCCGCCGCGCCGCGCTCGACGGGGCCGCGCTCGTCCGCAAGATCCAGCGCTACATCCGCCACGAGAACCGCCAGCGCTTCGAGCCCATCGACCTCACCGAGCTCGTGGAGGAGGTCGCCTCGCTGACCCGGCCGTACTGGTACAACGAGCCGCGCCGGCAGGGCATCGCCATCCAGCTCGCCAAGGAGTTCGAGCCGGTCCCGCTCATCCGCGGCGTCGAGGCCGAGCTCCGCGAGGTGTTCGTCAACCTCATCCTCAACGCCGTGCAGGCGATGCCCGAGGGCGGCACCCTCACCCTCTCGACCGGCACCACGGAGTCCGGCTCGGTGTGCGCCGCCGTCGACGACACGGGCGTCGGCATTCCGGAGTCCGCGCGCCAGCGCATCTTCGAGCCGCTCTTCACGACGAAGGGCGAGGAGGGCAGCGGGATGGGCCTCCCGGTGTCGTACGGCATCGTGCGCGAGCACGACGGCACGATCGACGTGCAGAGCGAGCCCGGCTGGGGCACGCGCTTCACCCTCACCTTCCCCCCCCACGCCCCCGCCGACCACCCCTCCGCCGACGAGCACCTCCCCCTCCGCACTCCGTCGGGCGATGACGAACCGGCAGACGTCGGGGAGCCGCGGGGGTACACCCTCCTCGTCGTGGACGACGACGCGATGGTGCGCAACGTCACGGCGAAGCTGCTCCGGCTGCGCGGCCACACCGTCGAGAAAGCGCGCGGCGGCCCCGAGGCGCTCGACAAGCTCGCCGAGCACCCCTTCGACCTCGTGATCACCGACCTCGGCATGCCGAAGATGAGCGGCGACGAGCTCGCCTACCGCGTCCGCCAGCACCACCCCCACCTCTGCATCGTCCTGCTCACCGGCCACACCGACGCCGAGGACCAGTCCGAGCACGTCGACGTCGTCGTCAAGAAGCCGTTCCGCATCGACGCCCTCGAGGCGACGATCCAGCGGCTGATGAACGGGCGGCAGGCTTGAGCGCTAGCCCGGCGTCGCCGGGGTGCCAGCCGCGCGTTCGCCCCACGCCCGCCACTTTGTCACCCCCAGCGGTTGGCACGGTTTTGGGCCTATGCCGTGCCCCGGAGACGCCCCGTGGTTCTCCGCTGCCCTTCGCCCTTCTGCATCCGAATCCCTAGGTTTCCTTCATGCTCCGACTCCCGCTGTGGCTCGCCGACGAAGAGGTCGGCCCCGAAGGCCCGCAGAGCATCCCGCTCCTCACCCCCGACGAGGAGAAGAAGATGCACGAGGCCGACCTCCCCGCCGAGCTCCCCGTGCTCGCCCTCCGCAACACCGTGCTCTTCCCCGGCGTCGTCCTCCCGATCACCGTCGGGCGCGACGCCTCGCTCAAGCTCGTCAAGGACGCCTACGCCGGCGACCGCATCATCGGGGTCGTCTCGCAGCGCGATGCCGACATCGAAGACCCCGAGCCCGCCGACCTCTACCGCGTCGGCACCGCCGCCACGATCCTCAAGCTGATCAAGATGCCCGACGGCTCCGTCAGCATCGTGATCCAGGGCAAGCGCCGCTTTCACATCGACGGCTTCACGCAGGAGGACCCCTACCTCCGCGCCACGGTCTCGCCGATCGACGAGGAGGTGCAGGAGCAGAACGTCGAGCTTTCGGCGCGCGTCCGCTCCATCAAAGAGCTCGCGATCCAGATCGTGAGCATGAGCCCGAACCTCCCGAGCGAGGCGGCCTACGCGATCCAGAATATCGAGAGCCCGAGCTTCCTCATCCACTTCATCGCGTCGAACCTCCAGATCGACGTCGAGAACAAGCAGGAGCTCCTCGAAACGGTCCCGATCCTCGAGCGCGCCGAGCTCGTCACGAAGTACCTGGAGCAAGAGATCCAGGTGCTCCAGATCTCCGAGGAGATCCGCTCGAAGGTGAAGACCGACGTGGACCAGCAGCAGCGGGAGTACCTCCTCCGCCAGCAGCTCAAGACGATCCAGGACGAGCTCGGCGAGA
>CAYTJT010000341.1:0-3454 GCA_964438105.1 uncultured Rhodothermales bacterium | reverse complement strand
CCGTTCCGGCTCAACCTCCACACCGACGACGTCGGCCACACGCTCGTGGTCGGGGCGACGGGCGCGGGGAAGAGCGTGCTCGTGAACGCTCTCGTCGCGCAGTGGATGCGGTACCAGAACTCGCAGGCGTTCCTATTCGACCTCGGCTACTCCGGGTACGTGCTGGCGAAGGCGGCCGGGGCGCGGCACTACGACCTCGCCGCCGGACGGCCGGACGCCGTGCGGCTCCAGCCGCTCGCGCGCGTTGACGAGCCGGAGGAGCGGGCGTGGGCCGCCGAGTGGCTCGAAACCCTCTTCGGGCTTCAGGGCGTCGGCGCAACGCCGGCGCTGCGCGAGACCGTGGACCGGGCGCTCCGCCTCGTCGCCGAGAGCCCGCCGGAGCACCGGACGCTGACGGAGCTGTCGGTCCAACTCCAGAGCCGCGAGTTGAAGGCCGCGCTCCGCCCCTACACCGTGGACGGCAACCTCGGGCACCTCCTCGACGCGAGCGCCGACGGCCTCGGCCTCAGCGGTTCGCCTACGAACGGTGGGGGAGGGGAGGGGCTGCCAGTCGAGGAGCGGTATCACGTCTTCGAGATGAAGCACCTCGTGGACCTCTCGGACAAGGTGCTCGTGCCCGTGCTGCTCTACCTCTTCCGCCGCGTCGAGCAGCGGCTCGCGGCCGACCGCCCGACGCTCATCGTGATCGAGGAAGCGTGGGCGGCGCTCATGCGGAGCCTCTTCGCTGACCGCATCCGGCAGTGGCTCCTCACACTGCGGAAGCAGAACGCCGCCGTCGTCCTCGTCGCGCACTCGGCGGCGCAGGTCGCCGCGCTCGAGAACCGGCACCTCCTCGTCGAAAGCTGCCCGACGCGGGTCTTCCTCCCGAACGCCGACGCCCTGGAGCCGGAGGCAGCACGGCACTACGAGGGACTCGGGCTGAACGCGGCCGAGGTCGAGATCGTCGCCCGCGCCCGGCGCAAACGGGACTACTACGTCACCGGCCCGGCGGGGAGCCGCTTGTTCTCGCTCGGTCTCGGTCCGGCCGCGCTCACCTTCCTCACCCCCGGCGCGGGACGGGGCCAGGGCGAGGCCGTCCGCACGGCCGATGACCTCGCGGCGGAGCACGGCGACGGCTGGCCCGCCGAACTTCTCCGGCTCCGCGGCCACCCGAACCTCGCCACTGACTTCGAGCAGTGCCACCGCCGCCGCGCCGAGCGTGCCGCAGAAGATGCTCAGCCCGCGCGGACCGACCCCATCCTCGTCTCTTCCTGAACCACTCCAGCCTCCGCTCCGATGCATCGTCTCATCGCCCCAACCACGAGCGTCCCGTTTCGACACCCTGAGCGCCCCCAGATCGCGCGCAAACCTTTTGCACGACTCCTATACCCCGCCTGAAAGCCCTCGTCGTTCTGAGCGCGATTACGGCGTCCGGTGCGGCGGCACAGATCGGGCCGATCGGTCCTCCCATCGGACCCGTCGGAATCGGTGGTCCGACGGGTCCGATGGAGGTGTTCGACCCCGGCCACATCGCCGAGACGATTGTGAACGGTGCGAAGATCGTCGATCAGATTCGAAACCAGATCCAGCAGATCCGCAACGAGGTCGAGATGCTGCGCGGGCTGATGAACCCACCGTGGCGCGAGATCCGCGCCCGCGTGACCGAGCTCGAAGAGGTGATGCGCGCCGGCGAGGCGCGCGCATTTTCGATGGACGGCCTCCTCGACGAGTTCGGCGTCACCTTCCCCGGCTTCCGCGCCTACACCGATTGGTCGGTCGAGCGGCGTCGGCAGTTCGACCGCTCGCTCCAGACGCTCGCCAACTCGCTCGCAGGTCTCCAGCAGCAGGGTCGGCAGATCGCCCTCTCGCAGGCCGAGCTCGACCGGATCAAGTCGATGCGCGCTTCGGGTCAAACGAGCGCCACCGAGCTGGGCAACACGATCGACGCCTTCGCGGCCGAGGAGCTCGTGCTCTTGCGCCAGCTCATCGCCGTGCAGGCGAACGCGCAGGCCGTCGCCGCCGCGCAGCGGATCAACGACGAGGCGCAGCGCGCGGCGGCCCAGGAGAAGCGCGTCCGTGAGATGGCGGACTACGAGCACCCGACCGGCCGGGGCTTCACCGGCATCTACGACGAAGACGGCGAATGACCACACGCGGTCCTTTCAACCCCCACGACACGAGACTCATGATTCGCATCCCGCTAACGATCACCTTTGCCCTGTGCGCCGTTCTGACGGCGCTTTCGGGCACCTCCCTCACCGGCTGCGCGCCTTCAGGTGAAGACGTAGCCGACGGGGACGACCCGCTCGCCGCACTCGAAGTCGGCGTGCCGTCCACGCGGTACGACAGTCGCTACTGGCACCTCAAGCGCCGAGAGGACCGCGCGCTCTTCGACGAGGCCGCGACCTATTGCCGAGGGGAGCAGAACGCCGAGCGCCTGGCCGAGCACCCGAACTGTGGCCCCGTCCTCGTGGTCGCGCAGTTCGCCGAGTCGCGGGAGCGGCCTCGCGTACAAGGCCAGGGCTTCACCGGCATCCTGAGCGAGGATGCGGCGCGGGACACGGCAGGATCACGGTAGACCCTCAGCATTCCGGCACACGCGCAAGATCGCGGCAAGAGAATCGTGGCAGGACAGCAGCATCACGACAGGAAGCAGGACTGCGGCATCGCCGCAGCATCACGATAGACACGCAGCAATCACGGCAACGCAGCAGGATTCCGACGAAAGGTGACCGTTTACGGGACGACATCGCAACCTCGGCCTCTTCGGGGGCACCGGAGAGGCGCTTTCCGCCTCGCGCACGTCGCGCTGGGGGCTGGCGGCCGTGGTGGGCTTCGTACTCGCCGTGCTGTTCGCCGAGACCGCGACGGCGCAGGAGCTCACCGGCGACCTCACGAGGGAATTCCGTCTCGCGTCGGGGGACTGGGTCGGACGCCTCCGACCGCTCGCGCAGCGGACGTTCGCGCTCCTCGCTGGGATCGAGTTCGCCGTGAGCGCCATCGTCTGGGGGTTCCGCCGCGAGAGCTTCGACGGGGCGCTCGGGCAGTTCTTCCTCAAGGTCGCGCTCCTCTCGTTCCTGTTCATGTGCCTCACGTTCTTCGACACGTGGATCCCCGCCATCGTGAGTTCCTTCGCCGTGGCGGGACAGACGGCGGCGGGCGTGACCGAGCTGAACCCGACGCGGGTGCTCGAACTCGGTCTCGACCTCTACGCGGGGATGATGGATCAGGTGATGGGACTCGGGCTGCTCCTCGAACCGGCCGCCGCGTTCGCCGCCGTGTGGGGCGGGTTCATCATCCTGATCGCCTTCGGGGTCATCGTAGCACAGCTCGTGATCCTGCTGATCGAGAGCTACATCGCCGTCACCGCTGGGGTGTTCTTCCTCGGCTTCGCCGCCTTCCGGGGGACGGCCTCGTTCGCCGACCGCTACCTCGTCTGGGCCGTCGGCGTGGGCATCCGGCTCTTCCTCGTCTA
>CAYTJT010000340.1:0-3457 GCA_964438105.1 uncultured Rhodothermales bacterium | reverse complement strand
GTCGCCCTCGGTGATGTACCCGTCGATCGCGACCTGGACGAGCTTGGGCTGGAGCGCGCCGAGGTAGGCCGTGGCGAGGACGAGCACGCTCGCCAGCAGCACGCGTCCCTTGTAGGGCGCGAGGAACGCGAGGATGCGGCGGAACAGCCGGCCGTCGTAGGCCGCTTTCTTGGCTTCGTCGTCGGCGCTCGCCGGTTTGTCGGTGCTCGTCTCGTCCGCCATGCGTTCGTTGGGTGAGGATAGAGCATGGGCGATGGAGAGTGGAGCCCTAGTCTCCACCCTCTATCCCCCATCCTCCGCCGGCATCAGCCGGTAGCCCTCTAATTCCCGAGCCGCTTCGGTGTTCTCAAAGACGGCGCGCGCCTCGGCCTCGTGCGCCTCGGCCGTGTCGTAGCGAGCGGAGAAGTGGGTGAGGAGGAGCCGCCGCGCGCCCGCGTCGCGGGCAATCTCGGCCGCCTGCCGCGCCGTCGAGTGGCCGGTCTCGACGGCGCGCTCGGCGAGGGCTTCGGTGAACGTGGCCTCGTGGAGCACGAGGTCGGCGTGCGCGGCGAGGCGGCGGGCGCCGTCGCACGGCATCGTGTCGAGGCAGTACGCGAACGCGACGCCAGGCCGCGCCGGCCCGACGATCTCGCTCGGCTGGACCGTCCGCTCCCCCACCGTCACCGACTCGCCGCGCACGAGCCGCCCGATGTCCGGCCCCGCCAGCCCGAGCGCTCGCGCCCGCTCCGCGTCGACGCGGCCGGGGCGGGGCTTCGTCTCGAACCGGAACCCCGCGCAGAACACGCGGTGCCGGATCGGCCGCGCCTCGACGGTGAACGCGTCGGTGTCGTAGACGACGGCGTGCTCGAAGCCCTCCTCCAACTCGACGTACTCGACTTCGAACGGGAGCCAGTCGCGCTTCAGCCCGGGCAGCGACTGCAACGCCTCGGCGATCCCCGCCGGCCCGACGATCGTGAGCGGCGCGCTGCGGTCGAGGAGCGCGGCCGTCGTCAGCACGCCGGGCAGGCCGTAGAAGTGGTCACCGTGGAGGTGGGTGATGAAGATGGCTTCGATGCGGGAGCGCTTGACGCCCGCGCGGAGGAGTTGGAACTGCGTGCCCTCGCCGCAATCGAACAGGAGCACGCGCCCCGCCCGTTCGAGCGCGCACGCCGAGAGGTGGCGACCGCGCGTCGGGATCGCGCTCCCGGTGCCGAGCGGCGTGATGACGGTGGGGATGGGCACGAGGACGAGGTGTTTGAGGTGGCGTCGTACCCCCCGCCGTGCTCGCGGTCGCTCACTGCGGGACGGGTCCCTACGTTCGCTTCCAGCTTCGCGCGGCTGTCCCCCTCGGCGAGGGGGACAGCTCCGTGAGCGCTGAGCGCGTCAGCGCGATGCGAACGGAGCGGGGGTCACACCACGCCTTCGAGTTCGGCTTCGAGGAGTTGCTTGCGGTAGAGGTGGGCGTAGCGGCCGTCCTGCTCCACGAGCGTATCGTGGTCGCCGCGCTCGACGATGGCGCCGTCTTCGAGCACGAGGATCTGGTCGGCGTCCTGCACGGCCGAGATCCGGTGGCTCACGACGACGATCGTGCGCCGGCCGTAGTGGGTGCGGAGGTGGCCGAGGATCGTCGCTTCCGTCCGCGTGTCGACGGCCGAGAGCGCGTCGTCAAAAAGGAGGATGCGGGGCGCGCGGATGAGGGCACGGGCGATCGCGGCGCGCTGCTTCTGCCCGCCCGAGAGCGTGATGCCGCGCTCGCCGACGCGTGTCTCGAACCCGGACGGGAAGTCCTCCACGTTCGCCAACAGGTCGGCCTCGACGGCGGCCTGCCGGATGGCGCCCTCGTCGGCGTCGATCTCGCCGAACGCGATGTTGTTGCCGATCGTGTCGGAGAAAAGAAAGACCTCCTGCGGCACGATCCCGATGTTCTGCCGGAGCGTGCGCACCGGGATCGTCTGCACGTCGCGCCCGTCGATCCTCACCGTCCCCTCGGTCGGCTCGATGAGCCGGGGGATCAGTTCGAGCAGGGTCGATTTGCCCGCGCCGGTGTGCCCGACGATCCCGAGCGTGGTCCCGGCCGGGACGGCGAACGAGAGGTCGTGGAGCACGTCCGGCCCTTCGGCGAGGTAGCGGTAGCTGACGCCCTCGAACCCGATCTCTCCTTCGATCGACTCGATGGCGTGGTCGGTCCGCTCGGTGTCGGTCACATCGGGCTCGGTGTCGAGGATCTCGAACAGGCGCGACGCCGACGCCGACGCCTGCTGAATCATCGAGATCACGTAGCCGAACGACGCCACCGGCCACGTCATGATCGCGACGTAGATGATGTACTCGGCGATGTTGCCGAGCGTGATCGCGCCCTCGATCACGAGACGCCCGCCGATCCACACGACGAGGATCGTGGACGTGCCGATGAGCACGAGCATGATCGGGCGGAAGGCGGCGTCGACGCGGGCGAGGTCGAGCGCGCGCTCGCGGTAGCCGAGGCTCTCGGTCTCGAACCGCTCCGACTCGAAGTCCTCACGCGTGTACGCCTTCACGACGCGGATGCCCGAGAGCGCCTCCTGCACCCGGCTCGTGAGCGTCGAATACTGCCCCTGCATCGCGTCGGTGCGCGTGTGCACGAGCTTGGAGACGAAGAAGATCGCGATCGCCAGGAGCGGCATCGGCGCGAGCGCCCACAGCGTCAGCGTCGGCGAGATGAGCAGCATCACGACGAGCACGGCGCCGACGGTGACGACGGCGCGGACGGCGTACATGATCGCCGGGCCGACGTAGCGCCGGACTTTTTCGATGTCGCTCGTCGAGCGCGTGATGACGTCGCCCGTGGCGTAGCGGTGGTAGAACCCGGCCGAGAGCGTCTGGAGATGGCTGTAGAGCCGGTTGCGCAGGTCGTACTCGATGTGGCGGCTCGCAACGACGACCGTCTGCCGCGTGACGAACGAGAACACGCCGCTGACGGCGGTGAGCGCAAGGATCGTGAGCGCGACGAGGCCGAGCGCGAACGCGAAGTACGAGAAGAGGAACCCGTCGACGGGCGAGCCCTCGAACAGCCGGTACGTCGCCACCATGCGCGGGATCGTGTCCACGGCGAGGCGGACGACGATCGGGACGACGACGTAGAAAAACGCCGACACCAGGGCCGCCAGCAGCCCCGGAATCATGAGGTGCTTGTAGGTCCAGAGGTACGGGTTGAGGCGGCGGAGCGGGCTCATGCGGATCGGCTGCGGACGTGCCTCTCCCCAACGCCCCGGCGCGGCATCTGATCCGCCTGCGACGACGGCCCACGCGATCCGCGCGGTGTCCGCGTTCCCCCCGCGGTTTCGACCCGGCGGTTTCCGCAGGCAGACCCACGCGTCTGCCCACGACGCGGCGAACCCCATCCCCGACCAGGGCGAACACGTGGGTTCGCTACATCGACGAATCGTTGCGGGCGCGGGGCGGCGGGCGCGGGGCGGCGGGCGCGGGGCGGCGGGCGCGG
>CAYTJT010000339.1:0-3458 GCA_964438105.1 uncultured Rhodothermales bacterium | reverse complement strand
CGCTCGCTGAGGCAGCAGTCGGCGGGGCAGGCCTTTTGGAACTCGCTGAAGGGGCACATAGGCGGGAGGCTTATTTAGACCGATTCAAAACTACGAACGACGAGGCGGTTTGCAACACGGCGATGGTGAAGCTGGGAGAAAGACCCGAAGTGCTCGCGACGCGGCAACTTAGACTACGTCCAAACTCGGTGCTGTCGGGATCTCTCAGCACGGCGTGTAGGTGGAAGCCCCACACGTCTTTCAACAAGCCCCTTCAGTCCCATGTCCCACGCTCAGTCACAGTGCCACGCATGCGCCCACCTCGACCGGGCGCAGGACGACAACCACGTGTGCTCGGCCTTCCCCGAGGGGATCCCCGAGGAGATCTGGACCAACCAGCACGACCACCACACGCCCTACCCCGGCGACAACGGCATCCGCTTCGAGCTCCAGCCGATCGGCCAGGAAGAGACCGCAAAAGCCAAGCAGCGCGCCAGTTCGTAACGAGCCCTCATCGATGAAACACGGGCCGGGACGTCTCGACGTCCCGGCCCGTAGTATGTCAACCCGTCCCGCTCGCCTTTTCCGACTCCGCCCGTGAAGGACACGCTTCGCGCTGAAGCCCCCGCCGCGGCACCGCCCCCTGCGGTGCACGCCCGCGCCGTCGTTCGCGTGGGGTGGCTCGCCGTGCTCGCGCCGACGCTCGTCATGCTCGCGGGCGTCGAGCCGACCGGGCTGTGGGTGTACGTGCCCTTCGCGCTGAGCATCGTCGTGTTCGGGTTGCCGCACGGGGCCGTGGATCACCTCGCGCTCTTGCGCCTCGCGGGGGCGCCGCTGCGCCTCCGCCCGCTCGTCGGCGTGCTCACGACGTACCTCGCGATCGGGCTGATCTACCTCGCGTGCTGGTTCGTCGCGCCGCTCGCCTCGCTCGTGTTCTTCATCGCGATGACGTGGTTCCACTGGGGGCAGGGCGATGTCCACAGCCTGCTGACACTCACCGGCGGACGGCACCTCCCGACGCGGTGGCAACGGGTCCTCGCGCTCGTGGTGCGCGGCGGCTTCCCGATGCTCGTACCGCTGCTGGCCTTTCCCGCCGTCTACCTCGACGTCGTCGGGTGGGTCGTCGGCGCGATCGACACGGGGCTCGCGGTCGGCACTGGGGTGCCGGCGGTGTTCCGCGTCGGCGCGGCGGTGGGATTCGCGGGGTTGTGCCTCGTGCACCTCGGAGCCGGATGGCTCGCGGCGCCGCGCGACGCCCGCCGGGGCTGGGCGATCGACGCGTTCGAGACCGCGCTGCTCGCCGTGTTCTTCGCGACCGTGCACCCGCTCCTGGCGGTGGGCCTCTACTTCTGCCTCTGGCACAGCCTGCGCCACATCGTCCGCCTCATCGGCGTGCCGGGAGGCTACGTGCCGGGCGCGGCCGCGCGGCCGTGGCGCGCCTTCGCCCTCCACGCCGCGCCGACGACGGCGCTTGCCCTGCTCTTTCTCGTCGGGCTCTACGCGCTCGTGCCCGTCGCCCCGGACTCACTCGACGACGCGATCGGGCTCTACCTCGTCCTGATCGCCGTACTCACCTTACCGCACGTGTGGGTGGTCCTGCGGATGGACCGCGCCGAGCACGTGTGGCACCCCGCCCCGCGAACGGACGCGAAACAGGGGCGGCCCACTCCCTAGAGGCCGCCCCCGTCCCCCTTCGCCCCCTCTGCTCAGTGAAACGGTAGCACGAGGTCGGACGCCTTGTTCTCGACGAGCACGCGGTTGAGGTTGTGGAGGATCGTGATCGTCCGCGCCTCTTCGTCCACGGTGAACGCGTCCATCTCGCCGGCGGGCAGGAAGTCCGGCACCTGCCCCGACGCCGCCGGATCGCCGTCGCTGATGTTCGGGTTGACGAGGATCTCCTCGAACGGCACGGCCCACTTGATCCCGAGGTCGACCATCCGCCGCCCCTCGCCGATAAAGATCTCCTGCCGCATCAGGTAGAGCAGTTCGAGCGCCTCGTCGAGGTCGGCGAGCGCGTCGATGCGGTCGGCGGTGACAGACGTGCCGGAGATGACGGGGACGGTGATATTGGCCGAGCGGTCGAGCAGGAGGCCGTCGCGGAACGGCGCCTCGGGCGAGGCCGCCACCAGCCAGTCCGCGCCGGTCGGCCGGGCCGAGCCGTCCTGGTTTTCGCGCGGGTCGTCGGAGTCATCGAACGACGCGCGCTTCCGGTCTTCGACGACGCCGAGCAGATCGCGGAGCGTCGCCTGCGCCCCGGCCAGATCGCCGTCGGCGAGCTGGGCTTCGGCGAGGATCAGAAACGCCTCTTCGCCCTTGATGTAGGCCAGGTCCGCCTCCTGATCGTCGTTGACGTTGGGCTCGGCGGTGTTACTGAACTTCGGGTCGAGGAAGTCGAGGCGCGGCAGCGGCTGCAAGTCGTTCTGCGGCCGCCCGAACATGGCGAGCTGGACGTCGTTTTCGAGGTTGTTCGTGAAGTCGTAGCGCGCAAAGCGGAGGAAGTCCGGCTCGGCGGCGATTGCGGCTTCGGCGGCGGCACGGGCAGCGGCGCGGTCGCCGAGGTTGCGGTGCGTCCGCGCAAGCGCGATGCGATAGTCGACGCGCTCCGGCGCGAGGTCGAGCGCGGACTCGAACGACGCGGCGGCGATCGCGAACTGCTCGGCCGAAGGCACGGCGGCTCCGCCCGAGTCGGCGGGCGCGCTATGCCAGATCTCGCCCGTCAGCAAGTGCGCGACGCCTTTGTAGAAATGCAGCTCGGCGCGCTGCGCATCGGTCGTGTTCGCATCGGCCGGCACGACGGTCGACAGCCCGAACTCGGCGCTCTCGCGGAGGTCGGCGATCTCCTGCATCGCCGTCTCGAACGTGTCGTCGGTGTTGTCGATCGTGAGCCCGTCGAGAAACTGGTTGAAGAACGTGTTGGTGTTGGTGTAGTTGTCGGAGGCGATCTCGGCGGTGGGGATGTAGCCGTCCTCGAGATCGTTCTGCTGGTTGTTGAGCGCGAGCGCGACCTGCCGCTCCATCCCCCGCAGCCACGACGCCATCGGGTCGGGGAAGTTGAGGAAATCGTCCTGCGTGACGTCCGGGTTTTGGACGTCGCTGGGATCGAGGAGATCACACCCCGAAACCGAGGCGGTGAAGACGAGGGCGGCGGCGAAGAGCGCGGCGGCGAGAACGGAGCGTAGCAGCGTGTTCATAACGGGGTACGTTTGGACGTGTGGAGGCATGGACGCATGGAGGTGGAGAGGCTCGGGAACGTGGTCGTGGTGAGGGGACCACATCGTCCACACGTTCACACCTCCATACGGACCCTCAGAAGCCGAGCTTGACGTGGGCGAGGAACTGGCGCGGCGGCGACTCCGTCCCGAAGCCGAAGACGCCGAGGTTCACGCCGTCCTGCACCCCGCCGACGCCGCTCTGCCCGTTCGCACCCGTCACCTCGGGGTCGAACGAGGACGCGACGAAGTTGAAGGGGTTGACGACGC
>CAYTJT010000338.1:0-3504 GCA_964438105.1 uncultured Rhodothermales bacterium | reverse complement strand
CCGGCCGCATCGAGTTCCGCGTCGACAAGTTCGGCAACCTCCACACCTCGATCGGCAAGTCCTCGTTCTCCGAGGAGCAGATCTTGGAGAACGCGCAGGCTTTCGTGAAAGAGATCCTCCGGCTCCGCCCGGCCTCCGCGAAGGGCGTCTACATGCGCTCGATCACGCTCTCGACCACGATGGGCCCGCCGGTCCCCGTCGACCGCAACGCGGCCGTTGGCTCGGCCCGATGAATCGATTTTAGAGTTTGGATTGGGGATTTCGGATTGGGCACGGTGCTCGGTCGTCCCCGCACATCCGAAATCAAAAATCAGAAATCCCAAATCGAATCATGGCACTCACGAAAGAACAGAAGCAGCAAGCGGTCGCGGCGATTGCGGAGGACCTCCAAAGCGTCAACACCGTCTACCTCACCGACTACGCGGGTCTCTCCGTGGAGCAGGCTAACGCCCTCCGCAGCGAGTTCTTCAAGGCCGACGTCCGCTACAAGGTGCTCAAAAACACGCTCCTCAAGCGGGCGATGGACGACGCCGAGATCGACTACTCGGGGCTCTACGAGCACCTGAGCGGTCCCACGGCCGTCGCGTTCACGAACGACCCGGCCACGCCGGGCAAGGTGATCAAGAAGTTCCTCGAAGGCGACAGCGACCTCCCGCGCCTCAAGGCGGCGTACGTCGACGGCGCCTTCTTCGGCCCGGACGCGCTCGAGCAGCTCGCCGCGCTCAAGAGCAAGGACGAGCTCATCGGCGACATCCTCGGCCTCCTCATGGCCCCAATGACGAACGTCGTCGGCGGTCTCCAGGCGCAGGGCTCCAACCTCGTCGGCGCGATCAAGACGATCGCCGAGAAGGAAGAAGCGTAACAAGTATCGAGTTACGAACGACGAGCTACGAGTGGGACTTCCACTCAAAACTCGTCACTCGTAGTTCGTCATTCACACCCTCCCTTAATCAGCGGCGCAGTCCGATTCCCCGGGCGTAGACCGCCGCAGGAAACCCCAATACCATGGCAGATATCAAGGACATCGCAGAAACCCTCGTCAGCCTCACGATCAAAGAGGCGAACGAGCTGGCCCAGCTTCTCGAAGACGAGTACGGCATCAAGCCGGCCGCCGCGGCCGTCGCGATGGCGGGCCCGGCCGGTGGCGACGGTGCCGCCGCCGCCGAGGAGCAGACCGAGTTCGACGTGATCCTCAAGGGCATCGGTGGCAACAAGATTGCCGTCATCAAAGAAGTCCGCGGGATCACCGGTCTCGGCCTCAAGGAGGCCAAGGAGCTCGTCGACAGCGCGCCCAGCCCGATCAAGGAAGGCGTGTCGAAGGACGAGGCCGAGGACGTCAAGGGCAAGCTCGAAGGCGCCGGCGCCGAAGTCGAGCTCAAGTAGCCCGTCGTCCGCGCGGCGCAGGGCTGAGGCCCGGTGCCGCGTGGGCCTTCGCCCGTCGTCCCGCAGTGCTCAAAGCTGCGGGGCGACGGGTCGAGCCGGCTCACCCGCGAGCGGACCGTCAGGGTTCGCGCCCGGGGGCCGGCTTTCGCCGATTTGTTCACGCAGCGGCGAGCAGTAGTAACGAGCAGTACCACCGGCTCCCGCCGGTCTAATCCAGGAACCCGAGCAGGCACCTCGCGTTGTCCTCGGGCTTTTTGGCCCAGTTTTTTCGGTAGCTATCCATTCATCGGGGCGTACGTTGAGCAAACAAAGCACGAACGGCCAAGCCGCAGCCACCACCCGCCAACGCAAAGATCTCCCCGCGACCGAGACCGGTCGCCTCACCTTCGCCGACATCCAGCCCACGCTGGACTACCCCGACTTCCTCGGGGTGCAGCTCCAGGCCTTCGCCGACTTCGCGCAGGCGGACGTCGCGCCCGAGGAACGGGACCCCTCGAAGGGCTTGCAGGGCGTCTTCCTCGATCACTTCCCGATCACGGACAGCCGCGAGCGCTACACGCTCGAGTTCCTCCACTACGAGCTCGACGCGCCGAAGCACACCGTCGAGGAGTGCCTCGCGCAGGGGCTCTCCTTCGCCGTGCCGCTCAAGGCAAAGCTCCGGCTCTCCGCGAAGGAAGACGAGGACGAGGACGAGCCCGAGGAGGCCGTCCAGCAGGACGTTTACCTCGGCAACCTCCCGTTCATGACGGAGCAGGGGACGTTCGTGATCAACGGCGCCGAGCGCGTCGTCGTGAGCCAGCTCCACCGCTCGCCGGGCGTGTTCTTCGGCCAGAATGTCCACCCCAACGGCACCGAGCTCTTCCAGGCTCGCGTGATCCCGTTCCGTGGCTCGTGGATCGAGTTCTCGACCGACGTGTCGAACGTGATGTGGGCGTACATCGACCGGAAGAAGAAGCTTCCCGTCACGACGCTCCTCCGCGCGCTCGGCTACTCCTCGAACGAGGAGATCGTCGGGCTCTTCGACCTCGCCGACACGATCGCGACGACGAACAAGCGCGACTTCAAAAAGGAGGGCGCCGGCCGCGTGCTCGCCGCCAGCGTCACCGTCGAGCGGGTCGAAGAGATCGTGGACGAGGACACCGGCGAGGTGATCGAGGAGACGAGGGAGCGCGAAGTGCTCCTCCCGGCCGATCACGAGCTCGACGAAGACGACTACGGCACGCTGAAGGAGGCCGGCATCGAGCAGGTCTTCGTGCGGAAGGAGGTGGACGAGGAGGCCAGTGAGGTCGATAAGACCTCGCTCCTCAACACGCTGAAGAAGGACCCGACCCACACCGAAGAGGAGGCGCTCGTGCACCTCTACGAGACGCTCCGCGGCTCGGAGCCGCCGGACGTCGAGACCGCCCGCGGCGTGCTCGACCGGCTGTTCTTCTCCGAGAAGCGCTACGACCTCGGCGACGTCGGCCGCTACCGCATCAACCAGCGGCTGAACCTCCCCAAAGACCGCGACGACTCGACGCTCACGCGCGACGACATCCTCGCGATCGTGAAGGAGCTCATCCTCCTCCAGAACGGCAAGAGCCACGTCGACGACATCGACCACCTCGGCAACCGCCGCGTGCGGACGGTCGGGGAGCAGCTCCAGAGCCAGTTCTCGCTCGGCCTCGCGCGCATGGCGCGGACGATCAAGGAGCGGATGAATCTCCGCGACGCCGACAAGTTCACCCCGCAGGACCTCGTGAACGCGCGGACCGTCTCGAGCGTGATCAACACGTTCTTCGGGACGAACCAGCTCTCGCAGTTCATGGACCAGACGAACCCCCTGGCCGAGCTGACGCACAAGCGTCGGATGTCGGCGCTCGGGCCCGGTGGTCTCACGCGCGAGCGGGCCGGCTTCGAGGTCCGCGACGTCCACTACACGCACTACGGCCGGCTCTGCCCGATCGAGACGCCGGAAGGCCCGAACATCGGCCTCATCTCGTCGCTCTGCGTGCACGGCGTCATCAACGACTTCGGCTTCATCGAGACCCCGTACCGCGTCGTCAAAGACGGCGTCGTGACGCAGGAGATCGAGTACCTCTCGGCCGAGGACGAGGACCGCGTCATCATCGCGCAGGCGAA
>CAYTJT010000337.1:0-3516 GCA_964438105.1 uncultured Rhodothermales bacterium | reverse complement strand
CCGAGCGCGTGCCCGAGCGCCAGCGGCAACGCGCCGCGCAGCGGCAAGCGCCCTCCCCGCCGGGCTCGGCGGCCGAGCCGGAGATCTTCGTGGTCGTCGAGAACCCGCCGGAGCTGATCGGCGGGCTGGAGGGGCTCCAGCAGCGCGTCCGCTATCCCGACGCCGCTCGGCGTGCCGGCATCGAAGGGACGGCGTTCGTCCAGTTCGTCATCGACGAGCAGGGCAATGTCGTCGACCCCGTGTGCGTCCGCGACCCCGGCGGTGGGACGTGCGAAGAGGCGGTCCGCGTCGTGCGCGCCTCCACCTTCACACCCGGTCGGCAGCGCGGCCAGCCCGTGAAAGTCCGCTTCTCCCTCCCCGTCAAGTTCCGGCTGCGGTAGCTCCTGACCGTCAGGTCGTCCATCCCAAACCCTGAGCCCATGCGACTCCGACTACGCCTTCTGCTCCCGATTCTCATAACCGCTCTTTTCCTGACGCTGAGCGCCTGCGATTCCGAGGGCAGCGACGGCGACATTGTCGATAACGGCGGCGCTCCCGGCGGAGCGAGCAGCCTCACGGCGACGGTAGACGGCGACGCGTTCGCGGCCGGCACGTTCGTCGCAGCGCGGGGCGAAGGCAGCCGCAACGACGAGTTCGTCGTGATCGGGCGGACGGAGGGGAGGCCCGTCGAGACCATCGAGCTCACCGTACCCACCGTCGAGGGGACCCATGAAATCGGCTCCCAGCCGAACGCGGGAGGAGGCTACCTGATCTCCGAGCCCTTCTCCCAGTTCTTCACGGTAATCGGCGGGAGCGGGACCATCACGCTCACCGACGTCTCCGACGAACGGCTGGTCGGGACCTTCAGCTTTACGGCCCCGCGGTTCACGGGGTCCGACCCGCGGAGCGCCGTGACGGTGACCGGCGGCGCCTTCAACGTCCGCCGCACCGACTAGGCCGCCATCACAGCCTTTCCCCTCCGCCTCCCTGATCCCATGCGACGCTCCACACCTTATCTCCTCCCGGTCCTGTTCGCTCCGCTCCTCGTCCTCGGCGGCTGCGACTCCAGCGGAGACGACCCCGTCGATGACAACGGCGGGCGACCCTTCGCCGGCGCCCAGGTCGTGGGCGGCGAGACGTACGTCTGGACCGCGCCGCAGACCGCGACGCTCGAAGACGTGCCGGGCTTCTCGACGCAGCTCGTCCGCTTCGTCCTGTTCCAACCCGCCGCCGCGGCCGGCGAGCAGGAGCTCCGGCTCAGCTTCAGCCTGGAGGCCGAGCCCGCGGACCTGGCGAGCGGCGAGGAATTCGACGTGCTCGCGGTCGTGGGCGTGAGCGGGCAGGACCGAAGCCGCGACGGCGAGCCGAGCCTCATCGCCAACTTCCGCGCCTGCCCCGAGGACGCCATCGCGCTCGAGTGCGACCAAGACCACGTCGCGTTCACCGCGCAGGGGCGGGCTGCCGTGACCCTCACGACGTTTGACGACGACCGCGTGGCGGGGTCGTTCCGCTGGCCCGGCTTCAACCCGATCGCCGGGGTGACCGGCGTCGTCAGCGGGACGTTCAACCTCCCGTTGGAGTAGGCGGCAGGCCGCCCCGAGTCGGACCCTTCTGTCTTCCTGTCCACCTCCGCCTTCAACCCCATGCGACACGCCCTCGCCCGATTCATCCTCGTCCTTCCTTTCCTTGCTTTCACCGCCTGTGACTCCGGCGATGCCGACGACGATGCCACAGATGATCTGCCGGACCCCGTGCAGTGCGGTGACAACGTCACGGTCTCCGCCCGCGTCGATGGGGCACCGTTCTGCTCGCTTCCCGGGTTCACGGGCACGAATTACGATTTGGACGGCGACAGGCTGTTTATCCAAGCTGGGGCTGGTAGAACGCTCATCACGTTCACCCTGTCTAGCTTCGCGGTAGGCACCTACGACCTGGCAGACGCACAGTCAAGCGCAAGCGCTGGCTACACCACGGCCTCCAACCCCGAGTACGCCATCGAGACCGGCACGCTCCGGATTACCGCGTTCTCAGACGAGCGCGTAGTGGGAACGTTCGGGTTTGTCGCGGTCGACGACGGTGGCGCGGAAGTCGTCGTAACGGACGGTGTGTTTGACCTCCTCCTGCCCGACGCGCCCTAGCCGCCGACTTTCTCGAGTACGACGGCGGGCTCGAGGGCCCGCACCCACACGGCGTCGCCCGGCGCGAACGGCGTCCGGTTGTCGGTGTGGACGAGGCAGTCCACGGCGCCGACCTGCACGCGGTAGGTGATGTCGTGGCCCCGGTACTCCCGCGCGAGCACGGTGCCTTCCAAACTGTCGGCGTCGTCGGAGTGAGCGGTGAGGGCGAGGTGCTCGGGGCGGATCGAGAGGAGCACGGGGCCGGACGCGGCGCGGTGGAGGCGGCCGAGGAACTGCGCAGGGTGCGCGCACCGGCTCGCTCGTGAAGGTGCGGTAGATCACGAAGTGATGGGCTACGCAGAAGCGGAGGCGGTTACCCCCTGGGGGCCGCCTCCGCTTCTGCGTGTTCGGCGCGGAAGCGGGCGGCCTCGTCCGGTCGCTCCGTTGCCTCACATACGGCGGCGAGATCCTCGCGAGCCGACTGGAGCGCCCAGAACGACGGACTGGTCTGGGCGCGCAGCGTCTCGTAGCCCGCGCGGAGGTGGGGCTCGGCGGCGGTGTGACGACCGTTCAGCACGAGCAGCCGCCCGAGCTTGGTCCGGGTGATGGCCGTGCTCACGTGGTCCGGCCCGAGCGCCTCCTCGTAGACCGCGAGTGCCTGCCGGAGGGCGCCCTCGGCCCGCTCCGGCTCCCCCTTCCGGTGGTGCACGCTCGCCATGCTGGAGAGCGCGGCGCCCACCCACTGGTGGGACTCGCCGAGCGCCGAGCGGTAGATCGCGAGCTGGCGCGAGAAGAGGGAGTCGGCCGCGTCGAGGTCGCCCGTTCGGATCGCGATGTTGCCGAGCCGACTCAGCGTGAGGCCGACGTCGGGGTGGTCGGGGCCGAAGATCCGTTCGCGCGCGGCGAGCGCCTGCCGCACCACGGTCGCGGCCTCGTCGTGGCGCTCCTGCACGACGAGCGCGTCGCCGAGGAGGCTGAGGGCCGAGGCGACGTCGGGGTGGTCCGGCCCGTGGTAGTCGAGAAGGATGTCGAGGGCCTGCCGGTAGAGCGGCTCGGCCTCTTCGGCGTAACCCCGTTCCGTGCGGTTGCCGGCGAGGTTGAGGAGGTTGCTGGCGTAGCGCGGGTGCCGCGGCCCGAAGAGCCGCTCGTTGAGGGCGAGGAGGCGGCGGTTGAGCGAGTCCGAGGTCGCGTAGTCCCCGGCGTAGGCGTGGGCGTCGGCGAGCTCGCGGAGCGCGCGGGAGTAGCCGGGGCCGGGGTCTCGGGCGGCGTGGAGCCGCACGGCTTCGGCGAGGAGGGTGATGGCTGCGTCGTAGTCGCCCTGCTGCTGGCGGACGGCGCCGTAGGCGACGAGGGCTTCGGCGAGGGCGGGGTGCCCGGGCGGGAGGTGGTCGCGGGCGCGCTCGAACGCCCGGCGCGTCAG
>CAYTJT010000336.1:0-3526 GCA_964438105.1 uncultured Rhodothermales bacterium | reverse complement strand
CGTGTCTCAGTGCCAGTGTGGCTGATCATCCTCTCAGACCAGCTACGGATCGTCGCCTTGGTGAGCCTTTACCTCACCAACTAGCTAATCCGACGCAGACCTATCCCCAGGTGGCCGAAGCCTTTGATCCGGTCCCCATGCAGGGTCCGGACAATCATGCGGTATTAGCCACGGTTTCCCGTGGTTATTCCCCGCCTGGGGGCAAGCCCGCCGCCAGCGTTCGTCCTGAGCCAGGATCAAACTCTCCGTAGTAGAGAATTTGCGATCTCCAGGGTAGGAGATCAATGACCATCCAGAATGGCAAACCATTCGGTGGTCGGTTTGGTTGAGCTCAGAACCTGGATCCAAAGATCCAGATTAACTGACTATTTGCTACTCTCGTTCAACCGGCGCATCTTTAGTACCCGAAGGCACACACCCGAAGGTGCCGATACGCGGGCCGACGAGGGCTCGCTATGCTTCCAATCTCATCAAAGAACAGGCGCTAAAAAATGCGCCGGGCGGTAACCCGAGCGCGTCCTGCCAACTTACGAACTCGAAGAGCCGGCGTCAAGTGCTTCACAATCTCTTGGCGCAAATGGCCAGCCTCAATTAAGAGGCGAAGAGCGTGAGCCCGGACATCGTCGGGCAGGACAGCAATGATACGGAATCGCGGGAGGCGAGTCAACCAATCTGGCTGCTTTCGCTACGCCTTCACAGACGCCCTACCTTCCGTCATCACATAAAGAACAACCCTCCGCTCGTCGCGCGCCGTTGCGGCGCCGTTGTCGTGCGGAGGGCTGCAATGATAGGGCGTTTCCAGAGCGTTCGCAAGTTGGGATCTGCGCTTCGGCGATGCTTCACGAGAACCCGCCTTGGTTATCACGCAAGGGATAAGCGCTTAGGGTTTGCACGGGCCTCCGGCCTTCGCCTGTTCTCCGCGTTTGTTCTTCCCGCTTAGCCGCAAGGTGGCGGCGGCTACGGTAGCCCCACCCCCGAAAGGTCGGGTCAGACCCGAGGTATATTTGGCTCCACCCAACGACGAACCACTTCCACTCGACGGCCCTCCCTCCTTATGGCATCTCAACATGGCTTCCCGTCCGACCTGAAAGACCGCTTCGCACGAACGGTCCGCTGGACGAGGCCCGTCGTAACGCACCGGTATTTCTGGCTCGGCGTGGTGGCGCTCATCGGCGCGTTCGCTGGGCTATACCTTATAATGAATCACATCGTGATGCCGATGTACACACGGCAGGGGGCAGCGGTGACGGTGCCCGAGGTGCGAGAGCTCTCGTATGAGGAGGCGCGGAACGTGCTCGAAGAGCGAGACCTGCAACCCGAGCGGCGGGACCAGCCCTTCAACCCGAGCCTGCCGCGCGATGCCGTCGTAGATCAGAACCCGCAACCGCGTGCTTCGGTGAAGCCCGGCCGCCGGATCTACCTCTATGTCAACAGCGGGGCGCGGCGGATCGTGACGATGCCGGACGTGCGCAACGAAACGCGCCTCAACGCCGAGTCGACGTTGCGTAGCGTAGGGCTGTCGAGCGTAGAGGTGCGGCAGGACAAGCAAGCCTCCCCCAACAGGGGCACCGTCACGAAGCAGAGTCCGGAGCCGGGCGCGACGCTGGGGGCGGAGTCCCGCGTCACACTGTGGGTGAGCCCGGGGCTGGGGAACGAGACCGTCACCGTGCCGGACGTGCGCGGGCTCGCGCCCGTCGACGCGCGGCGTGCCCTCCTCGACGCGGGGCTGTGGGTAGATCCGACACGCTCCGTCGGCGGCTCGATCACGCGTCAGGACCCAGAAGCGGAAGCAGAGGTGCGCGAGGGCACAGAAGTGCGGATCTACGCGGGCCAAACCAGCCTCGGTCCCGAAGGCAACGCCAATATGCCGGAAGAGGGCACGGGCGACGGCGCGTTCTGACGCTACTCCTCTAAATAGACGGACACGTCGTCTCCGACCTCCACCAGCACACGCTCGCGGTGCTTGGTAGGGATGACCTGCCCGACGAAGTCCGGCTGAATCGGGTACTCGCGGTGGCCCCGGTCGATGAGCACGGCGAGTTGGATGGAGGCGGGGCGGCCGTAGGTCAGCACCCCGTCGACGGCCGCGCGGGCCGTGCGGCCGGTGAAGAGCACGTCGTCGACGATCACCACGTTGCGCCCCTCGACGCGAGGGCGCGGGTCGAGCGGTTCCGGCGCGGGCGGGTCATCGAGGTCGTCGCGGAAGGGGGTTACGTCGAGCGGGTGAACGCGCAGCGAAAGGCCTTCGACCTCACCGATGACGGTGGCTATCGTTTCGGCTAGCGCTACGCCTCGGCTGCGGATGCCAAAGATCTCGAGCGTGTCGCCGCCTCGGTTGCGCTCGACGATCTCGTAGGCGAGGCGCGTGAGGATGCGGCGGACGCGCGCGGGCGGAATCAGCAGGGTCTGAGGCATAGCGGAGGCAGGCATACGTTGAAGATAGTGCGCTACGAACTCTCGCCGATCATCGTCCCGTTCCAAAGCACGGCCGGACTTACGAAGGCTCCGCTACTAGCTCACCGCGCAGCACGGTCACGGCCCGCCCACCGAGCCGAACGCGGTCGCCGACCACCTCCACACGCACCGTTCCGCCGCGACGCGACGCCTGATACCCGGCGAGTGCGGTACGGCCGAGCCGGTCTGCCCAGTACGGCGCGAGGCAGCAGTGCGCCGAGCCCGTGACGGGGTCCTCGTCCACACCCACCGCAGGGGCGAAAAAGCGCGATACGAAGTCCGTCTCGCCATCGTCGCCCCGGCTCGTCACGATGATCCCGCGCGCGACGTCGATCCCGCCGAGCGCGCGGAAGTCGGGCGCGAGGTCGCGCACGGTCGCGGCGTCGGCCACTTCCACGAGGTAGTCGTAGCGGCTGCGAGCGAGGCGTCGCGGCTCGGCGCCGAGCGCTTCGGCGAGACCGTCGGGCGCGTCGGCGGGCTCGGGCGGCGTGGCGGGAAAGTCGAGGGTGAGGTCGTCTCCGTCGCGGGTGGCGGTGAGCACGCCGCTGCGCGTGTGGAAACGCGCCGACGCATCGGGCGCGAGGCGTCCGGTCTCCCACAGCACGTGCGCGCTCGCGAGCGTGGCGTGCCCGCAGAGATCGACTTCGGTCGTCGGCGTGAACCAGCGGAGGTCGTAGTCCGTCGCTGAGCCGCGCGGGACGAGGAAGGCGGTCTCCGAGAGGTTCATCTCGGCGGCGACGTGCTGCATCCACTCGGCCGAGGCGGGCGCGTCGAGCAGGCACACGGCGGCGGGGTTGCCCCGAAACGCGGCGTCGGCGAATGCATCGACCTGGAAGATCGGGACGGGCACGGGTCAGGCCGCGGCCTCGGCCGGTCGGTTGGGGCAGGTCTCGCGGCGGCAGTGCCCGTAGAGCGTGAGGGCGTGGTGGCTGATCTCGAAGCCGTAGATATCCCCCACCGTGTCCTGGATGCTCTGGAGGCGCGGGTCGCAGAACTCGAGGATCTCGCCGCAGTCGAGGCAGATGAGGTGGTCGTGCTGCCAGTAGGCGTAGGCCCGCTCGTACTTCGCCTG
>CAYTJT010000335.1:0-3528 GCA_964438105.1 uncultured Rhodothermales bacterium | reverse complement strand
GGGCGAGGCGGCGGAGCGCGCGCTCGAAGCGCAGGGGCGGTTTCCCGCGTCCGAGGGCGGCGTGCTCGCCGTCGAGACGGAGGGGGACCGGGCGCTCGTGGCGCGGGCCGCGCGCGACCTCGGCCGGCAGATCGCGCACACCCTCAACGACGCGGGCGTGGCGGCCGTGCGGCTCGAAGCCTCGGGCCGCGGGTTGATTCGGGCGACCGACGACGGGATCGAGACGGGAAATACGAAGTGGCTTCGCGGAATCGTCGGAGAGGGAGCCGTGCCCGTGATCGCGGCGCTCGTCGGCGAGGTGGGCGGTGCCGTGCGCGAGATCGGAGGAGGGGCCTTGGCAGGGGCGCTGGCCCGATCCTTCGCAGAGAGCGGCGCGGAGGCGCAGGCGGTTTTTCTGACCAAGAACGGCCAAAATGGACTGATCGAGGGCGATTCCACGCGGGAGTCGGCCGGCGTCGAGGCCCTGCCAGCGGGGGTGGTGGCCGAGCCGTCGGCGGTGCGGGCGGCGCTCGCGACGGGGGCCGAGGTCGTGGTTACGGGGCGGTCTGGGCTACGTCAAACGCCCCTCGTCGGCACGCGCATCCGGGAGGGCTTGCCGAAGTAATCGGCCTAAATGGGGCCTGCGGGCCGATTCGGGCTTGACACCTAGCGCCCCGGGTGCTATCATTTTCGTGTCACTTACCATTTCAGAGGTGGTCGATCCATCCCCGCTCGCCTCGCTCATCACCCCATACGGAGGTTCCAACTCATGTCCCGTTACGACGAACTCAAAGAGCACGTAGAATCCCTCGAGCGCGACTTCAACCAGTTCTACGATAAGGGCAACAAGGCTGCCGGCACGCGCGTCCGCAAGGGCATGCAGGACATCAAGAAGCTGGCGCAGGACATCCGCGTCGAGATCCAGGACAAGAAGAACGAGATGTAGTGCCTCCGGGCCTCTACTGTCGAGGGCTGCGTCCACCGGGACGTGGCCCTCGTTGTTTGTTCTCTACCGCGTTCGTCCTCTACCGCTATTCCGTGCCGCCATGTCCGTCCGACTAGCCACGCCGTCCCTCCTGCTCCTCGCCGCGCTCGCCGTCCTCGGCCGCCCCGCGAGCGCGCAAGAGGGCGAAGACCCCCCGCCCCTCACCGAAGCCGACGGGTGGCGCACCAGTCTCCTCGGCCAACTCGCGTTCAACCAGGCCGCCTATCGGAACTGGCAGGAGGGGGGCGTGGACGCCCTCGCCTTCACCGCGTCGGCCCGCGGCCGGCTCGCGCGCGTCGTCGGGGCGTTCAAGCAGGAGCACCTGCTGCGGTCGTCGTTCGGCCTCGTGAAGAACGACACGCTGCCGTTCCGCAAGGCCGAGGACTTCATCCGGTACGCGTTCAACCTCCAGTACACCGCGCTCGGTCGGCTGCAGCCGACGCTCGCGACGGAGCTCCGCACGCAGTTCGCGCCGGGCTTCGACTACGACCCGTCGGAGGAGGACTACCCGTTCCTCGCCGAGCAGGGCGTCCTCGACTCGGACGGCCGGCTGAAGGTGTCGGACTTCTTCGCGCCCGCGATCTGGACGCAGTCGCTGGGGGTGACCTACGACCCGGACGCGTGGTACACGGTGCGCGTCGGGCTCGGGCTGAAGGAGACGATCGTCACGATCGAGCGGCTGCGGCCGCTCTACGGCAACGCCCCCGACCAGACGCTCCGGCTGGAAGCGGGGCTGGAGTCGCTTGTCGAAGCGCGCCGCGAGCTATTCGAGAACGTGCTGCTGGAGTCGAGGCTGGGGGTGTTCCAGGCGTTCTCTGGGTTCGAGGAGGGGCCGGACGCGTACTGGGAGAACACGCTCACGATGAGGGTCAACGACTTCCTCAACGTCACGCTCGCGGCCGAGGCGCTCTACGACCGCGACGTCACCGAGAAGATCCAGCTCCGGGAGGTGCTCGCCATCGGCCTCTCGTTCGTGCTCCTGTAGGCCCCGTATGTAACCGATGCCCCGAGCGCTCCTCGCCGTCGCCGCCGTCTACGCCGCCCTGTGCGTCGGGCTGTGGCCGGTGCCCCTCCTCGGGCTGCTCCACGTCGAGTCGAGCGCGGTCGTAGCGGGGGTGGGGTTTTTCGCGTCGGGGTTGGCAGCGCTCTCGCTGTTTCGGCGCGGCGAAGCGCTCGGGCCGGTGCTGGGGCGGCTCGTCGCCCTCCTCGTCGTGCCGCTCGGGCTGCTGCTCGCCTCGATGCTGTGGCGGCCGAACTGCGGGTGGGCGCAGGGGCTCGGGCTGTTCGCCGTCTTTACGGTGCCGAGCGTGGTGCTGGCCGTCGCGCTGGCGTGGGCGCTGGATGCGGCGGTGCGGCGGCGGCGCACGTGGTTCGTGGCGGTCGGCCTCGCCGTGGCGGCGCTGCCGGTGCTGTGGGACCTCGGGCTGCACCCGCAGTTCTACACCTACAACCACGTTTGGGGCGGCGTCCTCGGCCCGATCTACGACGAGGAGCTAGCCGTCCGCCCCGGGCTGTTCTGGTTTCGGGGGTTGACGCTGCTGTGGGCGGCGGCGCTCGGGCTCTTCGGCGCGCGGCTGCGGATGGGGAGGGGGGAGGCGCGGCCGCAGGCGGCACGCGCGACGGCGGGGGCGCTGCTGCTCGCCGTCGGGCTCATCGGGCTCGCGTACGCGTTCGCCCCCCGGCTCGGGTTCAACACGCCGGGGTGGCTGATCCGCGAGCGGCTCGGCGGGCACCTCGCGACCGAGCGGTTCGACATCTACTACGACCCGGCGTCGCTCTCGCCCGGCGAGCTGCGGGTGATCGCCGACGCGCACGCGTACCGCTACCACCAACTGTGGAAGGCGCTGGGGGTGGACGTGGACGAGCGGATCGCGACCTACCTCTACCCGGACGCTGCGACGAAGGCGGCGCTCACGGGCGCGCGGCAGACGAGCGTCGCGCCGGTGTGGCTGCCGCGCCCGCAGATGCACCTCCTCCTCAGCCGGTTCGACGCCTCGTTCGGGCACGAGCTCGTGCACGTTTTCTCGCGCGAGTTCGGGCTGCCGGTGCTGCGGGCGTCGCTGGCGGTGGGGCTCGTCGAGGGGCTGGCCGTGGCGCTGGAGCCGCCGGACGGGCTGCCGCCGCCCGACGCGCGCGTGGCGTCGGCCACCCGCTACCGCGACGACGCCGGGCTGCTCGGGGGGACGCCGGGCGAGGCCGTCGCCGCCCGCCTCTCGCCGCTCGGGTTCTGGACGGGGCGGGGGGCCGTCTCGTACACGACCGCCGGCTCGTTCGTCCGCTACCTCTACCGCACGTATGGCCCAGCGCCGCTGCGCACGGTCTACGCCACGGGCGATTTCGAGCGCGCGTACGGCGTCCCGCTCGACACGCTCGCCGCGGCGTGGGAGGCCGACGTGCTCGCGCAGCCGCCGGACCCGGAGGCGGACGAGCTCGTCGCGCGCGTGTTCACGCGCCCGTCGCTCTTCGAGCAACGCTGCCCGCACTGGGTCGAGCCGTGGAAGCGGGCGTACCGCGCCGGGCTCCGCGCCCTCGCGGCGGGCGACGCCGACGAGGCCGAGCGCCTG
>CAYTJT010000334.1:0-3528 GCA_964438105.1 uncultured Rhodothermales bacterium | reverse complement strand
CTCGCCCGCGAGGCCGGGTTCGACGGCGTCGAGATCCACGGGGCGAACGGCTACCTCATCGAGCAATTGCTCTCGTCCGGCTCCAACCAGCGCACGGACGAATACGGCGGGTCACCGGAGCGTCGCGTCCGCTTCCTCGACGAGGTGATGGACGCCGTGACCGCCGCGTGGGACGCCGAGCAGGTCGGCATCCGCCTCTCGTTCGGGCAGGGCGCGAACGGCGTCTTCGACGACCGGCCGGACGAGACGTTCGGCCTCGCCCTCCGGCACGTCCGCGACGCCGGGCTCGGCTACGTCCACGCGATGCGCCCGAATAGCCAGATGGGCACGGACGAGTCCGGCGGCGGGCTCGACGTGCTCGCCCTCACGCGAGCGAACTACGACGGCGTGGTGATGGCGAACGGCGACTACGGCCGCGACGACGCCGAGCGCGACCTGCAAGCCGGCCGCGCCGACCTCATCGCCTTCGGCCGCCCGTTTCTCGCCAACCCGGACCTGCCGATCCGCTTCGCCGCCCAGGCGGCCGGGCTCGACGCGCCGCTCAACGAGCCGGACAGCGGCACGTTCTACGGCGGCGGTGCCGAAGGCTACACCGACTACCCGCTCTGGCCCGCGCTCAGCGTCTCGCTGCGGGCCGAAACGGCCGAAACCACGTAGCGCCTTTTCCACCTCGCCCCTGCCGACCATGCCGATCCGCCGCGACGTATGCGTCCTCGCCGCCGCCACCTTCTTTCTCGCCGGGTGCGCCTCCGAGTCCGAGCCGCCCCCGGCCGGCGGCGCAACCGACGACACAGCCGAGACCGCGCTCGCGCGGCCGTCCGACGCCGCGATTGCCGAACGCGTCGCCGACGCCACGGCCTGGCTCGAAGCGACCGACGCGGGACGGCTCGTGCTCGACGCGATCGATGCGCACGGCGGGCTGGCGCGGTGGTACGGCAACGGCCCCGTCCGCTTCCGCCACACCTACGAGCGGCTCACCGGCGGCCCGCCGATCGACACGAGGCAGACCGTCGACACGTGGAGCAGCCGAGCCGTGCACGAGGTCGTGGGCGATCCGGCTTCGTCGCAGGCGGTCCAGTTCGGGTGGACCGGCAACGAGGCATGGGTCTCGGGGGCGGACTCGCTCGCGACGAACGCGCGGTTCTGGTCGCTCACGCCGTACTACTTCGTCGCGATGCCGTTCGTCCTCGCCGACCCCGGCGTGAATCTCGAAACGGCGGGCCGTATGACGGCGGAGGGCGCGACGTACGACCTCGTCCGGGTGACGTTCGACGCGGGCACCGGCGACGCGCCGGACGACTACTACTACCTCCTCCTCGACCCCGAGACGCGGCGCGTCGGCGGCGTACGCTACGTCGTCTCGTACCCCGGCTTCTTCCCCGAGGGCGGCACGACGCCCGAGCGGCTGATGCTCTACGACGGCGCGCAGACGGCGTCGGGAATCACGCTGCAAGAGGGCTTCCGCTCGTTCGCGTGGACCGGGAGCGGCGCGGGCAACCCCGCCGCCGAGGGCACCGTCACCGGCCTCCGCTTCGTGCCCGAGGCGCCGGATAGCCTGTTCGCGATGCCTGCCGGCGCGACCGTGCAGGCCGAGCTGTAGCGCTGCCGACGACGGTCCTACGCGGCCTGCGCCAGCGACCCGGTCTCGAATACCGCGTCCGGAGACACCGCTCCGACCGAGAGGTGCGGATGGAGCCGCCCCGCCTCGCGCAAGGCGAGGTAGAGCCGCGCGGCCGCTTCGACGGCGCTGCCGTGCTCGGTCCGGTGCTGCACCTCACGGGAACCCACACGGTGATACCCGATCACCGCCCGACGCCCCAGGCTGACCTCCAGCGTGTGCGCCCGGTCCGTCGATCCGAAAATGGGATGCGGGAGCGCGAAGCTCAACTCCGACGGTAGATGAGCGAGGATCTCCGATAGCGTCGGGGCAGCGCTCTCTTCGGAGGTGCTACCCGTGATGCCGCGGGGGAACACCCTCGGCGGTCGGCGCTGTCCCACCTCGCTCCCCCAAGCGAACACGGTGGTCTGGGGGAAGCCTGCCCGCTTGAGTGCATCACAGGTATCGAGCGAGGGGGTGAGGAGTGCAGCATTCATATCTAGTCGGCTTACGCTGTTACAGAAGGCATATTGACTTCTTAGCTAAATATAATTACGCAAAACTGATATTTTGACTAATTAATGTAAACAATGGTTAATAAATCCATACGTCCATCCCCCGTATGCCTATGGTGCATTCCTCCAGCTAGCCGTAGGAGCAGAAACCAGGCACCCCAACACCGCCTGCCTCAGTGATCCGCAAACGCGACAGCGAGAAAGCAGCCGTCCCGCCTCGCGAAGCGAAGCACCCACCGCCCCCCTCCCTCGACCCGCACCGAGGCGGTCCCGCGTCCAGGTTCGACGGCGAGGCGCAGCTTCTTGGGCGAAACGCGAAAGCCCGTACGCATCGCCTTCAGCGTCGCTTCCTTCAGCGTCCACAGCAGCACCTGCGCCGCGTCGTGATCGTGCGGCAGACGGTCCAGCACGTCGTAGTCTTCCGGGTGGAGGAGGAACCGGTAGAGGTCCGGACGGCGGGGCCGAATCGGCTCGAGGTCCACGCCGAGGGGCCGCTCCCCGACGGCGGCGACGGCGAGCGTCTGCTCCGACGTCGCGGCGTGCGCGATCGAGACGCGTAGCGCCCCGTCGGACTCGGGGTCGTCGTCGAGGTCGGGGGCTCCGTCGGCGGCGACGCGCAGCGGCACGTCCGGCGCGGCGACGGCGAGGCGGTCGGCCAGCAGCGCTCGTGCCGTGGCGCGCCCGAGCGCAAACTCGCGACGGCGCTTCTCGCTGCCGAACCCGTCGAGCCGCGCCTGCTCCTCCCCCGTCAGCGTGTCGAGTGCGAGCGGCGCGGAGGCCGGGCGCACGGTGAGGCGCAGGTCGATGTCGTCGGGGAGGTGCATGGCGGGCAGTATACCGCCCGCCGCCCCTTCGGCTCCTGTCAGGCCGCGTGGCGCAGGCTCCAGTGCCCGCCCACGGAAACCAGCACGCGGGCCTCGACGCGCGACCGGCCGAAGGCTTCTCGCACCTCGTCGGCGATGCGCCGCCGGAGCGCGTGCGCGGTCGCTCCCTCGAAGACACCGGCGTAGGTGCCGCTCGGCAGCACGTGCGCTTCGTTGCGGCTGTCGACGAGGCAGTTGAGGAGGCCGAGGGCCGCGAGCTCGCGCTCGACCGGCGCGCGGTCGGTGTCGGCGAGGTCGAGGGTGGTGACGACGAGGTAGCTCATGAGCCCGGGGTGCAGGTGAGTGATGCCCCAGGCTACGGGGCCGGGGTGACAGGGGTGCGTCGCACCCGAAGTCCCGCCGCGTGCGAACGAAACGAGGCGGCAGGCCGTCGGCCCGCCGCCTCGCGCGTCGGCTGTCGAAAACCGACGGCGTTTACGACGTGTACTTCTTGAACCGCCGGTCGGCTTCGTCCCAGTTCACCACGTTCCACCAGTGCGAGACGTAGTCGCCGCGCTTGTTCTGGTACTTGAGGTAGTAGGCGTGCTCCCAC
>CAYTJT010000333.1:0-3529 GCA_964438105.1 uncultured Rhodothermales bacterium | reverse complement strand
GTCTGCGGGCAGCCCCACCCGCACCACACGCGGCCGAGGAGCGCCGTGAGGAGGAAGATCGAGACGAGCGCGCTCAGGCCGAGCAGGAGCAGCAGGAACGTGTCGGTCGGGTAGAAGATCAGCCCGAAGAGCGCGAACTCGCGGTTGATGAAGTCGAGCAGGACGGCGGGCTGGCCGTTGATGTGGACGATCGGGAGCGCGACGAAGAGGGCGATGAGCGCCCAGCCGAGCCAGAGCCGCTGGTAGTAGAACCGCCCCTTGCTCGGGGTCGGGTACATCCAGCGGCGGTTGCCCTCGCGGTCCATCGTCGTGAGGACGGCCTCGGGCGATTCCAGGATGCCGACGTCGTCGGCGTCGATAAAGGCTTTTGCGGCCATCGGGGGTCGTCGGTTTGACTGGAACCTAATATCGACGCAGGTGGGCGGCACCCGCTAGGGGTGCGGCGTGCCGATGGCCGTCGGGCGCACGTACCCCTGCCTGTGGGGGGAGTCCCTACGCCCCCCCGCCCCGCTCGCGGTCGCTGCGCTCCCAGCTACGCAGGACTGTCCCCCTCGAAACGAGAGGGACAGTTCGGTCGAGGGGGACCGTTCGGGCGTGCCTGAGCGCAAGGACACAGTCCCAGAGCGATGCGCGCCCGAACGGGGGGAGCCAATCGGCACCCGTGCCCGCCGCGCGCACGGTCATCCCCCTTCGTACGGGTCCAGCTCGCCCTCGGGCTCCTTGGCACCGGCGGGGTCGGTGTCGTCGACGGAGCGGATGTAGGCGAGGAGCTCGGCGCGCTCCTGCGGCGCGAGCACGCTCTCCCACGGCGGCATCCCCTTCGCCGGCACGCCGACGGCGAGCATCTCCCAGATCGCCTCGTTCGAGCTGCCGTGGATCCAGTAGTCGTCGGTGAGGTTCGGGCCGATGAGGCCCTCGGCCTCGTTGCCGTGGCAGGAGGCGCAGTTCGCCATGAAGACCTCGGTGCCGGCGGCGGCCATCTCCGTGTCCGAGGCGTAGCGCGTGAGCGCGCGCGGGTCGGTCTCGAAGGCGGGGCCGCTCGCGGCGTAGGCCTCGCGGATCTCGGCGAGCTCGAGCTGCGCCTCGGCGAGGTCGTCCTCGTAGGTGTCGACGAAGTCGAAGAACGTGATCCCGACGTAGTAGACCACGGCGAAGACGACGGTGGCGACGAAGATCCACACCCACCAGCCGGGCATGGGGTTGTCGTACTCGCGGATGCCGTCGTACTTGTGGCCGCGGATCACCTCGTCGCCGGCGCCGCCGACGAGGAGCGATCCGGACTCGGGTTGCTTCCCGGAGTCGGGGTGTTGCGGGGTTTCGGGAGACTGGCTCATGTCAGGAGCGGTTGCCGTTGTCGAGGAGTTCGGGGGGTGCTTCGGGGGCGTCGTCGAGCGGGATGTTCTTGTTGTGCTCGCGCTTGCGCTTCGAGAGCGTGAGCGCGTAGATCACCATGAGCACGAAGGCGACGAAGAACGCGATCAGGCCGATCTGGGCGAGGAGGCCGGTGTCCATCGCGCGGACCACTTCTTTCATCATCGCTGGTCTTGCACCTCGGGCGCGTCTTCGATCTCCTCCAGGACGGAGCCGTCGTCGGTCCGCTCCATCTCGACGTCCGTGGGCTCCGTGCCCGGCGGGAGGTCTTCGACTTCGAGGGGGGTGCCGGGGAGGTCGCCGGGCTGCTCGTCCTGCATCGTCTCGATCACCTCTTCCCGCTCGTGCGGCTCGAGGTCGCGCTCGGCCGGGAGCGCCACGTCGTCGAGGAAGGTGCCGAGCTTCTGGAGGTACGCCACGAGCGCAGCGATCTCCTTGTCTTCGAGCCCGCTCGGGCCGCCCTGCTCCACGACCTCGGCGGCGATCTCCGCGGCCTGCGCGCGTGCGAGGGCGGCGGCGTCCTCGACCTCCTCGTCGGAGTACGGGAGGCCGACGGTCCTGAGCGCGCCGACCTTGCCGGCGATGCCGTCGAAGTCGAGCTCGCGCGTGAGCAGCCACGGGTAGGGCGGCATGATCGAGCGCGGGGAGGTGGAGCGCGGGTTCTCCATGTGGCGGACGTGCCAGAGGTGCGGGTACTTCCCGCCGACGCGGGCGAGGTCCGGCCCGGTCCGCTTCGAGCCCCAGAGGAACGGGCTCTCGTAGACCGTCTCGCCGGGCTTCGAGTAGTCGCCGTAGCGCTCGATCTCGTGGCGGAAGGGGCGGACCATCTGGCTGTGGCAGCCGACGCAGCCCTCGCGGATGTAGAGGTCGCGCCCGGCCACTTCGAGCGGCGTGAACGGCTCGACCGTGGCGATCGACTCGACCTGGTCGTCGACGAGGATGAGGGGGAGGAACTCCACGATGCCGCCGATGGCGACGGCGAGCGTGGTGAGGGCGGTGAAGACGAACGGCCAGCCTTCGAGCTTGCGGTGGAAGCCGTGCGTGTCGAGGAATTTCTTCATGGTGAGATTCGGGGTAGGGGCACGATGCATCGTGCCCGTACGGCGGGGGGATCGTGCCCGTACGGGCGGTGGCGGCGATCAGGCGGTGGCTTCCTCCGTCGGCTGCGCCTGGAGCGGCAGCGCGACGGAGGGGTCGGGGAGGTCCTTGGGCGCGTTGCGGATCGTCATCCACGCGTTCACCATCATCAGCACCACGCCGCCGAGGTACATCGTCCCGCCGATCAGGCGGACCCAGTACATCGGGCGGATCTGGACGACGGTCTCCATGAAGTCGGGGTACATCAGGCGGCCGGCCTCGTCGAAGGCGCGCCACATGAGCCCCTGCGTGATGCCGGAGTTGTACATCGCCAGGACGTAGAGGAGGATGCCGACGGTGCCGATCCAGAAGTGCCAGTTGGCGAGCTTCTCGGACCACAGCGGCGTCTTCCACAGCCGCGGCAGCAGCCAGTAGATCATCCCGAACGTCATGAACCCGTTCCACCCGAGCGCGCCGGAGTGCACGTGCCCGATCGTCCAGTCGGTGTAGTGCGAGAGCGCGTTGACGGACTTCACGCTCAGCATCGGGCCCTCGAACGTCGACATCCCGTAGAACGTGATCCCGACGACGAACATCTTCAGCACGACGCTGTCGCGGAGCTTGTGCCACGCGCCCCTCAGCGTGAAGAGCCCGTTGATCATCCCGCCCCACGACGGCATCCAGAGCATCACGCTGAAGACCATCCCGAGCGTCGCGGCCCACTCCGGCACGGCGGTGTACTGGAGGTGGTGCGGGCCGGCCCAGATGTAGATAAAGACGAGCGACCAGAAGTGGACGATCGAGAGGCGGTAGCTAAAGACCGGGCGGTCGGCCGCCTTCGGGAGGAAGTAGTACATCAGCCCGAGGAACGGCGTCGTGAGGAAGAAGGCGACGGCGTTGTGGCCGTACCACCACTGCACGAGGGCGTCCTGCACGCCGGTGTAGATCGGGTAGCTCTTCAGCAGCGTGGCCGGGATCGCGAGGCTGTTGCCGATGTGCAGCATCGCGACGGTGATGATCGTCGCGATGTAGAACCAGAGGGCGACGTACATGTGCTTCTCGCGGCGCTTCCACAGCGTCC
>CAYTJT010000332.1:0-3529 GCA_964438105.1 uncultured Rhodothermales bacterium | reverse complement strand
CCGCCCGCCTCGCCGAACGGCTCGACGGCGCGACGTCGGGCGCCGAGGGCGACCGGACCATCGTCGCCGCCCTCGTCGCCGCCGGACGCGACCCGATGGACGTGGCAGCGGCGGCGCTCGCGCTCGCCCGCGCCGAGACGGAGGCGCCCGCGCTCGAACCCGTCCGCGAGGCCGGCTTCACGTCGCGCAGCCACCCCAGGCACCACGACCGGCGCGACCGCAGCCCGCGCCCGCCCAGCACGTCGTCGCACGAGGACGGGATGGTCCGCCTCGCGCTCGACGCCGGCAAGAGCCGGAACGTGCGGCCCGGTCAGGTCGTGAGCGCGCTCGCGCGGACGGCGAACGTGCCCGGCAAGGCGATCGGCAAGATCAGCGTGCAGCACCGGCAGACGTTCGTCGACGTGCCGCAGCAGTACGTGTCGCAAGTGCTCGCGCAGCACGACGGTTACCGGTTCGGCAAGCACGTCGTCGGCATCGAGATCGCGTAGGTCGAACGAATCGGCCGGGGAACCGGTGGCACGGAGAAAGCCCGCTTCGCACCACGCGGCGCGAGACGGGCTTTGCTGGCACAGGGGGAGGCACGCGAGGGGTAGAAGCAGAGCGCGAGGTATCTTAAGTGAGACACTCTGCGTACTCTCCCAAACGCGATCGCCGATGACCCTTGACGAGCTCCGCCGCCGGATGACCGAAGCCGAGTCGCCCCATCTGGAGTTCAAGGAAGCGCGAACCAGGTTCTCGGCGGATGACATGCTGAGCTACCTCTGCGCGCTCTCGAACGAAGGCGGGGGCCACCTCGTCTTCGGGGTCACGGACCGGAAGCCGCGAGAGGTCGTAGGGTCGCATGCGTTCCTCGATTTCAACGCGCATGTTCGCAACTGGCAGCAGTCCATCGGGCGCTATATCGAGGCATACGAGTTGTTCGAGGACAGCGATCTCTTTGACGAGCGTCGGCGCGTCCTGGTGCTTCGCGTGGCGGGACGCGAGCAGGGCGGTTACGTGACGTACAAAGGTATTCCCTACGTTCGGGACGGGGAGTCGCTGACCACGATGTCGTCGGAGCAGATGCGGCAGTGTGTAATGGAAACCGTCGACCTGTCGGCGGAGCCTCTGCCGGGTACGTCATTGGACGACGTGGATGAGATGGCCCTCGACGCGTTTCGTGCAGGCGTCGTCGCGAAAACGCTATCTGAGGAGCAGAGTAAGCGCTACGAGGGCATGGCTCCGATGGACCTGCTCCACACGTTTCAGCTGGTAGAGGCGGGCGGGGTGCTTACACGCGCGGCCCTCCTGCTCGTCGGCCGTGAGACGGTCATCGGGCGCCGGATGCCGCAGGCCGAGATCATCTTCGAGCGCCGGTCCGCGCCGACAGCCATCCGTTACGAAGTGAGGCACGCGGTGCGCCGGCCGCTCCTCCTCGGCCTTGACGAGCTCGTGGAGGCGATCATGCCACACGCTCGGCTGGAGCCCATCGAGGTGCAAACGGGGACGCGCGTGGTGCAGCGCCCGCGGTACCCGGAGCGCTCGGTGCGGGAGGCCCTGCTCAACGCCGTCGCTCACCGGGATTACACGCTCGGAGACAGCGTGCGGGTGGACATGTCGCCGGAGGCGTTCGTCGTGACGAGCCCCGGTCCGTTCCCAGCCGACGTGACGCCGGAGAACGTTGCCGAGCGTTCGTACTGGCGCAACCGGCTGCTCGCCGAAGCGCTCGAAAAGTGCGGGCAGATTGAGCGCTCGGGACAGGGCGTGGACCTCATGATGCTGGCCGCCGTCTAGCGCGCGCAGCCGCTCCCGCTCTTCGAGCAGCCGGAGCGTCGGCGTGTCAAGGTGTCGCTCTTCGGACGCTCCGACGAAAGCTTCCTCCGGTCTACCCGGCAGGTCGAGCCCGACACGTGAGACCGCCTCGGCGTTGAGGATTTCCGCACGCTCGACGCGATGCGGCGACAGCTACCGGTCACGGGTATGGAACCGGAATCCGTGCAGCGCCTGATCGACCTCGGCCTCGTGCAGCGAACTGCGGGAGGACGCCTGCGGCCCGCCGAGCAATGGCTCCACGCGCTGGAGGAAGCCGAGCAGCGAAGGCTCGGGCCGGAAGGGCTCAACGACCGTATCATCAGGGCGCTTCGTCAGAACGAACCGGCCGGGCTTAGCATGAAAGAGATCGAGGCGCGCTTTCCGGACCAGACGAGGTATCAGCTTCGAAAGCTGCTCAACGACATGCGGGGAGAGCGTGTCGAGCTGCGCGGGCAACGCGGCGGGGCTCGCTGGCACGTTGCCGGCGCCTAGGGACTCGTCCTGGCAACCCCTCCAGTTTGTGAGTGCTTGTAAGAGGTTGTGAGGGCAGAGGGGAGAGAGGGGAGGAGCGAAACCCCCGCAATGCGGGGAAACGCACGGTGCCGACAGCGCTTTGTGACAACTTGTGAGCGCTTGTGAGTGCCCACGCGGCGTGGGTGTTATTTCCAACACATGGGAGGACCTGCTCAACGCTCCGCAGCAGTACGCGAGCCAGGTGCTCGCGCAGCACGACGGCTACCGCTTCGGCAAGCACGTCGTCGCCGTCGAGCTCGCCTGACCTCCGCACGCAGCCATAACGAAGCCCCGGCGCTGCGGTAGCGCCGGGGCTTCGTCGTTCTTTCCGCGGCCCCGATCAGAACGCGGCCACGCCGACGGCCGTCGGCGGGAGGCCGGTGGCGGCCCCGCCGGAGACGCTCGTGAGGCTGCCGTCGAACCCGATCGTGTAGACGCTCAGCCGGTCGGTCCCCTGCGACTGCACGTAGAGGAAGTTGAGCGCGATGTCCATGTCGAGCGGCTGGCTACCCGCGCCGGTAGAGACGGTGATGCCGTCGTCGTCGAGGCGGACGAGCGAGCCGTCGGGGCGGACGAAGAAGCCCGTGACGGTGCCGCTGCCGGTGTTCGTGACGTAGGCGAACGGCCCGAACGTCTCGACCCAGCACGCCGCCGTCTCCGTCGTCGGGAGCGAGGCCGTGATCGTCTGCGGGACGCCGCTGCCGTCGAGGAGGTAGGACGAGACCGTGCTCGCGTCGGGCGCGCCGCCCGCCGCTTCGGAGACGATGAGCCGGCCGGCGCGGTCGAAGTCGAACCCGAAGGTCGTCTGCCCGTTCGCGGCCGTGACGGTCGGCGGGCCGGCCACGCCCTCGCCGCCGACGGGGTAGGTCGTGATCGTGTTCGTCGGCTTGTCGGTGATGACGAGGAGCGCGCCGTCGGGGCTGAAGTCGATCTGGGAGGGGCTGCCGGCGCCGGGGTTGATCGGCTGGACGGAGCCGGCGATCGCTTCGAGCGTGCCGCGCCGCGTGATGCGGAAGCCGGCGATGTTACCGGGTTGCCCGGCCCGGCCCGCGTTGATCACGTAGAGGAGGTCGCCGTAGACGGTGACGCTGATGGGCCGGGGGCCGGCCGACGAGACGGTCCCGAGCGGGCGGAGGCGCGAGCGGCTGACGCGGAAGGCCGAGACCTCGTCGCTCCCGCCGTTGACGGCGTAGAGGTAGCGGTTGCCGCCGGCGAAGGCCATCGG
>CAYTJT010000331.1:0-3532 GCA_964438105.1 uncultured Rhodothermales bacterium | reverse complement strand
TGTCGTCGACGCCGCTGCGGAAGAACGAGATGCCGACGGTCGAGCGGGCGTTGATGGGGAAGACGCCGGCGCCGTAGTCGAACTGCACGATGCCGTCGAAGCGCTCGGCGTGCATGTACGCGGCCTCGGGGTACGCCGTCGCATTCAGACCAGCGGGGTTCCAGTACCCGGCCGTGACGTCGTTCGCGAGGGCGACGTAGGCCCCGCCCATCCCGAGCGCGCGCCCGCCGACGCCGCCCGCGAGGAAATCGGCGCCGTATTTCGCGACGCGCTGCGCCTCGGCTGGCGCCGCCGCGAGGGCGAGCAGGAGTAGGGTGAGCGCAAGCGAGCGGAGAGCGGTCATCGCGCGGGCGGTACGTCTGAGGGGGAGAACCGGGGAAACATCGCAAAAAGACGTGCGGAGGGCAAGCGATTTAATCGCGCCCCTCGGCACAACGCGGCGGCGCGCGGGACTGTTGTGGCCCGCTGCGTTTTCCGCAGCCGCGCGGCGAACGCGCCGTCGGTGCCGTGGCGCTGCGGAAGCGCGGCGAAATAGCCCGCCTCCGTCACGAACGCGTCGGGCACGAAGCCGTCGGCGCGCTCCGGCGAGAACTCCGGGTGGCGCGCGAGAAAGGCCTCGACGCGGTCGGCGTTCTCCTCGGGCTCGATCGTGCACGTGCTGTAGACGAGCAGCCCGCCGGGGCGGACGAGCCGGGCCGCTGCGTCGAGCAGCTCGTCCTGCAAGTCCATGAGTTCGTCGATCTCCTCGGGCGTACGCCGCCAGCGGAGGTCGGCGCGCTTGGCGAGGACGCCGAGGCCGGAGCACGGCGCGTCGAGCAGCACGCGGTCGCCGAGCGGCGGGTCCGGCTGGGCGGCGAGGTCGCGCAGGTCCGCCGCCTCGACCTCGACCGACGAGAGCCCGTGCGCGGCGGCGGCTTCGCGGACGAGGTTCGCGCGTGCGGAGTGCACGTCGAAAGCAAGCACGCGGCCCTCGTCACCCATCCGCATAGCGGCGTAGAGCGCCTTGCCGCCCGGCGCGGCGGCCACGTCGAGGATCGTCTCGCCCGGCTGTGGGTCGAGCAGGCGGACGATGAGCGCGGCGGCCTCGTCCTGCACGGCGCACCGCCCCTCGTCGAGCCAGCCGGCGCGGAGCACGGGCTGGAGCGCGTCGACGAGCACGAAGTCGTCGAGCCACCGCGACGGCGTCCATTCCACCCCGAGGTCGTCGAGGTCGCGGCCGAACGCCTCCGGCGTGGTGCGGAGCGAGTTGACGCGGAGGGCGTAGCGTGGGCGTTCGTTGTCGCGTTCGAGCAGGGCGCGCGCCTCGTCCGCGCCGTATCGGCGGAGCCAGCGGCGGGCGATCCACGTCGGGTGCGAGGTGCGCACGGCGAGGTCCCGCTCTGGTTTGCCGGTGGCGGGCTCGGGCAGGCGGTCGCGGTGCCGGAGCACGGCGCGGAGGAGCCCGTTGACGAGCCCGCCCGCTTTCGGCCGGACGACCCGCTTGGCGAGTTCGACCGCCTCGTTCACGGCGGCGTGCTCCGGCGTCGAGAGGAAGAGGAGGTCGTAGAGCCCGATGCGGAGGATCTGCCGAAGCGCGGGCTCGAGCTGGTTGGCGTTGCCCCGGTAGAAATGGGCGATGAGGAAGTCGAGCCAGCGGCGCTGCCGGGTGATCCCGGCGACGTACTCGGCCGCCTGCCGCTCCTCCCGCGCGTCGCCCTCTCCACCCGCGGCGTCGGGGTCCGCGAAGCCGACGTAGGCCCCCTCGTGCTCGATCCGGAGCAGTCGAGCGAGCGCCCGCTCGCGTGCCAGCACGAGGTCGGGATCGGTCGGATCAGGGGGCATCGTGGCTTTCAGGATCGTCAGCGAAGACAGATTGGTTTGGCGAGTGGCCTCAGTTCTCCTCGGCGACGCCCTTCATCTCCTGTTGGAGCAGGTCCACTGAGATCTGCAACGAGGTAGGAGCGTCGAAATAGCCAGGCCAAGTGAGAGCCTTCGACAGGGCTGCTTTCTGCTCCTCCGTCAGTTCCTGGACAAAGGTGTCCCATCTCAGGTGCCGAACGAACAGTAGCCTCGCGTAGGGGCTCAAGGCCCGAAGTGTTTCCTCAGCGGAGAGTACGCCGATCATGTCGTCAATCGGTGCTCTTCCGTAGGTTCTCAGCACGCCAGCCAGGTTGTACTCGGAGGCACCAGCTATCTCCGCTGAGGAGAGCGTCTCCACGATACTCTCGATGGCCTCCTTCTGGGCGCGCGAACTGTATTCGAGCAGTAGGCGCTCGTACTCGGTGAGTTCTGCTTCCGGGATGTCGAGCGAAACGGCTTCGCCCTTTCTCAAAGACTTGCTCGCTCGGGTGACCAGTATCGCCTGCACCAGACATTCGAACTGAGCAAAGTCCTCGTTCTTTTCGGCTAGCAAATCGGCTGTGCCCTGTTGCAATCGCTCCTCAAACCCAGCAGAACCCTCACCCTGCGTCAGGGCATCAGCAGTGAGCCGGCTGAGGATGCGCGCGAAGCTGTAGGATTTTCCGACATCTGCGTAGAGCTCTTGGGATAGATCTTCCAACTCGTGGACGGCAACGACATTTACGGCTGCCTCGACGAGCCCATCTTTATCTGATGCCAAGCTCGTACGCACCACCTCTATCTCGTCCGGCGTCAAGGCGTCCGCCCATTGCATTGCGATGAGCCGGGTATGCACCTCCGCCTGCTTTGGACTCAGTACCTCAGCACATCGCAAATACGTACAATTTTGCCCATAGGCATCACTCACAGAAAGTGCGAGAGATATAACGCAGAAGAGCGAGATGGGAGAATATGCCTTCATGATGGACGCCTCTTTAAAAAGCGTTATCAACTTGATACTGGAGACGCCAGACGCTGTGAGGTCGACTCGAAGCTACGCCCCTTCCGCCGCCGTGCGCTAGTTTGGACCACGGTATCCCCTCTCCACCCCAGCCCCTCTCCCCATGCCTACCTGCGACACCTGCGGCAACGATTACGACAAAGCCTTCACCGTTACCACGGTCGGGGGCGACTCGTACGTCTTCGACTCCATTGAGTGCGCCGCCCAGAAGCTCGCGCCGAACTGCGACCACTGCGGCGTACGCATCCTCGGCCACGGGCTCGAAGCCGACGGGACGTACTACTGCTGCGACCACTGCGCAAAAATGTCGGGCGTCTCCGGGCTCAACGACCGCGTCAGCTAGGCCGCCGCGACGCCCCCGCCGCCTTCGCCGCCGCCGACGCCGCGATCAGGAGGGGGTCCACCGCCGGCGCGATCAGCGGGTTGTAGATCAGGTCGATCTCGTCGAGCACCCGCTGCGCCGTGTACCCCTCGCGGATGAGCGGGACGAGCACGTCGGCGCGCAGCCCGGCGCCCTCTTGCCCCACGAGTTCGCCGCCGAGCAGCCGCCCCGACCCCCGCTCGACGACGAGGCGGACCCAGATCGGCTTCGAGTTCGGGTAGACCCTCGTCCGCGACCAATGGCAGATGGAGGGGGCCACCGCGTCGAACCCGGCGTCGCGGGCGTCGCCGAGGCTCAGCCCGACGCGGGCC
>CAYTJT010000330.1:0-3534 GCA_964438105.1 uncultured Rhodothermales bacterium | reverse complement strand
GGGTGCAGCACTACGACCGCACGACGGCGAGCATCTCGCACGACGTGGTGACGGCCGAGCAGGCCGAGGAGGGCGTGCTCCCGCGCTACTCCGACGAGGCGAACGCCGCCGTGCTCGCGCGGAAGCAGGCCCTCCGGAGCGAAGCGCCGCAGGACAACCGCGTCGTCCCGGCGCAGTCCCAGCCGCTGCCCGACCCCGAGGCCGAGGAGATCCCCGGTCCGACGCACCCGCCCGCCGAAGCCGCCGCGGCGACGCCCTACGACGTGCTGATGCTGCGCCTCGCCGACCCGGTGTACGCGGTGCTGTGGAAGGGCTTCAACATCCTCTTCCTGATCTTCGCCCTCCACCACGGCTTCTACGGGCTCAACAACGTCCTCTCCGACTACATCCGCAACGACATGGGGCGCGCGGCGGCGCTCACGCTCTCGTGGGGGCTCGCGCTCGTCCTCCTCGTCATCGGGACGTACTCGGTGACCGTCGCCGGGCTGAACCTCTAGCATGAGCACGAAGCGCCTCGTGCGGGCGCGGCGCATCTGCCCCTACCTCTGACTCAACGGACAACGCCATGACCTTTACCCATGACATCGTGATCGTCGGCGCCGGCGGCGCCGGGCTGATGGCGGCGCTCTACGCCCGCGAGGGCGGGGCCGACGTGGCCGTGGTCTCGAAGCTCCACCCGCTCCGCAGCCACACCGGCGCGGCGCAGGGCGGCATCGGCGCCGCGCTCGGCAACGAGGAGGAGGACTCCTGGCTCTGGCACGCCTTCGACACCGTCAAGGGCTCCGACTACCTCGGCGACCAGGACGCCATCGAGACGATGTGCCAGGACGCCCCCCGCACGATCATCGAGCTCGAGCACTACGGCGTGCCGTTCTCCCGCACGAAGGAGGGCAAGATCAGCCAGCGCCGCTTCGGCGGGCACACGCGCAACTTCGGCGAGGCCCCCGTCCGCCGCGCCTGCCACGCCGCCGACCGCACCGGCCACACCATCCTCCACACGCTCTACGACCGCTGCACCGAGAAGGAGGTCAAGTTCTACGACGAGTTCCAGATGCTCGACCTCATCAAGGACGAGGACGGGGCCGTCGTCGGCATCGTGGCGTATGAGATCCTCACGGGCGAGGTCCACACCTTCCACGCGAAGATCGTCTGCTTCGCGACGGGCGGCTACGGCCGCGCCTTCAAGACGACCTCGAACGCCCACGCCGGCACCGGCGACGGGATGGCGATCGCGCTCCGACGGGGGATTCCGCTCGAAGACATGGAGTTCGTCCAGTTCCACCCCACCGGGCTCTACCGACTGGGCATCCTCATCACCGAGGGCGCGCGCGGCGAGGGCGGCATCCTCCGCAACTCCGACGGCGAGCGCTTCATGGAGCGCTACGCCCCGACGGTGAAGGACCTCGCCCCGCGCGACATGGTCTCGCAGTGCATCTACAAAGAGATCCGCGAGGGCCGCGGCATCAACGGCAAGGACCACGTCGTGCTCGACATGACCCACGTCGGCCGTGACGTGCTCGAGCACAAGCTGCCCGAGATCACCGAGTTCAGCCGCGTCTACCTCGGCGTCGACCCCCTCAAGACGCCGATCCCCGTCGCGCCGACGTGCCACTACGCGATGGGCGGGATCCCGACCGACGAGGACGGCCGCGTCGTCGCCGGGCCGAGCCGCGAGGACGACGTCGTGCCCGGGTTCTACGCCGTCGGCGAGTGCGGGTGCGTGAGCGTCCACGGCGCCAACCGCCTCGGCACCAACTCGCTCCTCGACCTCGTCGTGTTCGGCCGCCGCGCCGGCATCGCGATGGCCGAAGAGATCACGCGCGACGGCGCCAAGAAGCGCCCGCTCCCGGACCACCCCGAAGCGACGACGCGGACCCTGCTCGACGACATCCTCTCGCGCACGACGGGCGAGAAGGCCGTCGCCGTCCGCACCGACCTCCAGGAGACGATGATGACAAACGTCTCCGTCTTCCGCAACGACGAGACGCTCACGACCGTCCTCGACGACCTGAAGGAGCTCCGCAAGCGGGCGAACAACATCGTCGTCGGCGACAAGGGGGTGAAGTTCAACACCGACCTCATGGACGCCGTCGAGGTCGGCTTCATGGTGGACTACGCCGAGTCGATCGCGGCGTGCGCCCACCACCGCACCGAGAGCCGCGGCGCCCACCTCCGCGAGGACTACACCGACCGCAACGACGACGAGTGGATGAAGCACACGCTCTACTGGGCCGACGACGGCGAGTACCGCTTCGACTATAAGAGCGTCGTCATGACCCGCTTCGAGCCGAAGGAGCGCAAGTACTAGCGCGCGGCTCGATTCTGCCGTAGTAGAGACGCAGCATGCTGCGTCTCTACCGACATTTGCAAATCAACACCCGCATGGACCTCACCGTCAAGATCAAGCGCTACAACCCGGAGACGGACGCCGAGCCGCATTGGGAGACGTACAAGCTCGAGGCCGACCCGATGGACAGCGCGCTCTCCGTCCTCAACCACATCAAGTGGAACATCGACGGCACGCTCACCTTCCGCAAGAGCTGCGCCCACGGCATCTGCGGCTCCGACGCCATGCAGATCAACGGCGAGAACAAGCTCGCCTGCTCCGTCCTCGTCCAGGACCTCGTCGGGACGAAGGGCGGGACGATCTCGTACGCGCCGATGCCGGCCGCCCCCGTCATCAAAGACCTCGTGATCGACCAGGAGAACTTCTTCGAGAAGTACCGCGCCGTGATGCCGTGGCTCGTGAACAACACGCCGCCGCCGGAGCGGGAGCGCCTCCAGAGCCCCGAGGAGCACTTCATCATCGAGGAGGCGACGAAGTGCATCATGTGCGGGGCCTGCACGCACTCCTGCCCGAGCACGTGGGCCGCGCCCGACTACCTCGGCCCCGCCGCGATGCTCAAGGCCTACCGCTACACCTTCGACTCGCGCGACCACGGCACCGAGGAGCGGCTCGAGGTCGTGGACTCGAAGGAGGGGCTGTGGAAGTGCTACACGATCTTCAACTGCGTCCAGGCCTGCCCGAAGGGGATTGACATCACGCGCTGGCTGAGCGCCCTCAAGCGGAAGTCCGTCACGATGCGATACTAGCGGGCCTGCCCGGCCGTTTGGCGCCGCCCGCCCGGCGTCGTATATTGCCGCCGTCCTTCGGGACCGCTCGACAGAGCGCGACACGAAAATCCTTCATCACTGCTTGCACGTCCCGCCGCGCCGGAGCCTCCGGTCGCGGCGGCGGCGTTTCTGGAGGGTAGGGCGCGGCGGGAGTGGGGACCACGGATTGCCCTGATCCCTAATGGACGAGTCGCTAAGTTGAGAGACCCTGCTCACTTACGGTCTCAGCCATGCGCTTCGCTACGACGCTCGTTCTGCTCTGCCTCGCCGCTCCCGCGCTCGCCCAAACGCCCGGCAACTGCGCCCTCGGTACCGCCGAGGTCGACCTCGACATCTCCGACGTGCAGGCGCGCCTCTTCAACACGGGCAGCCTGTTCTTCGGCAACACCACCACCTCGGGCGACGGTTACTACGTCCCGA
>CAYTJT010000329.1:0-3557 GCA_964438105.1 uncultured Rhodothermales bacterium | reverse complement strand
GCTCGGCGTTGAAGGCGGTGCCGTCGAGGAAGGTGCCGAGGGCGGCCTTTGCGGCAGACCGGTCGAGCCCGACGAGGCGGCGGACGAAGAGCCCGAGCGAGGGCTGCTCGCCGAAGGCTTCCTCGAACCGCTCTCGACTCCCAGCCACGTCGGCACGAAAGAGGAGGGCCTCTAGCGCTTCGATGTCGCCGGGCGTGAGGGGCTCGTTGTGCTTGAGCTTGTGGACAGCGAGGTGGTGCTCATGCTCGCGGACGAACCGGCCCACGCGCTCGCGGTAGGCACGGAGTTCGGAGAGTCCGGCAAACGGGCCACCGTCGACCTCGTGGACCTCGCCGAGCATGTCTTCGAAGTCGGTGTAGACGCGACGCGGCGCGTCGGCCGAGGCGAGGGGGGCGAGGGGCCGGACGCGCTCGCGGATGCCTTCGAGCTCGGCCGGCGAGGTACGATCCCAGAACGCTTCGTCCTGGAGCTGGCGGAGCGTGGGTTCGGCTGCGGCGATGGCCGAGACGTTCCGTTTTTCGAGGAGGCGGCGGGCCGTGTCGCCGAGCCGCGTGACGACGCCATCCGGTGCGGGCTGCCTCTCGGCGAGGGCGCGCTGGGCCTGGATGACGGCGAGGTCGAAGCGGCGGCTGCGCTCGTGGTCCTCGGCCGTCTCGGAGGGGAGCGGGGCGAGGTCGCGCTCGAGGTCGGCCACGTCCTGCCATGTCAGGCGGTCCCACCGTGCACGGTCGGCGAACGCGTCGCGGAGGCGGCGGTGGGGGCGGACGAGCACGCTCTCCGGGTTCATCGCCTGCACGGTCCGGCAGAGCGCGTCCCGTACGCTCTTGAGCAAGGGGGCATGCTCCTCCGCCGAGCCCTCTGCGAGCGCCATGGCGAGGCGGAGGCGCTCGGCGAACAGCCTCGATCCGACGCTCTCGCCCTGCGCCTGTGGGGCGCCCTCGGGCCGCTCCTCGAAAAAGGCGAAGTTGCCGCCGAGATCGAACACGAAGAAGTGCCCCTTGTCCTCGCCGGGGGCGAAGAGGTCGGGGCGGAGGCGGGTGCCGCGGCCGATCATCTGGTGGAACTTGACGCGGGAGCGGACGGGCTTGAAGAAGACGAGGTTCACCACGTCCGGCACGTCGACGCCGGTGTCGAGCATGTCGACGGAGATGGCGATGACGGGCTCCTTCGCGGGGACGTAGAACCGGTCGAGCTTGTCCTCGGCGTAGCTGTCGTGGCTGTCGATGACCTCGGCGAAGGTGCCGCCGAGGCCGGGGTAGCCCCAGTCGAACCGCTCCTTGATGAAGAGGGCGTGGGCGTGGTTGCGGGCGAACACGATCGTCTTGCCGAGCCGGTCGCCGCCGTCCACGCGGAGGCCGCGCTCCATGAGGACGGCGAGCGCCTTGTCGACGGTGTCCTCGTTGAAGAGCCACTGGTTGACGGCGTCGGACGCCACGCGGTCGAGGATCTCGCCGGTGGCCTCGTCGACGAGCTTCGTCTCGTACTCCTCGCGCTCGGCGTCGCTCAACTCGGCGTAGGTGATCCCGTCGGTGGGGAAGTGGAGGGGGATCTCGACGGCGCGGGGCGGGACGAGAAAGCCGTCGCGGACGGCCTCTTTCAACTCGTAGGCGAAGGTGGGGTCGCCCGCGTCGAGCCGGAAGAGGCGGTAGGTGTCGCGGTCGACCTCGTCGCGGGGCGTGGCGGTGAGGCCGAGGAGGAGCGCGTCGAAGTAGTCGAAGAGGACGCGGTAGCGGTTGTAGACCGAGCGGTGGGCCTCGTCCACGATCACGAGGTCGAACGCGCCCGGCGTGAAGAGCCGGTCGCCGCCGTCCACGGTATCGACGGCGTTCGCCATCGTCGGGTAGGTCGAGAAGACGATCCGCGCCCCGGTGGGGTCGTCACCGTTGGAGAGGTTCGCCTGCGGGAGGCTCGGGAGGTGCTCGCGGAAGGCGCCGGCGGCCTGCTTGAGGAGCGCCGTCCGGTCGGCGAGGAAGAGGACGCGCTTCACCCAGCCGCGCTCGGCGAGGAGCCCCACGAGGGCGACGGACGTCCGCGTCTTGCCCGTCCCCGTCGCCATGACGAGGAGGACGCGGCGCCGCTTGCGCTCGAACGACTCCGCAGCGCGGCGGATGGCCTCGGTCTGGTACGGCCGCCCGGCGATGCGGGCGTCGACGGTCGCCCCGGCGAGCGGCTTCCGGGCCGTCCGCTGGCGGTGGAGCCACTCGAGCTCCGACTTCGTGTAGAAGCCGAGCACGTCGCGGGGCGGGTAGCCCTGGGCGTCGTCCCAGAGCTTGGTCTCGTACCCGTTCGTGTAGAAGATGACGGGGCGGCGGCCGAACTTCTCTTCGAGGCAGTCGGCGTAGAGGCGGGCCTGGTGCTGGCCGTCGCGGAGGTCGACGCTGGAGCGCTTGGCCTCGACGAGGGCGAGCGGGCGGCCGTCGTCGCCCCAGAGCACGTAGTCCACGCGGCCTTTGCCGGACTTCGTCGGCATGCCGGTGACGGGATACTCCACCGCATCGTCCTCTTCGAGTGTCCACCCGGCCTCGCGGAGGAGGAGGTCGATGATGAACGCGCGCGTCTGCGCCTCGTCGTAGTCGTGCGGGTCCGGGACGTCCTCTTTCTCCTCGCGGACGGCGGTGAACGACTGGCGCTGGCGCTCCAGCTCCTCGCGGGCGGCGGCGAGGGCGGCCTCGCGGTCGGCGACCTGCTGCTCGCGCTGGGCGAGGGCGGCGGCCTGCTCGCGGAGGCGTTCGGCCTCGGCGTCGGCTTCGTCCCGCATCGCCTGCTCCTGCCGGGCCAGCTCCTCGGCCGAGGTCTTCGCCTGCCCCCCGTCGGGAAGGAGGGCCGGGTCGAAGGCCGCTACGTTCGGGCTCTCGCCTCCGACACTCGTGTCTTCGGTGTAGTGGCGGACGAGCCAGTAGAGGACGTGGTGCAGCTCGCGGACGGCCTGCTCGGCGTCGGTGCGGGGGACGGGGCGGTCGTCGTGGACGGCGTCGTTGCCGAGGCGATGGATGAGCTTCGCCTTCGTCCAGACCTCGTAGCGGAGGAGCCGCTTGAAGGCGGGCTCGTGGAGGAGCGCGCCGAGGCCGTCGTCGGCGCCGAAGGGGAGGGCGGCGTCGTGGTCGTAGAGCCAGCGGACGGCGCGCTCGAGGGCGAGGCGGGCGTAGAAGCAGGCGGCGCGGGGGTCCGGCCGGGCGTGGCGCTCGGCGCGGACGGCGGCGGCGTGGAGGGCGGGCCAGCCGGCGCGGACGAAGGCGAAGTTCGAGGCCTCGGGCATGGCGACTAATGCTGCGTCAGGCTTGATGATATGCGTTCGAGGTCTGCCCTATCCAATCGAGATGCCTCATCGCGGAGCGGGCCCCCCCCCCCTCCCCGCTTCGCGGTACTCCCCCTCGGTGAGGGGGAGAGCGGCGCGTTTCGGAGCCAAGCAGCTCCTCCCCTTTCCAAGGGGAGGTGTCGCGTAGCGACGGAGGGGTTGATCGACGCGGCTATCAACGCGTTGTCGAATAGTTGCGGTTGTAGCATTAGACGGCCACACCGGGTTCGGTGAGCTCGCCGCGGAAGGCACGCTGGGCGAG
>CAYTJT010000328.1:0-3574 GCA_964438105.1 uncultured Rhodothermales bacterium | reverse complement strand
CGCCGGACACCGTCTCTGGAGCGGCGGCCGATTCGGCGGCGACCGACTCGGCGTCCGCCGCCAACCCCGTGCTCGCCGGACTCGACGGGGCGGACCGGCAGGCGGTGTACACCCTCGCCGCGCAGCGGATGCGGACCACGAAGAGCGACCTCGACGCCGCGCAGAACGCCCTCCGGTGGGAACGCCAGCGGGCCGACCGCTACCGCGTCGAGATCTACAAGAAGTACTCGATGGCCGTGGCCTGCGTCGTGTTCGCGCTCATCGGCATCCCGCTCGGGCTCTCGGTGCGGCGCGGCGGGCTCGGGGTGATCGGGGTGCTCGCCGTGGGCCTCTTCCTGTTCTACTGGATCACGCTCGTGCAGGGCGAAAAACTGGCCGACCGCGGCCTCCTCGAACCGTGGGTCGGGATGTGGGCGGCGAACGTGCTGATCGGCGGGCTCGGCCTGTACTTTCTCGTGCGCGAGACGCGCGACCCCGCCTCGCGCGATCCGCTCAAGCGGCTGTTCGCCCGTTTCCGACGCTAATCGCCCCCGCCCGTGCTCGTCCTCGTCCCCACCCCCATCGGCAACCTCGACGACATCACCCTGCGCGCGCTCCGCGTGCTGGAGGAGGCCGACCTCATCGCCTGCGAGGACACGCGCACGAGCGGCGTCCTCCTCGACCACTTCGGCGTCGAAACGCCGCGCACGAGCTACCACGACCACAACGAGCGGCGGAAGGCGCCCCACCTCGTCGAGCGGATGCGGGCCGGCGCGACCGTCGCGCTCGTCACCGACGCGGGCAGCCCCGGCATCTCCGACCCCGGGTTCTACCTCGTCCGCGAGTGCATCCGCGCGGGCGTGCCCGTCGAAGCGCTCCCCGGCCCGACGGCGTTCGTGCCCGCCCTCACCCTCAGCGGGCTGCCCGCCGACCGGTTCGTGTTCGAGGGCTTCCTGCCCCCGAAGAAGGGACGGCAGACGCGGATCCAGGCCCTCGCCGAAGACGAGCGGACCGTCGTGCTCTACGAGTCGCCGCACCGGATCGTAAAAACGCTCGGGCAGCTCGCCGAGCACTTCGGCGAGGGCCGGCCGGCGGCCGTGGTGCGCGAGCTGTCGAAGAAGTTCGAGGAGGTGGAGCGCGGCACGCTCCGCGAGCTCGCCGCCCACTACGGCGCGCAGCCTAAGGTGCGGGGCGAGCTCGTGCTCGTCGTCGGCGGCAATCGGTAGCGGGGTGAACCCTATGCCCGTTTCGCAGCGTTCGAGCCCTCCGGATTACCGCCTCCATCGCCCCTTCGGCATGCCCTACGCCCTGCGCTTCTCCGTGCTCGCCGCCGCGCTCGCGGTCTTCGGGTTTGCCCGGCCGGTCGCCGCACAGACGACGGCCGTGACGCCCGCGGAAGCGTCCGGTCTGCAGGACCCCACTTCGCCGCAGGACCCCGATCCGACCGTTCCGCCCGACACCTCCGCTATGACCCCCGCCGAAAAGAGCGTCGCCGCGATCGTAGAAACCGACGGCGTCCACGTCGTCCACTTCTGGGCCCCGTGGTGCATCAACTCCATCGACGAACTCCGCAACGGGTGGTACGAGCTCGTGGAGCGCCACCCGGACGTCACCTTCACCTTCGTCACGATCTGGAACGACGGCGCGAGCGGGCGCGAGACGATGGAGCGCTTCGGCCTCGGCGAGCGCGTCACCGAAGTCACGCAGTCGGACTTCGGCCCGAGCGACGACAAGGCGCAGCGCCGCCGGTCGTTCCTCGGCCTGCCCGTGACGTGGATCCCCTCGACGTGGGTGTTCCACAAGAACGGCGAGCTCGCCTACGCCTTCAACTACGGCGAGATGGAGATGGAGCAGATCGCCGCCGCGATCGAGGGGGCGCAGATGGAGTGGTAAGTGTGCGAGGGCCGACGCACCCGCTAACGCGCTAACGCAGAGGCTCCCGTGAAGGCATCCCGTCGACCGTGGACCTGGGTCGCAGCCCTGGCGCTCAGCGCCGCTTGCCTGGGCTCCTTCGTAGCGATGGTGGTCGGCAACGAGACCGCGCCCTACTCGGTCTTCACCTACGTCTCCGGTGTGGCGTGGTACCTCACCACCTTTCTCGCCGTCGTGTTCGTCCCGCCGCTGCTGTGGATGTTCTCCACCGATGAGGCCGTTCCGCGAGGGCGGCGGACGAGCGGGGTGTTGGTGGCGACGGCGCTGCTCATCCCTCCCATCGCCGCGGTGGTAGCCGTCCTCGCCGTCGGCGCGCTCCGCTGACGGGCCGACGCGCAGAGGCGTTCCCTCTCGGAGAGCAGCGGCCGGAACGCAATGACGCGGGGCCGGGCTCGTTTTAGAGGACAACACACGGGAGGCGCCACGGCCCGGCATCGTCAGGCCGTATCTTCGCGCCTCAGCCCGTGCGCTCCGGCTCTCTCCGCCCACGTTCGACTCTATGAAAGGCCACACCATCGACCGGCTCGTCGCGGCCGGCGTCTTCGTTTTCGCCCTCGTCCTCTACCTGCTGACGGTCGCCCCGACGGCCTCGTTCTGGGACGCCGGCGAGTTCATCGCGATCTCGCACGGGCTCCAGGTGTCGCACCCGCCGGGCGCGCCGTTCTACATGCTCGTCGGACGGCTCTTCTCGATGGTCTTCACCCCGATCACGGGCCTCTTCGTCGAGCGCGGCGACGTGGCGCTCGCGGTGAACCTCGTCAGCGTGTTCGCGAGCGCGCTCACGATCCTCCTCACGCACCTCGTGATCGTCCGGCTCGTGCGGATCTGGCAGGGCCCGCCCGAGACGTGGACGCCGACGGACCGGCTGGCCGCGCTCGGCGGCGGCGTGGTCGGCGCGCTCACGTTCGCCGTCACGGACTCGTTCTGGTTCAACGCCGTCGAGGCCGAGGTCTACGCCATGTCGATGTTCTTCACGGCGATCGTGGTGTGGCTGATCCTGCGGTGGCGCGAGGAGAAGCTGGAGGAGGAGGCCGCGCTGCGGGCGCAGGGCCAGCACCCGTTCGGGCTGAAGTCGGACCGCTACCTCGTGCTCATCGCCTACCTCTTCGGGCTCGCGATCGGCGTCCACCTGCTCAACGTGCTGACGCTGTTCTTCATCGCGCTCATCGTCTACTTCGCCGACTTCGACGACGAGGCGGCGCCGACCTCGCGACGCGTGAAGGGCGTGCTGATCGCGGGCGTCGTGGCGGCGGGCATCTTCGTGATGATCTACCCCGGCATCATCCAGATCCTGCCCTCGATCGCCGAGGGCTTCGGGAGCCCGCTGCTCTTCGTGTTCCTGCTCATCGCCGCCGTCGTCGCGGCCGTGTGGTGGACGCACACGCGGCAGCTCCCCGTGGCGAACCTCATCGCGGTCTCGGTGATGATGATCCTCATCGGCTACTCGACGTACGCGCTCATCTTCATCCGCAGCGCCGCCGACCCGCCCATCGACGAGAACGACCCGGAGAACGCCGAGGCCATCGTCTCGTACCTCAAGCGTGAGCAGTACGGCGCGACGCCGCTCTTCCGGGGCCCGACCTTCGAGAACACGACGCGCAACTTCACGCGGGAGGACGTCTTCTTCCCCCGCCGCTGGTCGTCGATGCCGCAGCACGTGCAG
>CAYTJT010000327.1:0-3584 GCA_964438105.1 uncultured Rhodothermales bacterium | reverse complement strand
GGTTGCCGTACCAGATCAGCATGTACTGGCTGAAGGCGATGTACGTCCAGAAGACCGTGAACGCGAAGAGGTACTTCCCGAGGTCGTGGTAGTGCTCGCCGTTGACCTCCATGCTGAGCATCCCGGCCTGGCGGTAGGCGAGCGCCATGAACGTGATGGCGGCGATCGCGGCGAGGAACCCGCCGGCGAAGAAGTAGACGCCGAACATCGTCGAGAACCAGTGGGGGTCGAGGCTCATGATGAGGTCGAACCCGGCGAAGGCCGTCGTCACGCCGACGAGCGGGATGCCCCACGCGCTCACGCGGCGGAGGTCGGCGCCGACGTCGTTGCGCGGCTCGGCGTCCTGGCGGACCGAGAGGCGGTAGAGCTTCGTCGAGACGATGATCCACGCGGCGAAGTAGAGCACGATGCGGCCGTAGAAGAACCACGGCACCCCGCCGAACGGGCCGGGCCAGAAGAAGTAGCCCGCCTTGCCCGCGACGACCGCGTCGTAGTACGAGCCCGTCGGGTCGTAGAGCTCCGCGTGCGTCCAGTGGTAGAGGTCGTACATCGCCGTCGGCAGCATCAGCGGGAGGCCGAAGAGCGCGAGCAGCCAGAAGTTCGCCATCAGCATCTCGGGGAAGCGGCGGACGGCCGTCACCCACTTCGCTTTCGGGACGTGCTGGAACATCACGAAGAAGAGCGCGCCGAGCGAGATCGAGAGGCAGAAGACCCACGCCGTGAGGTACGAGAACCAGAACTGGTAGTGGTCCCCGAACGCCCCGATCAGGCTGACGAGGAAGAGCGCCGCGCCGATCGCGAGGGGGACGAGCCACGAGCGGGAGTCCGCCGTGAACTGGTACTTCCGCGCGATGCGGTCGCGGTCGGCGTCCACGGGGTCGATGAGGCGGGCGAGGGGGTTTGCCATATCAGTTACGATAAGCGCTTAAAAAAGCCGTTCTTACTTGAGGAGGGTGATTCGCTTGACCTCAGCGTGTTCCCCTGCTACGAAACCTCGAGCGGGTCGAAGATGGCGGTGAAGCCGCCTGTGAGACGGCGGTTGCACGGCACGAGCGTCGTCGTGCTCGCGTCGGCGGCGAAGACGCCTGCGACAAGGCTGTCCCGGACAGAGGTGACTTCGAGGCGACCGCTCCCGCTGCCCGCGCAGCCGGGGCCGCCGTAGAGGACGCCGACCCCCTCGAACTGCGTCCCCGGCTCTAGTTCAGTCCCAGCAATGCCTTCCCTGATGAGAGTCACCCTAGCATTGCGCGTTTCCCCCTCAAGACGCACTCTGAAGGTGGAAATGCTGCCTTGCGGACCCACTTCCCGATTAGTGTAGTGAATAGCCGAAGTCTCGTAGGCGTCGTCACCATCCTCGCGGACGAGGCCGCGCCCCGGCGGCTGCCCGGCGAAGTCTCGGCGCAACTCCTCGAACGACGGCAGCGGCTCGTCGGTGCCCCCGCTGTCGCAACCGGCCGTGCCAAGTGTGAAGAGCGCGGCGCCGATCGCGAGGGGGACGAGCCACGCGCGGGAGTCCGCCGTGAACTGGTACCGCTTGGCGACGCGGTCGCGGTCGGCGTCCACGGGGTCGAGGAGACGGGTGAGGGGGTTTGCCATGCTGAGAAGCGTTGGGGCATCCGTAGTAGGGACGCAGCATGCTGCGTCCCTACGCGGCGGTGACGTTACTGAACGGTGATGTTCGGGTTGGCGGTTTCGAGCTGCGCCCGGATCTGGTCCGGCACGTCATCGGCTCCCGCGTTCTGCGAGCGCTGGAGGGCGCGGATGTAGGCGACGATCGCCCAGCGGTCCGGGACGGAGATCGAGTGCCCGTAGCTCGGCATGCTGCGGACGCCGTTCGCGATCGCGTCGTAGAGGTAGCCGTCGGCGCGGGCGCGGAGCCCGTCGGTGTGGTAGCTCGGCGCCGGGGTGTAGCCGTAGCCCTGCCCCCCGTTGCCGACCATGATGATGCCCAGCCCGTCGCCCGAGTAGCCGTGGCACACCGTGCAATAGATGTTGTAGCGCTCCTGCCCGCGCGCGAGCACGGCCGGGGTCACCTCCATCGGGATCTGCGGGACGTACGACCCGTCGGCGGTGCGGCCGAGGTAGTAGGGCGCGTTCTCGGTCGTCCGGAGGCCGGTGCGCTTGACCGTGCCGGGCACGGGCGGGCGCATCGCCGCGTCGTCGGCGAAGAACGGGTTCGCCTCCTGCGGCTCGAACTTCTCCTGGAAGTCCATGTTGAGGTTGGGGTGGATCGGCACGTCGTCCGAGAGCGTCCCCCGGCACCCGGTGAGGGCGATGAGGAGGGCGGAGAGGAGGAGGGTCGGTCGCATCGTTTTCGGCGTGGGCAGGGGCGCCTTCCGGCGCGCCCGTACGGGGGAAGGGGGGAACGCGTTAGCGCCGCGACTCGGGCGGAGGCTGCGGCGGGGGCGACGAGGCCGGCTCGGCGTCGGGCGGCGCGGCCGGAGCGATGGCGGGATGGGCCGTCGCGGGCGTAACGATGCCGCCGCGCTCGTCGAGGTCGTAGGCCCCCTCGTGGTCGATGTACTCGACCCCGAGCGCCCCCAGACTGCGCAGGAGGCCGGCCGTGTGGGCGCGGTCGTAGGCCCCGTCCGCTTCGGCGACGTGGAGGAAGAAGCCGTCGTCGGTGGCGCGGCCGAAGCGCTCGGAGTAGAACAGCGGGTTGTAGGGCTTGGGCAGGCCGTTGAGCGCGAGCATCCCGGCCACGGCGCCGAGCGCCGAGAACAGCACGGTCAGCTCGAACGCGATCGGCACGCTCGGCTCGACGGAGAAGAGCGGCTTGCCGCTGACGTTGAGCGGGTAGTCGACGGCGCCCATCCACCACTGCATGAGGAAGGCGAGCGCGCAGCCCGTCAGCCCGCCGACGATCACGATGTAGCCGAGCTTCGAGGGGCGCAGCCCCATCGAGTGGTCCATCCCGTGGATCGGGAACGGCGAGAACGTGTCGATCTTGGTGTACCCCTCGCGGCGGACCGCCTCGACGGCCTCGACGAGCTCGCCGGGGTTCGAGTACTCCGCCAGCAGGCCGACGTGCTTGTCGGCGCGGGCGCGGAGGGTGTTCTGGACGGTAACGGGGATCAGGGCCATGAGGCTGGGTGATGCGTGAAACGTGATGCGTGAGGGCGGAGGTCACGGTCGTGCTCGGGCGCACGCATCACGCATCACTCGTCAGGTTTCGGTGTCGCGCTCGGCCGCGGCGGTGCGGATCGCGACGTTGGGCTCGGCGGGCTGCCCGGCCGTCGCCGTGTGGCCGTCGCCGTGGCCGTGGTAGAAGTGCGGGTCGGCCTGCGGCATCACGCCCTTCACCTCGGAGATCGCGACCATCGGGACGAACCGGAGGAAGAGGAGGAAGAGCGTGAAGAAGAGGCCGAACGAGCCGACGTACGTCAGGAGGTCCCAGATCGTCGGGCTGAAGTAGTCCCACGACGAGGGGAGGTAGTCGCGGTGGAGCGACGTGACCGTGATCACGAAGCGCTCGAACCACATCCCGATGTTCACGACGATCGAGAGGGCGAACATCACCGGGATCGAGCGGCGGAGCTTCTTGAACCAGAAGAGCTGCGGCGAGACGAGGTTGCACGTCATCA
>CAYTJT010000326.1:0-3625 GCA_964438105.1 uncultured Rhodothermales bacterium | reverse complement strand
CCTGGAACATCTTCAGCCCGAGCGGGAGCGTGAACATGTCGGTGTCCTGCAGCACCACGTTGGCGACGACGTACTCATTCCACGCCGTCATAAACGAAAACAGTGCGGTGATGACGAGGGCGGGCGCGGCGAGCGGGAAGATCACGCGGTAGAACGCCTGCCACGGCGTGCACCCGTCGATGCGGGCGGCCTCTTCGAGCGCGGGCGGGATCGTGTCGTAGTACCCCTTCATCTGCCACACGCAAAACGGCAGCGCCGTCGCCGAGTAGATCACGATGATGCCGAGGTACGAGTTCAGCAGCTCGAGGTTGATGAGCACGACGTAGAGCGGGAGCAGCAGCATCGTCGCCGGAAACATCTGCGTGATCAGGAGGCCGCTCAGCATCGAGCCGCGCCCCATGAATTTGTAGCGGCTGAGGGCGTACCCGGCGGTCGAGGCGAGCGCGACGCCGGTCACGGTGACGACGAGCGAGACGACGATGGAGTTGAACATCCACCGCAGAAACGGCGTCTCGGTCAGGAGTACGATGTAGTTGTTGAGCGTCGCGCCGTCGGGGATGAACTGGAGCGAGGTCGACAGCAGTTGGTCGCCGGGGCGGAGGCTGACGGTGATGATCCGCGTGATCGGGTAGACCGAGAGGAACGCGAAGAACGTCAGGAACGCGTAGGCGCCTGCGCGACCGGCCCAGCGTCTCGGAGCGGAGGGGTTGGTACTCATCGTTCGCGTCGGGAGGATAGAGGGTGGGGAATGGAGGATGGAAGATCGAGGAGGGAGCGAGTCATTGCGCTGCCGGCGTGCAGAACGTGTCGGCGCGCTGCTCCATCCGCCGGAGCTTGCCGCCGATCCGCTGCCACGCCTCATCGAAATTGCGGTACGTCTCGTCGTCGAGGTAGTCACACATCCGGGCGTGGTCGAGCCAGGCCTGCGTTTCCATCGCCTCGGCGAGCGCCTCGTTGATCTTGTTCACGAACGCGGCCGGGTAGCGCCGCCGCGCCCATGCCTCGGCCAAGAGCGCCCCGACCGCACGCGACGACCGCCGTATCTGATCCGACAGCGCAAAGCGCTCCTCCGGCGGGAACGCCTTCGTCACTCCGAATACGCGCCTCGCTTCCTGCACGCTCATCGCATACACGTCGAGATCGCGGAAACTATTGATCCGAGCCATCCTCAATTCTCCCTTAACCATTCTCTAATAAGCCCCTTCCGTCGCGTTCGTCTTTTTGAGGAGCACCTGGGTGAAGATGAACAGGATGCCGAAGATCACCATCGAGAGGGCCGCCGCCCAGCCGAAGCGGTACATCGAGAACGCCGCCTCGTAGACGTACGACACGAGAATGTGGGTCTGGTCGTTGGGCTCGCCGCCGTTGGAGACCAGCCAGACGACGTTGATGTTGTTGAACGTCCACACCACCCCGAGCGTGATCGCCGGGATCATGACGGGCTTGAGAAGCGGGGCGGTGATCTTCCAGAACTTCGTCCACTCGCTCGCGCCGTCCACGTCGGCCGCTTCGTACAGCTCGCCAGGGATCGACTGCAAGCCGCCGAGCGCGACGACCATCATGAAGGGGAAGCCGAGCCAGATGTTCGTCAAGATGACCGCGACGAACGCCTCGAACGGGCTCGTCAGCCACGCCACGGGGTCGAGGCTGAGGTACTTCGTCAGCAGCAGGTTGACGGCGCCGTACTCGTAGTTGAACATCCCGCGCCACGTCAGCGCGGTGATGTACTGCGGGAGCGCCCACGGCAGGATCAGCAGCACCCGCCACGCGGGCTTGCCGACGATAAACGTCTTGTTCAGGATGACGGCGAGGAAGACGCCGAGGCCGACGTGGAACACCATGTTCACCGCCGTCCACACGATCGTCTTGCCGAACACGCTCCAGAACGCCGCCTCGGTGAACACGCTCGCGTACTGCTGCAGCCCGATGATGTCCCAGTCGCGGATGTGGTAGATGTTCATGTTCGACAGCGAGAGCACCACGTTGTAGAAAAACGGGTACGCCACGACGGCGAGCACGATGAGGACGGTCGGGCCGAGGAGCGACCACAGGAAGATGCGGTGGCGCGTCGCCTCGCTCAGACGAGGCTCCGCGACGACGGGCGCGTCGGCGTCGGGGCGGCCGTTGGCCTCCTTCGTCCGTTCGCGGACTTCGAGGCCCGCCGTGCTGGGTTTCGCTTCGAGCATAAATCGAATGACGAGTTACGAATGACGAGGTACGAGTGGGCGACCGCTCGTCGCTCGTCACTCGTTGTTCGTCGCTCACATAAACGTGTCGGCGATGAGTTTTTCGACGTTCTCTTGCATCAGGCGCGCGCCCTCCTCGGGCGTCACGGAGCCGTTCATCACGAGCTGGTAGGGGCCGCGCATGCCGTCCCACATCTGCCGCATCTGCGGCGCGATCGGCATCATCCGGCCCTTCTCGACGGCGCGCAGCGAGGCCTGGAGCTGCGGGTTGTTGGCGACGGCTTCGGACTCGCGGACGCTGCGGATCGTCGGGATCGTGGCGAGGGCGGCGGCCATGTCGCGCTGCATCCCGGCGCCGGTGAGGAACTCGAGCACGGTGCGGACGGCGGGCAGCTTCTCGTCCGGTACGTTGACGTTAACCGAGTAGCCCTTCGCGGAGACGACAGGCGCGGCCCACTCGCCGGTCGCGCTGACGCGGGGGAGCGGGGCGATCGCGTAGTCGACGCCGCTGTCGCCGTAGCCCGTCCACGACCACGGCCCGTTGATGATGCTCGCGGCGCGCTGCTCTTTGAAGAGGGTCTCGGCCACGTCGTAGTCGCTCTCGCGCGGGATCACCTCGTACTTGTCGCGGAGGTCGAGGATGAACTGGATGGCCTGGACCGTCGCCTCGTTGTCGAGGGTGGGGTTGCCGTCGTCGTCCATCACCCACCCGCCGAAGCCGGTGAGGAAGGGGATGAAGAAGAACGGCTCGCGGTAGTTCCACGTCAGCCCGTAGCGGTCGGGCTGGCCGTCGCCGTTCGTGTCGGCGGTGTTGGCCTGCAGCATCTCGATCAGCTCGTCCGTCGTCTGGGGCGGCTCGGGCATGAGCGCCTCGTTGTAGACGAACACGAGGTGGTTGCCGAGCTGGTCGGCGAGCATCCACGGCTCGCCGTTCCACCGGACGACGCCCTCGTCGGTGAACGCCGCGAGGTACTCGTCCGGGAGCACGCGGTCGAGCGGCATGATCGTCTCGGTGAGCGCGAGGATGCCGACGTTGTCGGCCGGGCCGAAGATGATCTCGGGCCCCTGCCCGCCGACGGAGCCGACGACGAAGAGGTTGCGCAGCTCCTCGGTCTCGCGGTAGAGCGGCTCGATCACGAGCGTGTCCTGCGCGGCGTTGAAGCGGGCGACGGCCTCGTTGAAGAAGTCCCGCTCGGCGCCGGTCTTCTGGTGCCAGATGCGGACGCGCGGGGTGCCGTCGTCGGCGGGGCGGCACCCGGCGAAGCCGATGGAGCCGAGGGCGAAGGCGGCGAGGAGGCAGAGGCGGCGGATCATGCGGCGGCGGGGTTAGCTCTCGGTCCGGCTGAGCACGAGGCCCGTGCGGGCGGGGATCTCGACGAGCAGCGCCTCGGCGTCGGTCTGCACGCGCGTCGGGCCGTCGGTCGTCGCGAACGAGAGGG
>CAYTJT010000325.1:0-3635 GCA_964438105.1 uncultured Rhodothermales bacterium | reverse complement strand
GACGTGATGGTGACGATGGACCGGAGCATCGAGCACCAGCAGAGCCTACCACAGTGCGACATCGCGGTGGTGTTGCTCATCGGACCGAGCAACCGTTTGGAGGACACCGTCGGGTTTGTGCCGGAGGTGGAGCGCCTGCTCGACGTGGGTGTGGAGCAGGGGCGCCTGTATCGCGTGGCGCGCTAACCTGCCGCAACACGTCGACGACGGGCGTCGCCGCCTTGCCCGCCTCACCGCCACCGTCTACTTTGCCGTTCCGAACGGTCGCTTCGCCTGGCCCGCGGGCGCGTCGCGAAACCTGCACGGCGGCTCTCGGTGCAAGCGTCCCCCACTCAATTCTGCAGGACCATGCCCCTCTTCCTCCTTCTGCTCCTGATGCTCGCGTTCGCGAGCGCGCCGAGCCCCGCCGACGCCTCTCGCTTCTCCCCTGACGCCATGACGCTTTTCGACTTCGACTCGACCGACGCGTCCGATTGGCAGGTCGTCAACGACGGGGTGATGGGCGGGCGCTCGCAGGGCTTCGTCGAGGTCGAGGACGGCACGCTGCGGTTCACCGGCGAGCTCGTCACGCGCGGCGGCGGCTTCACGTCCGTCCGCACCGACCGCCGCGTCGACCTCAGCGACTACGAGGGGCTCGAACTCCGCGTGCGCGGCGGCGGCCGGACCTTCGAGGTCGAGGTCGACGACGGCACCCGGCGGGGGTGGCGCTCCGTCTCGCGCCGCGCGCCGTTCGAGACGAGTGCCGAGTGGTCGACGGTGCGTGTCCCGTTCAGCGCGCTCAAGACGACCGTCTTCGGCGAGCCCGTCAACGCGCCGCCCATCGACCTGTCGAGCGTACGGAGCTTCGGGCTCTACATTCTCGACGGGATCGACGGGCCGTTCCGGCTCGAAGTGGACTCGGTCCGTGCCTACCGCACCGACGGCTAGGTCGTGTGGACGATTGCGAGCCGATCTGGGTGAATGTCCACACGGTCTAAATCGGCGCGCTGTCGGGGCTGCGGGGTATCTTCGGCGACCTCCTATCTCCGAACCGATTCGCCCCGATGCGCGCTTTCTCGCTCCTCCTCGCCCTCGCCCTCGCGGCGCCCCCTGCCTCCGGGCAGACGATCTCCGAGCCGGAGGAGCGCAACGAGACGCAGCGCTTCGAGGCCGAGGACGTGTTCTCGCTCGAATGGGCCGCCGACCCGCAGGTCGCGCCCGACGGCCGCTCGGTCGTCTACGTCCGCACGGGCTACTCGAAGCAGAGCGACCGCGCGTCCGGGGCCCTGTGGGTGCTCGACCGGGAACGGGGCACGCACCGGCCGCTCGTAACCGAACGCGCGGCGTCGTCGCCTCGGTTCTCGCCCTCCGGTGATCGCATCGCGTACCGCTCGGGCGGCGCGCTCCGCATCCGCTTCCTCGACAACGGGGCCGACTTCGCCCTCGCCGAGTTCGACGAGGCGCCCGGCGCGTTTTCGTGGTCGCCGGACGGGCAACACCTCGCGTTCACCATGTTCGTCCCCGGTCCGACGCCGTCGTTCGCCTCCGCGCCGAGCGCGCCGGAGGGCGCCGATTGGGCCCCGCCGGTGCGTGTGTTCGACGACCTCAACATCCGCTTCGACGGGCAGGGCTGGCTGCGCAACGGGGCCACGCACATGTTCGTCGTCCCGGCCGAAGGAGGGGAGCCCCGCGCGCTCACCGACGGCGAACAGGATTTCTCCAGCCCCGTCTGGCTCAACATCGGTACTATCCTCGTCGTCGGCAACGATGCGCCCGACGCGGACTTCGACCCGGTCGAGAGCGAGATCTACGCCGTCGACGTGGCGACCGGCGACCGCCGTGCTCTGACCTCACGCGACGGCCCGGACGGCACCCCCGCCGTCTCGCCCGACGGTGCGCTCGTGGCGTACACCGGCTTCGACGACGTGATGCGTGCCTACCAGCAGCCGCGGCTCTACGTGATGAACCCGGACGGAAGCGGCGTCCGGGCGCTGGCCGCGGACCTCGACCACCCCATCGCGAATCCCACGTTCTCGCCGGACGGCCAGCGGATCTACGCGCTCATCGAGGACTTCGGGCAGACGAGTCTGATCTCGGTCGGGCTCGACGGAAGTGTGGAGCGGCACACGGACGACGTGGGCGGGACGAGCCTCGGCCGACCGTATGCCTCGGGCAGCTTCAGCGTGGGCGGCGCGGGGGCTGGCGTCGTCGCGTATACGCAGCAGCGGGTCGACCGCCCGGCCGACATCGCCGTGCTCGCCGATGGTCGCGCGCAGCGCCTCACCGACCTCAACGAGGACGCGCTCGGCCACCTCGACCTCGCGACGATCGAAGAGATCGAAGTGCCGTCCTCACACGACGGACGACCGATCGAGGCGTGGATCGCCCTCCCGCCCGGCTTCACCGCCGACGGCTCGTACCCCCTGGTGCTGGAGATCCACGGCGGTCCCTTCGCGATGTACGGCCCCAGCTTCGCCGCCGAGATCCAGCGGTTCGCCGCCGAGGGCTTCGTCACGGTCTACGCCAACCCGCGCGGCTCGACGGGCTACGGCGACGACTTCGCGCAGCAGATCCACCGCGCCTACCCGAGCGAGGACTACGACGACCTCATCAGCGTCGTGGACGCCGTGATCGAGAGGGGCTACGTCGACCCCGAGCGGCTGTTCGTGACGGGCGGCTCGGGCGGCGGCGTGCTCACGGCGTGGATCGTCGGGAAGACCGATCGGTTCGCGGCGGCGGCCTCGGTCAAGCCCGTGATGAACTGGGAGACGATGGCGACGACGGCCGACATCGGCGCGTTCATCGTGCGCAACTGGCTCGGCGCTCCGCCGTGGGAGAATCCCGAGCTCTACCGCCGCCTCTCGCCGATCTCACTCGTCGGCAACATCGTCACGCCGACGCTCGTGATGGTGGGCGAGGAGGACTGGCGGACGCCGACGTGGGAGGCCGAGCAGCTCTACGGCGCGCTCAAGCTCCAGGACGTCCCGGCCGCGCTCGTCCGCGTGCCCGGCGCGTCGCACGCGATCGCGCGGCGGCCGAGCCACCTCATCGCGAAGGTGGACAACATCGTCGGGTGGTTCCGCGCGCGCGATCCGAAGGCCGAGTAGACCGAGCGCCCAAGTCAGGCGGCTTCGCTGACGGCGTGCTTGATGCGGCGGAGGACGGCGCTGAGCCCGCGCTGCCGCGTCATCCCGAGCGACTTCCCGATGCCGATCCGCTGGAGCAGGTCGTCCGGCGTGGCCGCGACCTCGGCGGGCGGCGCGCCGTCGAGCGCGTCGACGAGGAGCGAGACGAAGCCGCGCACCGTCGGCGACTGCTCGGGCACGTCGGCCCAGATCCGCGCCGTGCCGTCGTCGACCTGCGTGTAGAGGAACACCGGCGACTGGCACTCCACGACGCGGCCGAGCCCGGCGTCGCGCGCCTGGTGGAGCCGTTCAGGCAGCGGGGGGAGGGTGTTGGCGTAGTCGAGCAGCATCTCCAGCCGGAGCGGCGGCTCCAGCATCTGGAACGTCTCGACGGCCTCTTGCAGCTTCGCGTTCATCGGGCGGGGGCTCTCTTTTTTCAGGCGGCGCGGGGGCGATCCCGTGGAGCGGGCGACCACGAGCGGGCGACCACGAGCGGGCGACCACGAGCGGGCGACCACGAGCGGGCGACCA
>CAYTJT010000324.1:0-3636 GCA_964438105.1 uncultured Rhodothermales bacterium | reverse complement strand
CGGCTGAAGAGCCCGGTGAACCTGCCCTCGATGTCGAAGAACCGGATCTCGCGGAAGTTGAAGATGCGGCCGTAGAAGTCGAACCACACGTCCATGTTGCCCTGGTGGACGTTGTGGGTGAGGTGATCGAGGTAGTAGAAGCCGACCCCCTCGGGGTGCGCCTTGGCCACCCAGTCGAACTCGGCGTTGTAGGGCGAGGTCTCGTAGTAGTCCTCGATGAAGTAGATCAGGCTGCCGCCGATCCCGACGATGGCGGGGACGTCGAGCGTCTTGCCGGATCCGGTGTACTCTTCGGCGCCCTGCGACACGGCGTGCTTCAGCGCATGCTCCGCGTCGACGACGCGCCACGCCATCGACGGAGCGCAGGGCCCGTGCTCATCGACGAAGGCGCGGGCGTGTCCGCCGGGCTCGTCGTTCAGAATGTATGTGATGTCGCCCTGCTGCCAGACCTCGATGGCCTTGGTCTTGTGCGTCGCGACATGCTCGTAGCCCATGCGGGTGAAGAGTTCGCGCAGCTTCTCGGGCTCGGGATGGGCGAACTCGACGAACTCGAAGCCGTCGGTGCCGGCGGGGTTCTTGGCCGTGATCCGGGATCGCGGCGCGTCGTGTGGAAACGGACCCATGGTTGTCTCCCTTCGTCATGTGTCGGCTAGAGGATACAGGTTCGGGGACGAGGGTTCTGCGCGAATCAAGGTCTGGACCAGCCATGTTCTGCGCCTTTCTTGCATCTGCCTGTCATACGATGCGAGATGGCCGCATGACGGACGCAACCGATGCAAGGCTACTCGCCCTCGTGCAGAAAGACGCGCAGATCACGTCGGACGCGCTCGGCGACGCACTCAACCTCTCGCCAAGCCAGGCGGGCCGGCGCCGGCAGCGGCTCGAGGCCGCGGGCACGATCCGTGGCTACGTCGCCCGCCTCGACCCCGGCGCCATCGGTCTTACCGTGCAGGCATTCGTGCAGGTACAGATGGGGGCGCACACGCCCGAGGCGGCGCGAGCCTTCGCGCGGCTCATCGAGTTGCGTCCCGAGATCATCGCCGCATGGACTTTGACCGGCGAGGCGGACTACCTTCTCCGCGTCTACTGTGAAGATCTCGGGGCGCTCAACCGTCTGATCCACCAGATCCTGTTGCCCGATCCCGCCGTCGCGCGGGTTCAGAGCCAGATCGTCATGGACCGGCTGAAGGAGGATGCGCCCCTCCCGACCTGAAGGGATGGAATGGAAGGCTTTCTATTCCAAGCGACGATCTATCTTGCCGCCGCGGTCCTCGCCGTGCCTCTCGCCACGCGTGCCGGCTTGGGCTCGGTGCTCGGCTATCTGCTCGCCGGCATCGTGATCGGCCCCATCCTCGGCCTCGTCGGCTCGGAGACCGAGGATCTGCAGCACTTCGCCGAGTTCGGCGTCGTGCTGATGCTGTTCCTCATCGGCCTCGAGCTCGAACCGCGGGCGCTCTGGGACATGCGCCACAAGCTGCTCGGCCTCGGCGGCCTGCAGGTCGTGATCACGCTCGGCGCCGTGACGCTCGGTGCCGTGGCCCTGGGCCAGCCGCTGCCGACGGCCATCGCGATCGGCATGATCCTGTCGCTCTCCTCGACCGCCATCGTGCTGCAGACGCTGTCGGAAAAGAGCCTGATGCAGACGCAGGGCGGCCGCGCCTCGTTCTCGGTGCTGCTGACGCAGGACATCGCCGTCATTCCGATGCTGATCCTCCTGCCATTCCTCGCAGCACCCGCCATGCGCGACGCCGGCAGCTCCGGGACGCAGGGACACGGTGGCGAGGCGGCCTCGACCGCCGAGGGCGCCGGCGCCGCAGCCGCCGAGGCGGCGATGTCGCTCATCGAGAGCCTGCCCGCCTGGGGCATCGCCCTCGCGACGCTGTCGGCGGTTGCGCTCATCATCTTGATCGGCGTCTTCGCCATCGGCCCGCTCTTCCACTTCGTCTACCGGACGCGGCTGCGCGAGTTGAACACGGCGCTGGCCCTGCTCATCGTCGTCGGCATCGCCAGCATCATGTTCGTGGTCGGTCTGTCGCCCGCGCTCGGGACGTTCCTCGCAGGCGTCGTGCTCGCCAACTCCGAGTTCCGACACGAGCTCGAAAGCGACATCGAGCCCTTCAAGGGCCTCCTGCTCGGGCTGTTCTTCATCACCGTCGGGGCGGGTATCGATTTCCGGGTACTGTTCGGTGCACCGGTGACGATCATCGGGATGACGCTGGGACTGATGGCGGTCAAGGGTGCGATCCTCTACTTCCTCGCTCGGATGTTCGGGCTCTTCAGGCGCGACCGGTGGCTGTTCACGCTGGGGCTGGCGCAGGCGGGCGAGTTCGGCTTCGTGCTGACGAGCTTCGGCGTGCAACTTGCCGTTCTGCCGGGTGAACTGAGTCAGACGGTCCTGCTCGTCGTGGCCCTTTCGATGCTTCTCACACCGCTCTTCTTCATCGCCTGGGAGAAGGTCACCGAACGCATGACGGAGGAAGCCGAGACCCCGGCGGAGGACGAGATCGACGAACAGCACCCGATCATCGTCGCGGGCCTGGGGCGGTTCGGTCAGGTGGTGAACCGGATGCTCGAGCTCTCGGGTTTCCGCACCGTCATGCTGGACCACGACCTCGAGACCATCCGAACGATGAGACGGTTTGGATTCAAGGGGTTCTACGGCGATCCGACGCGGCCGGAGCTTCTGCACGCGGCCGGATTGCGGGATGCCAAGGTGCTGGTCGTGTCGCTCGATGACCGCGACGCGGCGGTGAGGCTGGTGCGCTTCGCGCGATCCGAGCGGCCGGATCTGCACATCGTGGCGCGGGCACGGGACCGGGTGCACGTCTACGAGCTCTACCGCGCGGGAGCCAATGACATCGTCCGCGAGATGTTCGACTCGTCTCTCAGGGCCGGGCGTTACGTGTTGGAAAAGATGGGGCTTTCGGACTACGAGGCGGCGCAGACGGAGCGTACGTTCTTCCGCATGGACCGGCGCGCGGTGCGCGAGCTGGCAGAGCTCTGGCAGCCCGGCGTGCCGGTGTCGGAGAACGAGGCATACGTCGCCAGAGCCCGGGAATTGAACACGGAATTGGAGACGGCGCTGGTCACGCAGCTTGACGATCACGCGGATGCCGATGACCTGGACATGCCTCCCGACCGGCAGAAGCGGCGCGCGGCGGGGGAGTAGGCCGCCCGGTCGCCGCGGCAGGGATTCTGTCAACTTCGTGCAAGACCCTGCCCCCCGATTTGCCGGTTCGTGCAAGACATCGGGGGAAACTGTACATGCCCAAGGTGAGCGTCACCCGCCTGCGCCCCGAGCTCGCGCGGTGGATCGACCACGTCCGCCGCAGCCCGACCGAGGCCGTCGTCGTCACCGCCCACGGCCGCGAGGTCGCGGCGCTGGTCAGCCTCGAGGCGCTGGCGCTCGTCTGGAACGCGCAGGACGAGCGGCGGGTCGGCCCGATCGACCCGGCGACTGGGCGGCCGTTCGGGCGGGAGTGGGTGAGCCGGAATTTCGGCGGGCACTAGGAGCGGCACCGCGACCCGGAGGCGCACCTGCATCCGAGCCGGGAGGAGGCGCCGTGGCTGGGGCGGCCGTTCGACTGGCCGCCGGTGGCGGCGCCGGCGCCGCGGGTGCAGGAGGCGGCCGCCACC
>CAYTJT010000323.1:0-3658 GCA_964438105.1 uncultured Rhodothermales bacterium | reverse complement strand
CCTCGGGCTTCGGCAGGATCCTGAGCGTTGCCTCGGTCACCACGCCGAGCTGCCCTTCCGACCCGCAGACAACGCCCAGCAGGTCGAGCCCCGCGGCATCGCCGTGCGCCCCGCCGAGATCGACCACGGTGCCATCCATCAGCACCATGCGCACCCCGAGCAGGTTGTTCGTCGTCACCCCGTATTTCAGGCAGTGGGCGCCGCCCGAGTTCATCGCGATGTTCCCCGCGATCGCGCAGGCAAGCTGCGACGACGGGTCGGGCGCGTAGAAGAATCCCTCCGCCTCGACCGCGCCCGTAACGCTCAGGTTCGTCCGGCCGCTCTCCACGCGGATGATCCGGTCCTCGAGGCTCACTTCCAGTACCCGGTTCAGCCTCGCCACCCCCACGATCACGCTGTCGGCCGTGGGCAACGCCCCGCCGGCGAGCGAGGTGCCCGCCCCGCGCGGCACCACCGGTACCCCCTCGGCGTGGCAGATCCGCAGAACCGCCGCGACCTCCTCGGTCGAGGTCGGCAGCGTCACGGCGAGCGGCGGACACTTGTAGGCGGTCAGCGCGTCGCACTCGTACGCGCGCACCTCGTGCGGCTCGTGAATTACCGCATCGGGAGGCAGGACGGTCTGCAGTCGGGCCACGACCCTCGCCTTCCGGGCGACGATCTCGGCGCGGGGTTCGGGCATCTGCATCGGCAATCCTCCTCTCTGTGACCTAGGCCGCGGGGCGATTCCCATCAAGCGCGGCGGCGACTAGGCTGCCAGCCGATGCCGGTGATCCAGATCCTCGCCCTCTTCAGTCCCGCGGACGTGGCCGCCCTCGCGCTCCTGGCGCTCGCCTACTTCGGCACCGGCTGGGTGATCGAGCACCCCGGCGCCCGGCGTCGCAGCGTCACCGTGATGATGGCCGAGATCCGCCGCCAGTGGATGCGCGAGCTCGCCCGCCGCGACCAGCGCATCTTCGACAGCCAGATCGTCGGCAACCTGCGCAACGCCACCTCGTTCTTCGCCTCGACCACGATCCTGGTGATCGGCGGCGTCCTCGCCGTCGCCGGCAACGCCGAGATGCTGGGCACGGTCACGGGCGGCCTGCTCGCCGACGAGCGGCCGGTCGAGCTCTACCAGCTCAAGCTGTTCCTCGTGGCCCTGCTTCTCGTCGCGGCGTTCCTGCGCTTCGTCTGGTCGAACCGCCTCTTCGGCTACTGCTCGGTGGTGATGGCGGCGGTCCCGGCGCCCGGCGATCCGATGGCGATGACCGTGGCGCGACAGGCGGCCGAGCTGAACATCCGCGCCGCGTTCAACTTCAACCGGGGCCTCCGCGCGATCTACTTCGCGCTCGCGGCGGCCACCTGGATGCTCGGCGTGGTGCCGCTGATGCTCGCCACGCTCGCTACCGTCTGGACCCTCTGGGACCGCGAGTTCTCCTCCCACCCGCACCGCATCCTCACCGAGAAGGAGAAGACCGAATGAGAGTGCTCGCGATCTCCGCTCTCGCCGTCCTCGCCGCGCCGGCCCTGGCCGACCCCGCCGAGATCGTCGGCGTCGAGGCCGCGCCCGGGCCCGGGGGCTGGCGCTTCGACGTCACCCTTCGCCACGCCGACACCGGCTGGGACGACTACGCCGACGGCTGGCGCGTGGAACTCCCCGACGGCACCGTCCTCGCCACCCGCGAGCTCCTCCACCCCCACGTCGAGGAACAGCCCTTCACCCGCTCCCTCTCGGGCGTCGCCATCCCCGACGGCAGCCCCGAGGTCGCCATCCGCGCCCGCACCAGCCCCAAAGGCTGGGGCGACGTCACCCGCACCGTGCCCCTGGACTGACCCCGACCCGAGGCAGCCCGGATGGCTGCGATGCGGACAATGCGGACACTCACTCGTAATCAGAATAGGTCGCTGAAAGCCGGCTAACTTTAGCGCGGCGAGTGGAAACTTGAGCATCGCGGAGGTGGCGCTATTCGCTCGACGCATTCTTGTAGATGGCGCCGCCTTTCATGATCACGACCAGGTTGGCTGGGTCGGCGATCAGGTTGATGTCAGCGAGAGGATCACCTTCGACCAGCAGAAGGTCCGCGAGGGCGGCTTCCTCGACAACTCCGATCTTTCCGCGATACGGACTGCGGTTGCCGGACAGCGCGAAGAGTTCCGCATTGCCGGACGTCGCCATCCTGAGAACCTCGGCTGGCGTGAACCAGCGCACCATCTTCGCGAGCTGCGCCCCCTGTCGGGTCGCGAGTCCGGGATCGAACAGCGTGTCCGTCCCCCACGCGAGCTTGACGCCATACTCCGCGGCGAGGCGATAGGCCTTGTCGGTTCCGCTCGTCATCTCGAGCTGCTTCTCACGGTTCGCCGAACCTTCCGGAAACGGGATCGAATCCTCGTCGTCGAGGAACGGCTGCATGCTCCACCAGACGTCGTTTTCAGCCATCATGCGTGCGGTATCTTCGTCCGCCCGTGATCGATGCAGCGCACGCCCGCAGCTATTGCCGACTGAATTGCGTCGGGCGTGTAGGCATGGACGGTGACATACGTGCCCCAATCCTCCGCGGCCTCGACGGCAGCCCTGATCTCATCTTCGGTGAACTGCGTGACGTCGAGTGGATCGTAGTCCGAGGCGACTCCGCCACCCGCCATCAGCTTGATCTGGCTTGCACCGCGCATCAACTGCTCGCGCACCCGGCGCAACATCTCGGGACGGCCGTCCGCAATGGCCGCGAATCCGAGCCGCTCGGTAAAGTGCAGGGGCGCCCCGTCGGAACGGGGAAGGTCCATGACGGTACGGAAGTCCCCATGCCCGGACGTCTGTGAGATGGTCGCGCCCGACGGCCAGATGCGTGGGCCGGGGACGACACCCTCGTCGATCGCGCGCTTGAGGCCGAAGCTCGGTCCGCCGAGGTCGCGGACGGAGGTGAAACCGCGCGCGAGCATGTCCTCTGCCGCGACCACCGCGCGCACCGCGACATAGTTCGGGTCCGCCGTCATCATGACGCCGATCGGGATCGTAGACATGACGAGGTGGACATGGGTGTCCGTCAGGCCGGGCATCAGGGTCCGCCCATCCCCGGCGACGATCGTGAGCGAAACGATGTCGTCGGTCTCGATCGGCTCCGATGATATCTGCTCGATGATTTCACCGCGAACGAGAACGTCGACCGGTTCGGAAAGGATATCGTCCAAGCCGTCGAAGACGCGCACGTTCTGAAAGAGCACCGCCTGTGCCGTCTGGTTTTGCGCAAGAGCAGGGAAAGTATTCAGCAGACACGCCAAAATCGTCGCAACGATAATCCGCGCTCTTCGAAGCATCCTGCCGTCCCCCATTGTCTCACCGACTACCCTTAGCAGGCGTCAGACGCTAGACCAGAGGAAAAGGCCCTGTGTGACCTCTAACCGTAGATGATATCTCGTTGGGAGCGAAGGAGCGGAAGGTCGAGTTCGGAAGCACAGGAAACGCAAGTTTCCGACAACCACCGGGAGGCCTCGGTTCGCGGATGGATCGCTAAGGGCTCGAGCCGACTTCGCGCAAAGCCGACCTACCGCCTTCCCTCGCGGAGCCAGGCGGCGACGATCAGCGAGGCGGCGAGGAGGAGCCAGGCCCAGGCCGGCAGGAGCGGCGCGATCGAGACGTCGGTGGTGACGTAGGCCTGCCGCGGGGTGACGCCGAGCCAGCCGC
>CAYTJT010000322.1:0-3708 GCA_964438105.1 uncultured Rhodothermales bacterium | reverse complement strand
TCGGTCAGCTGATGGTCGTGTTCGGCTTCTTCTCGCTGATCATGATCCTCGTCTATTGGATAAACCGGGCGGTGCTGATCTTCGACCAGCTCATCTCGGACGGACAGACCGCGTCGGTGTTCCTCGAGTTCACGCTCCTGTCATTGCCGAACGTCATCCGCCTCGTCCTGCCGATGTCGGCCTTCGCCGCGGCGCTCTACGTCACCAACCGCCTGTCGGCCGAGAGCGAGCTGACGGTGATGCAGGCGACGGGCTTCGGCCCGTTCCGCCTCGCGCGGCCGGTCCTGATCTTCTCGCTGGTCGTGGCCGCCATGGTGGCCCTGCTCGTCAACTTCGTCGTGCCGCGGGCGCTGGGAGACCTCGAATCGCGCGAGGCCGAGATCGCCGCCGACGTCACCGCCCGCTTCCTGCGCGACGGACAGTTCCGGCATCCGGTGGACGGGGTCACGTTCTATGTCCGCGAGATCTCGCCCTCGGGCGACATGCGCGACGCGATGCTGGTGGACGCCAGCGATCCGGCCGAGAAGATCACCTACACGGCGCAGGAGGCCTATCTCGTCAACGTCGACGGCGCGCCCTTCCTGCGCATGTTCGACGGCATCGTGCAGACGCTCGACACCGAGCGGCAGACGCTGGCGCTGACCCGGTTCGAGGAGGCGACCTATGCCGTCGCCCAGACGATGGGGGATCCGGACGACGACGAGCGGCGCCTCGACGAGCTGTCGACGATGGAGCTCCTCGCGCCGTCGCCCGCGGTGCTCGCCGAGGTCGATCGGCCGCGCAAGCGTCTTCTGGTCGAGGGACACCAGCGCTTTAGCCAGGCGACGCTCACCGTCGTCGCGCCGCTTCTCGGCTTCTCGATCCTGCTGCTCGGGCGCTACAGCCGGTTCGGAATCTGGCGGCAGGTGCTGGCCGCCGTGGCTGTCGTCGCCGGCGTCAAGCTCGTCGACACCGCGTTCGTGAACCTGGCCCTGCAGGACGAGCGCCTCTGGCCGCTCGTCTACCTCGGATCGGCGGCGGGCGGCGGCGTGATCGTCGGGCTCCTGTGGTTCTCGAGCCGCGAGCGCCGCGTCGGGGCCGCGGCGCCGGTGCCGGCATGAAGCTGCACCTCTACTTCGCGCGACGGTTCCTGGTGCTGCTCGTGGGCGTGCTCGTGGCGTTCGGCCTCATGCTCCTGCTCATCGACCTCATCGAGCAGATCCGGCGCTTCGGCGACGAGGGCGTCGGCTTCGGGCAGATCCTGACGCTCACGGCGCTGAGCCTTCCCGCCACGCTCTACCAGATCCTGCCGCTCATTGTGATCCTTGCCACGCTGTCGCTGTTTCTCGGCCTGGCGCGGTCGTCCGAGCTGGTGGTGACACGCGCCGCCGGACGTTCGGCTCTGCGCGCGGTGACTGCGCCCGCCATCGTCGCCTTTCTCTTCGGCGTCTTCTCCGTCGCGGCGCTGAACCCGATCGTGACCGCCACCACCGCCCGCTACGAGGTCCTGTCGGACCGTTTCCAGGGTCGCGTCGCGAGCGTCCTGTCGATCAGCGACGAGGGGCTCTGGCTGCGCGAGGGCAGCGCCAGCGGGCAGACCGTCATCAGCGCCGCCTCCTCCAATCCCGACGGCACCGTCCTGCGCGACGTGAGTTTTCTGGGCTTCGACCTCGACGGGACCCCGGCGTGGCGGATCGAGGCGGCGTCGGCGCAGCTCGGCGCCGGCCGGTGGGACCTGACGGACGGCAAACGCTGGGAGTTCGACGCGGCGAACCCCGAAAGGGCGGCACAGGCCTTCGACGCCTTCTCGCTCCCCTCGAGCCTCACGCGCGAGCAGATCCGGACGAGTTCCGGCACCGCCTCGACGATCCCGGTCTGGGCCCTTCCGGGGTACATCGATCGGCTTGAGCGGGCGGGCTTCGCGGCGCGGAGCCACCGCGTCTGGCTGCACATGGAGCTCGCCAACCCGTTCTTCTTCGCCGCCATGGTTCTCGTCGCCGCCGCTTTCACGCTTCGCCACGTGCGCTTCGGGCGGCATGGACTGATGATCCTCTTCGCGCTTCTGAGCTCCTTCTCGCTCTACTTCGTGCGCAACTTCGCCCAGATCCTGGGCGAGAACGGGCAGATACCGGTCCTGCTCGCGGCCTGGGCGCCGCCGGTGGCGACGCTGCTCCTGCCCGCGGGCCTGCTCCTGCACCTGGAGGACGGGTGAGGGCGCTTCTCGCCATCGGGCTCATGTGCGTCGCAGGCTTGGCGGCGGCGCAGCCCGCCTCGCTCGTGGCCGACAGCGTCAGGATCGAGGCCGACAGCATCCTCGTCGCCGAGGGCAACGTCGAGGTCTTCTACGAGGGGGCCCGGCTCTCGGCCGACCGCATCACCTACGACGCGGAAACCGAGGCGCTGGCGATCGAGGGGCCGGTGCGGCTGACCGAGGGGGATGGCGAGGCCGTCCTGTTCGGCGACGCCGCCGAGCTCGAGCCGGGGCTGCGCGACGGCATCCTGACCGGCGCCCGGCTGGTGCTCGATCAGCAGCTCCAGGTCGCCGCCGACGAGCTTGCCGTGATCGACGAGCGCTACCGGCGGTTGACCAACGCCGTCGCATCGACCTGCCGGGTCTGCGCCGCAAACCCCACGCCGCTCTGGGAGATCCGTGCGGCCCGGGTCCTGCACGACACCGAGACGCGCCAGATCTACTTCACCCGCGCGCAGTTCCGCGTCGCCGGCGTGCCGGTGCTCTACGTGCCGCGGCTCAGGCTGCCCGATCCGACCGTCGTGCGGGCGCGCGGGTTCCTGGCGCCCCGCTTCAAGGGCTCGGGCGACATCGGCAACGGCGTGGCGCAACCCTACTTCGTGCCGCTCGGTCCCAGCGCCGACGTGACCGTGGCCCCGTTCGTGACGACCCGGACCCGCACCGTCGAGCTTCGCTACCGTCAGGCCTTCCGGCGGGGCGATGTCGTCATCGACGGCGCCGTGAGCCGCGACGACCTGCGGCCCGACGAGCTTCGCGGCTACATCTTCGGGACCGGGGTCTTTACCCTGCCCCGCGGTTTCGTTCTGAATGCCGGGGTGCAGGCCGCGACGGACGACGAGTACCTCGACAGCTACGGCTACTTCGAGGGCGCCCGGCTGCAGAACCGCCTGTCCGTCGACCGGGTGCGACCCGACGAGCTCATCAACCTGACGGCGCTTGACTTCGACATCCTGCGCCCCGGCGATCTCAGGGCCGCGGACCGCAATCTCCTGAACCTCGGCGAGGCCTCCTACATCCGGACGGTGCCGACACGCTTCGGCCGGCTCAGCCTCGAGCTCGGCGCCGACGTGTACGAGCGGGCGGGCGACGAGGACGGCGTCGGCCGCGACGTCCAGCGGCTCGGCGGCGTCGTCGGCTGGATGCACGGCACGACATTGCCCGCCGGCATCGCCCTGACCGGCGAGGCCGAGATCGCCGTCGACGGATACCGGGTGCGCCGCGATCCGACCTTCGACCCCGAGGCGGTCCGCGTGACGCCGGTCGCCGCCGTCGACCTCCGCTGGCCGCTCGTCCGGAGCAGCGGCGGCGTGGCCGAGACGCTGGAACCCGTGGCGCAGCTCGTCTGGTCCGACGTCTCGGGCGACGACGTGCCGAACGAGGACAGCCGCGTCGTCGACTTCGACGAGGGCAACCTCTTCGCCCTCGACCGGTTTCCCGGCAGCGACCGCAGCGAGACCGGCACGCGGATGAACCTCGGC
>CAYTJT010000321.1:0-3718 GCA_964438105.1 uncultured Rhodothermales bacterium | reverse complement strand
CCCGTGCACTGGCGAGGAACGATCGGTTGGTCGTGCTCTAGCTGGCGGCCCCGCGTCGGAAGGCCTCCAGGCTCAGCCCGGTCCCCACGAGGGCGAACGCGACCCGGACCCAGTGCATCCGCAGCCACGTCGAGAGCGTCGCGCTCGCCTCGGCCGAGGTCATCGTCTCGGACGCAAGCGCGAGGTTCGCCGGGAGGTGGTAGACGGCGGTGATGAGGCACGCGACGACGACGCAGGCGAGAGCGCCCGTCCAATAGCGCTGCGTCGGTCGGTCCCCCCGAGCAAGCCAGACCGACGCGCCGAGACCGACGAGCGAGAACGGCAATACGCTCGTCACGGTCGGGATGAGGAAGCGGAAGAAGTTCTCCGCGAACCAGGCCATGAACACGGTCGGGTCCAGGCTCTGCCAGTAACCGCCGAAGCCAAGCCCGATCGTGAGCATGTTGCCGACGAAGGCCGCGGTCCCGGCGACGCCGACAGCGGCCATAACCGTCTTCCAGTCGATCCGGCTCATATAAGGTCTCGCAGTGTATAAAGCATTGGAAGGGAAACGAGGGACGGGCCTCAAGAACTCGCTCCGGCTCCTCGCGCCAGCGCCGTCTGCATCGGGACGAGGAACAACGGGGGCACCAGTTCGAGGGCAATCAGCACGATCAACTCCGTCGTGGCGGGGTAGTAGAGCAAGCCGATAGCCCGGCCGATGCCGCCGAGGAACAGAGCCACCATGAGCACCCGGAACAGCGTGCTCTCCGTCCGGTAGCGCCACGCACAGACGAAGAACCCGACGCCGACGCCCACCCAGATGGCAGCGAGGAACCGGAAGGTGTTGTCGGTCATCGGATCGGCCCCCGCCTCGGCACCGCCGAACATGACGAGGCCGCCCGTCGCGAACGCGATGAGTCCGTAGAGGACGCAGAACCCGATGACGAGGGCGCGATAGAGTCGAGTCATGACGAGGCAGGGCGAGGTGCGGCGTCCGCCGGCTGCCCGTAGAGGCAGTAGGCTCCGACCGCGATCGGAATGGCGAAGGGCGCGTGCATCAGGATGCTCCCGGGGCCCGCGAACACGCCCCACACGACCATATCGACGGCGGGGATGAGGACGAGCGTCAGGAGGTTGAGCACGCCCGCGACGTGCCACTGCCGGTACAGCAAGGCGACGAGGGCGAACAGCGGGGCGATGATGTCGCCGATCGCCTTGAAAATCGCCGTCAGTTGCGCGTACGCGACGGCCGCCTCGCTGTCGGGCGCGATGCCGAAGGCGCCCGCACTGGCGGCCGTCGGACTGGCGAGCCAGAACACCCCGATGCCGATGAGCATGAGCGCCGAGATCAGGTTGGCCCAGACGCCGATACGGACGCGCTTCGACGGGTGGCGGAGTGGGTTCGTCATGGAGGGGTTCATAGCGTGGCAGGCGGAGAGCGGTCCACGGGATCGCGGGAGGGCGCAGGTCGCGCTCGGCCGGCGCGTAGAGCGCGTGGGGAGGTCAGGACAGGAGGGCCTCTGCCGGTACGGCCGGGGTTCGTCCCCGGAGGTGGAGAACCAGCCGGTACGTGATGTAGATGTGGCTGAGCACGATGACCGGCGCGAAGAGGCCGACCGTGAGCCACATCGCGCCCATCGACACCTCGAACACACCCGCCCCCAGTGCCGTGGGGAAGACCATCATCAGGTCGGCGATGCCGACGACGCTGAACAAGACCACGAGCGGGGTGGCGAGGCGCGAGCCGGTCGTGAGCGCGATCGCGGCCAGAAGCGCGCAGACCGACGCGGCGAAGTCGCCGTAGGCGATCAACTCCAGGGCGTCCCGCGATAGGGAGGGGTCGAGTTGGCCGGTGACGAGAAACGTCAGGCCCAGAAACCGGAAGATGTTCACCACCAGGAGCGGCAGCACGGCCCGCTCGAACGGCTGGGTCCGGAACCAGGGGCGCAGGAAATTCCAGTAGACGAGGACGTACGCGGTCAGCCCCATCAGGGCCTGGAGGTTGAGGATGACGAGATTGCTCATGGGGCTATCCGGTCGCCGACTTATTGAGTTGGCGAAACAGGAAGCCCGGCGCGAGACGGCTCCCCCATTTGAGCCCGCGCGCGAGCCCGGGCGTGCTCTCGTCTTTTCCACGTCGCACGTCGCGCAGGAAGGTGGCGGCGAGCGTCTCCGGAGGCATCCGGGCGAACGAGGGGTCGAGCCCGTCCGCCAGCGGCGTGTCCACGACGGGCGGCAGCAGCTCGACGACCCGGACAGACGTGCCCGCGAGCTGCGCGCGGAGGCCCTGCGTGTACGAGTGGAGGAACGCCTTGCTGGCGCTGTACACCGGCGCCGCGGCGTACGGCGCGTAGGCCAGGCTCGAACTCACGTTGACGATCATCGACTCGCGACCGAGCAGGCCCGGCAGAAAGTGGTGGACCATGCGGACCGGGCCGGCCACGTCGATGTCGATCTCGTCCAGCTGTTTCTCCAGCGGGAAGCCGCTCGTGACGTCGAAGGCGTGCATGACGCCCGCGTTGTTGACGAGGACGTCGGTCCCGCCGCCCGCGTCCATGTGCTCGCGGAGCGCAACGACCTGATCGTCGCGCGTCACGTCGCACGCGAATCCGGTGATGCGCTCGTGCGAGGCTGCCGTCTCGTTGAGCCGGGTCTCCGAGCGCCCGGTGATGACGACGTGCCCCCCGGCTTCGGCGAACGCGTGGGCGAGGGCGAGCCCGATTCCGGAGCTGCCTCCTGTGACGATGATGCGCTTGCCTTGTAGGTTCATATGTTTCTTCGGAGAATGGAGCGACACGTTAACTTGCTATTCGCAACTCAATTTAGATAGGCGTCTTGTGGATTGCAAGTTATTTTATCTGCTCTCCCGATATCTCTCGTATGCCCTACGAACTTCGATCCGACTGTCCCATCGCCGCCTCGCTCGACGTGCTCGGCGACCGCTGGACCCTCGTCGTGCTGCGAGACATCCTGCTGAGCCACCGCCGCTCGTTCTCAGAGATCGGCTCGGACGAGGGCATCGCCACGAATGTCCTCGCCGACCGGCTGGACCGGCTGGTGGCGGCGTGCGTGCTCGAACGCCATCGGGACCCGGAGGACGGGCGTCGGAAGATCTACGCACCGACGGAACGGGGCATCGCGCTGATTCCCGTCCTGGCGGACCTCATCGTCTGGGGCAACGCACACACGAAGGCGACGGGAGCAACAGAACACGCGGCGGCCATTCGCTCGGACCGCGACGCCGCCATCGAGATGCTGGAGACGAGGGCACGGGAGGGCCTCGTCAGGCGGGAGGAGTAACGTCTACAGCCCACGAGACGCCTGCCGTTCGGTCGGTCGTTCGGTCGGTGGCGTGCCGTTCGTCCTCTTTCAGGAGGACCACGACGCCCCGCTCGACGGCCTGACCGACGACCTCCACAACGAGGGGTAACCCGCGATTCCGCGTGATCTTCGCGGGAGCGGCGGAGCCACGGCTCGCTCGCCCTGTATACTCCAATACCCCAACGCGCGGGCGGCCCCACCCCGGGTCGCCCGCTCTTTTGTACCCGGCCAACCGGCAGCCCCATGCAGCAGCAGAACCTCCGCAACATCGCCATCGTCGCCCACGTCGACCACGGCAAGACCACCCTCGTCGACGCGCTCCTCTGGCAGAGCGGCACGTTCCGCGACAACGAAGACGTGAACGAGCGCGTGATGGACTCGATGGACCTCGAGCGCGAGAAGGGCATCACGATCA
>CAYTJT010000320.1:222-3736 GCA_964438105.1 uncultured Rhodothermales bacterium | reverse complement strand
CATCGGCACACCCGCCCGCGAGGCGGGGCTCCGAGCCCTCCGCACGCTCACCCTCGGCCGGGCGCTGGAGGAGGCCCGCCTGCCCGTCGCCGTCAGCACCACCGACCTCCGTGGCGGGCGGCGCCACGTGATCCGGACGGGCGACGCGGCCGAGGCCGTCTACGCGAGCGTGGCCCTCGCCGGCGTGCTCCCGCCGCTCGAACGAGACGGCCTCCTGCTAGCTGACGGGGCCTACGCCGACCTCGCCCCCGTGGGCGTCGCCCGGGAGATGGGCCACCCCGTGGTGATCGCCGTCGACCCCGGCCAGGCCCTCGCGAGCGCCGAGGTCCGCAACGGCCTCCAGGCGCTCCGGCGGGCCGTCGAGGTCTGCAACCTGAGCCACGCCGCCGCCGGCTTCGAGCAGGCCGACCTCGTGCTACGCCCTGCCTTCCGCCGCACCATCGACACGCTCGACTTCGGCGCCCGGCGCGAGTGCGTCGCGGCCGGTGCCCGCGTCGTCCGCGCCCACCGCACCGCCCTCGCGGCCCTCCTCGACCCCGAGGCCCCACCGCTTCCGGCAGACTCGCTCTCCACCCACCACTCCGTACCCCGACATGGACTGGCTCGCTGAAAACTGGTTCTTCGTACTCCTCTTCATCGCCTTCATCGCGATGCACCTGTTCGGCCACGGGCACGGCGGCCATAGCCACGGCGGACATGGCGCACACGACAGCATTCCGCCGCCCTCCGACGAGCCTACCAGGCACCGGCACTGACCCACCCCTCCGTTCATCCGACCGAAACCGCCATGCTGAACCTCCGCCTCACCACCTGGGCCGCTGCCCTGTTCACGACGCTGAGCTACCTCCTCTGCATCGCCTACGGACTCATCACGCCCGAGAGCGTCCACATGCACCAGTTCCTCGAGATCGTCCTCCCGGCGTTCGAGTGGATCGGCTTCGGCAGCTTCCTGCTGGGGCTGGTCGAGAGCTTCCTGTGGGGGGTCTACCTCGGGGGCGGGTTCGCCCTCGTCTACAACGCGCTCTACCGCCGGTGGGGGACCCCGGCTGCGACCGGGCCTGCCCATGCGGCCCAGAGCGGCCTCTACGCCCCGCCCTCGTAGTTCCCGACCACGTCGGGTCGATCCCTCTCCACCTTCTCAACATCTATCCGCCATGAAACCCTTTGAAGAAGCCGTCGCCCTCGTCACCGGAGCCGCCTCCGGCATCGGCCGGGCCATCGCCCAGCGCTACGCCGATGCCGGCGCGCGCGTCCTCGTCTCCGACGTAGACGAGGAAGGAGGACAGAAGACCGTCCGCCAGATCGAGGAGGGCAGGGGAGAGGCCACGTTCGTGCGGGCCGACGTGTCGGACCCCGAGGCTTGCGAGGCCCTCGTCCGCCGCACCGTCGAAGCCTACGGGCGGCTCGACATCGCCTGCAACAACGCGGGCATCGGGGGCGAGCAGGCGATGACGGCCGACTACCCCGTCGAGGCGTGGCAGCGTGTGCTCGGCGTCAACCTCTCGGGCGTTTTCTACTGCATGAAGTACGAGATCCCGGCCCTCCTGGAGGCCGGGGGCGGGGCCATCGTCAACGTGGCCTCGATCCTCGGGCAGGTCGGGTTCGAGACGGCCCCGGCCTACGTCGCTGCCAAGCACGGCGTGGTCGGCCTCACGAAGACCGCCGCCCTCGAATACAGCGCGCAGGGCGTCCGCGTCAACGCCGTCGGACCCGCCTTCATCCGGACCCCGATGATCGCGGACCTGGAGGACGATGAAGCCACACTCGACGCGCTCGTAGCCAGCCACCCCATCGGCCGGCTCGGTGAGCCCGAGGAGGTCGCCGCGCTCGTCACCTGGCTCAGCTCGCCCGAGGCCTCGTTCATCACCGGAGCCTACGTCCCCGTTGACGGCGGCTACCTCGCCCGGTAGGGGAGGGGGCCGCGACCTACACCGCCATCCAGCCACACGCCAACCGAGAAAAGCGATGCCTACGACCGAAGAGCAAGCCACCCACACGACGGGCACGGTCGAGTGGTTCGACGCCGAACGCGGGATCGGCCTCATCTCCGACGACGACGGTGCGCCTCCGTGCACGGTGCGCTCCGACACGCTCCGCGCGTGCGGCATCGACGCCCCGGCTGCCGGGGACCGGGTGCGGTTCCGGGTTCGCGACGACGACGGCGAGCGCGCGGCCACGGACCTGACCCTCCTCCGCGCCGTCGAGCGGTGGGAGAACGAGGGCGGAGCCATGCGCCCTACCGACCCTGAAGCGTAAACCCCTCGCCGCCGTCCTCGTCCTCGGCCTCGCCTGGGCGCTCTGGCGTCGCGGCCGGCTGTGACCCCCATTCGTTTTCATCCACCACTCCAACCCACCGAGAGGAATCCCCATGACTGACTCACAGAACGTCCGCGTCGCCGTCAACGGCTACGGCGTCATCGGCAAGCGCGTCGCCGACGCCGTGGCAGCACAGGACGATATGACCCTCGCCGGCGTCGCCGATGTGGCGACGGACTGGCGCGTCACCGTCGCCCGCGCGAAGGGCTACCCGCTCTACGGGGCCACGCCCGAGCACGTCCGCGCGATGGACGACGCCGACCTCGACCCCGCCGGCACCCTCGAAGACCTCCTGGACGACGCCGACCTCGTCGTGGACTGCACGCCGAAGAAGGTGGCCGCCGGCAACGTCGAGCGCTACCGCGAGCGCGGGATCAAGTTCATCGTGCAGGGCGGCGAGAAGCACGCCGTCACCGGGCACTCGTTCACCGCCGAGAACAACTACGACACCGCCCTCGGCCGCCAGAGCACGCGCGTCGTCTCGTGCAACACGACCTCGACCGTCCGCACGCTCTCGGCGCTCAAACGGGCCGGGCTCCTGAAGCGGGCGCGCGGGACGCTCCTCCGCCGCGCCACCGACCCGTGGGAGAGCCACCTCGGCGGCATCATGAACACGCTCGTCCCCGAGCCTGAGATTCCGAGCCACCAGGGACCCGACGCCCAGACCGTGGACCCCGACCTCGACGTGGTGACGATGGCTGTGAAGGTGCCTGAGACGCTCGCCCACCTCCACTACTGGACGGTCCAGCTCACGCGCGAGGCCTCGAAGGACGAGGTGCTCGACGCCTTCCGCACCTCGTCGCGCATCGCCTTCATCCGCATGGCCGACGGACTGACAGCGCTCAACACCGTCAAGGAGCTCATGGCCGACCTCGGCCGCCCGCACGACAACCTCTACGAGGTCGCCGTCTGGGAGGACATGCTCACGGTGCAGGGCGACGAGGCGTTCTACGCCTACATGGTCGACAACCAGGCCATCGTCATCCCCGAGACCATCGACGCCATCCGTGCCCTTGCGGAAATCGAGGGGGACGGGGCGGTGTCCATCCGCAAGACCAACGAGGCCCTCGGCATTACCGCGCGGCTGGTGCCTGAGCCGGTCGCCGCGTGACCCGGCTCAGGCACCGACCGGGGTGCCGAACAGCATTCGTCCTCTAAATCTATCTCGTGCTTATGGCCTACGTCGTCGCCGAGCCCT
>CAYTJT010000320.1:0-148 GCA_964438105.1 uncultured Rhodothermales bacterium | reverse complement strand
ATGTCGGGCCGAACTTCATCGCCATCCACCCCGACGAGTGCATCGACTGCAATGCGTGCGTTCCGGTGTGCCCCGTCGAGGCGATCTACCCCGAGGACGAGCTGCCCGAGAAGTGGGCGCACTACGCCGAGTGGAACGCCTACCTCGC
>CAYTJT010000319.1:0-3788 GCA_964438105.1 uncultured Rhodothermales bacterium | reverse complement strand
CTCCATCGCGCCGAGCACGCCGCCGCGGTCGTTGATCCGCTCGAACTCGGCGAGCACGGCCTCTTCGACGAGGTCGGTCAACTCGTCGATGACGTAGGCGCCCTGGATCGGGTTCTCGTTCTTGGCGAGGCCGAGCTCGCGGTTGATGATGAGCTGGATGGCCATGGCACGGCGGACGCTCTCCTCGGTGGGTGTCGTGATCGCCTCGTCGTAGGCGTTCGTGTGGAGGCTGTTGCAGTTGTCGTAGATCGCCACGAGGGCCTGCAGCGTCGTGCGGATGTCGTTGAAGGCGATCTCCTGAGCGTGCAGGCTCCGGCCGCTCGTCTGGATGTGGTACTTCAGCTTCTGCGCACGCTCGTTCGCACCGTAACGGTCGCGCATCGCGACGGACCAGATCCGCCGGGCGACGCGGCCGAGCACGCTGTATTCGGCGTCCATCCCGTTCGAGAAGAAGAACGAGAGGTTCGGGGCGAACGCGTCGATGTCCATCCCCCGGCTGAGGTAGTACTCGACGTACGTGAAGCCGTTGGAGAGCGTGAGCGCGAGCTGGGTGATGGGGTTCGCGCCCGCCTCGGCGATGTGGTAGCCGGAGATCGAGACGGAGTAGTAGTTGCGGACGTCGTGGTCGATGAAGTACTGCTGCACGTCGCCCATGCAGCGCAGCGAGAACTCGGTCGAGAAGATGCAGGTGTTCTGCGCCTGGTCCTCTTTGAGGATGTCGGCCTGCACCGTCCCCCGCACCACCTCGAGGGTCTCGGCGCGAATGCGGTCGTACTCGCTCTGCTCCAGCACGCCCCAGTCGACGAGGTCCTGCCCGGTGCAACCGAGGAGGCCGAGCCCGCTACCGTCATGCCCTTCGGGCAAGCCGTCCGATTCGTACGGGGTGTAGACGGGCCGGTCGCCGCCGAGCCGGTCGGCGATCGCGGCGTCGGCCTCGTCCCACCGGCCTTCGCCCTTCAGAAACGCCTCGACCTGCTGGTCGACGGCCGTGTTCATGAACAGGGCGAGGATCGTCGGCGCGGGGCCGTTGATCGTCATCGACACGCTCGTCTTCGGGTTCGCTAAGTCGAAGCCGGAGTAGAGCTTCTTCATGTCGTCGAGCGTGCAAATACTCACGCCCGCATTGCCGACTTTGCCGTAGATGTCGGGCCGCTCGTCGGGATCACGGCCGTAGAGCGTGACGCTGTCGAACGCCGTCGACAACCGCTTGGCGGGCATCCCGAGGCTGACGAGGTGGAAGCGGCGGTTCGTCCGCTCCGGCGTGCCCTCGCCCGCGAACATCCGCGTCGGGTCCTCGCCCGTGCGCTTGAGCGGGAAGACGCCCGCGGTGAAGGGGAAGTAGCCGGGGAGGTTTTCGAGCAGGGCGTAGCGGAGCCGCTCGCCGGGGTCCTCGGTGCGCGGGAGGGCGACGCGCGGCACGGCGGTCCCGCTCAGCGTCTTGTGCGTGAGGGGCTGGCGGATTTCGCGCCCCCGCACGGTGTAGACGAGCTCGTCCCGCTTGTACTTCGCGGCGAGGTCGTCCCAGTTCTCCAAGATGTGGCGGCTGCGCCCGTCGAGCTTGTCCCACCAATACGCCGCCATCTCGTCGAGGCGGCTCGCCAGCTGCTCGCGGTCCTCGGGCTGCCACTCCTCGACCTGGGCGCGCGCGCCGGTCGCGTGCCCCCACTTCCGGGCGATCGCGACCTGGCCTTCGGCGTAGCTGCGGTAGTCGCGGCACGACTCGGCGATCTCGGCGAGGTAGCGCTGCCGCTTCGGCGGAATCACCGCCTGCTCGCCGGGGTCGACGGCGGGGAGCCCGTCGGCGTCGTAGATCGTGCTCTCGCGGCCGAAGTCGTACTGCTCATTCAGCCGGTCGAGGAGCGCGAGGTAGAGGCGCGAGACGCCGGGGTCGTTGAAGTGCGACGCCATCGTCGGGTAGACCGGCATCGCGTCGGGGCTGCGGTCGAACGCGGCGCGGTTGCGCTGCACCTGCTTTTTGATATCGCGCAGGGCGTCCTCGGAGCCGCGCCGCTCGAACTTGTTGAGCGCGACGACGTCGGCCACGTCGAGCATCCCGATCTTTTCGAGCTGCGTCGGCGCGCCGAAGTCGTGCGTCATCACGTAGAGCGAGAGGTCGACGAGCTCGGCGATCTCGGTGTCCGACTGCCCGATCCCGGCGGTCTCGACGATGATGAGGTCGAAGTCGGCCGCGCGGCAGCACCCGATGGACTCTTCGAGGGCCTGGCTCGTGGCGCGGTGCGCCTGCCGGGTCGCGAACGAGCGCATATAGACGCGGTCGGCGCTGTCGCCGTAGATCGCGTTCATGCGGATGCGGTCGCCGAGGAGCGCGCCGCCCGTCCGCCGCCGCGTCGGGTCGACGGAGAGCACGGCGATGTGGAGGTCGGGGAAGTCGGCGAGGAAGCGGCGGACGAGCTCGTCGGTGAGCGTGCTTTTGCCCGCGCCGCCCGTCCCGGTGATGCCGAAGACCGGCGCCGTGATCGGCGTGTTGTCGGGCGCGCCGTCGCCGCCCATCCCGGCGTGGACGGGGTCGAACAGCATCTCGGTGTCCTCCACGAGATCGCGCTCGACGGCCGTGAGCAGCTTCGCCATCGCGCGGGGCTCGCGGCTCGGCGCTTCGCTCTCGATCAGGTTCTGCACCTTGCCGTCGAGGACGTGGACCGTCTGGAAGTCGCAGACGCGGAGCATGTGGTTGATCATCCCCTGCAGGCCGAGCCGCATCCCGTCCTCGGGCGAGAAGATTTTCGCGACGCCGTACGCTTCGAGCTCGGCGATCTCGGCCGGCACGATCACGCCGCCGCCGCCGCCGAACACCTTGATGTGCGCGCAGTCGCGCTCGCGAAGCAGGTCGACCATGTACTTGAAGTACTCGACGTGGCCGCCCTGGTACGACGAGATCGCGATGCCCTGCGCGTCCTCCTCGATCGCCGTCTTCACGACTTCGAGCACGGAGCGGTCGTGGCCGAGGTGGATGACCTCGGCGCCGGAGGCTTGCAGGATCCGCCGCATGATGTTGATCGAGGCGTCGTGGCCGTCGAAGAGCGAGGCGGCGGTGACGAAGCGGATCGGGTGCTGCGGGGTGTACGCGGTGGTTTCCATCGGACAGGCGCGGGAGGTGGCAGATAGACTTCGGAATCGCTTCCAGAAGATAGAGAACGCAGAGCGGCGGGCTGTGGATTCGGAGTAAAAGGGCACACGTGAGAACTTACTTGTTGCAACAAGCGTTTAGCCGCCGTTCCCTCCACTGCCTACACTTCCCATGAAGCTCCTCTCCCCGCTCGACCTCGGCCCGCTCCGCCTGCCCAACCGCGTCGTGATGGCGCCGCTCACGCGCAGCCGCCACGCCGGCACCGTCCCGAACCGCCTCGCCCCGACCTACTACGCGCAGCGCGCCTCGGGCGGCCTCCTCATCGCCGAAGCCACCCAAGTGGACCCGCGCGGGCAGGGCTACCCCGACACGCCCGGCATCTACCGGAGCGAGCACGTCGACGCGTGGCGCGAGGTGACGGACTTGGTTCACGCCGTCGGCGGGCGCATCGTGCTCCAGCTCTGGCACGTCGGCCGCGTTTCGCACTCGTCGTACCACGACGGCGCCCTCCCCGTCGCGCCGTCCGCCCTCCCCGCCACCGGCAAAGCGATGACGCCCGACTTCCAGTTCGTCGACTTCGAGACGCCGCACGCGCTCACGCCCGGTGAGATCGCCGACGTCGTCGGGCAGTTCGGGCGCGGCGCCCGGCTCGCCCGCGAGGCCGGGTTCGACGGCGTCGAGATCCACGGGGCGAACGGCTACC